>CAYYPD010000057.1:0-11657 GCA_964473445.1 uncultured Muribaculaceae bacterium
AACCCGTAATTTCTGTGTTTTTTCAGTATTGCAGCAATAGGAATATTAGCAATTCTTTCATTCGTAAGGTTTGCAAATAAAAAACCGACCGGATGTTTTTTATACAATAAAACTTTTGTAATAGACGGTAAAAATTGTCCGTATATATTTTCCGTAATTTTTTCGATTATATCTTTGCAGCCCTTTACACTTGCAAACCTGCTGTCAAAAAGAATATCGGAAGAATCTTTAAACGCTTGATGAACAACCTCTGCCGCTTCTTTTTGGTACATCATTTTCCAATTTGTTACGGAATAATCTCTTGGAAGCTCAATAATTAAAAGCTCTTTTAACTTATTTATTGCCGTAATATCAGATAAATTAAAAGCCATTACTGAAGTATTTACACATTTAAAACCGAATTCACCTATTTCTTGGGCAAATGAAGATTGTTTTCCCAGCATCGGGTATGTAACAATTTTTTCTCTTGTAATATGTTTGTTAATTTCCAGAAATTTTTCAAGTAAAAGTTTTCTTTTTTGATTTAAGTTTTCATTGCCGATACAATGAATAATGTTTAATTCCAAAGACTCTGAAATCAAAGTGGTATAAGCCAAAAATCCTGTCGGAATATCATCTTCAAAAAGAATTAAGCAGCTTAGTATTCCTTTTTCAATACTGTTTATAAAATTTTCATACGTTAACGGTTCAAGTTCAAAATTGTAGTCATAAAAAGCTCTTTGACGGAAATCATTATAAACTCCCGAGAAAATTTTTGAATATGCTTTGTTGTATGATTCTACCTTATATATTGTTATATTTGACATAATGCTTCTCTTTATAAATCAATTAAATGTTCCATTTTATCCACTTTTGTATGGATGTATCTTTCGTTATATTTGTTTAACGGTGTTTTCAGTGCAACTCTTTCTTCCACTTCTAAACCGTATCCCTTTAATGCAACAATCTTTTTAGGATTGTTTGTTATTAACTTAAATTTTGTGTACCCTAAATCTCTTAAAATTTGAGCTCCGATACCATAATTTCTTAAATCGGGTTGAAATCCGAGTGAAATGTTTGCTTCAACAGTATCTTCACCATGTTCTTGTAGTACGTATGCTTTAATTTTATTTACAAGTCCGATTCCTCTTCCCTCGTGTCCTCTTATGTAAACTAATGCACCTTTTCCGTAGCCGTCAATAAGCCTTAATGCTTCTTCCAATTGATTTTGGCAATCGCAGCGTTTTGAGTGGAAAACATCTCCTGTCAGGCATTCACTATGTACTCTGACCATAGGAATTTTGTCTGTTCCGTCGTCTTTAACTATTGCAACTTGGTCAACTCCGCCTAATTTATTAACATAACCGTAAACCTTGAAATTACCGAAATCAGACGGTAAATTAGCAACGGCTTCACGTTGAATAAACATTTCTTTTTTCAACCGATACTCAATTAACTGGGCAACTGTTACAAATTTTAGATTATATTTTTTTGCAAAAATCATTAAATCATCACGTCGAGCCATAGTTCCGTCATCGTTTACTATTTCGCATATCACCGCAGCCGGAGTTAATCCTGCTAATCGAGCCAAATCAACAGAGGATTCCGTATGACCAACTCTTTCTAATACACCCCCTGAGCGAGCAATTAAAGGAAATACATGCCCCGGACGCGATAAATCAGAAGCGGTTGCATCGGGTGCAACTGCAACTTCAATTGTTTTTGCTCGGTCAAAAGCACTTATGCCCGTAGTAATTCCATATTTTTTTGTTGCATCAATACTTTGAGTAAACGCTGTCCCTTTAGGGTCTGTACTATGACTGACCATTTCTGATAATCCGAGAGAATCAGCTTTTTTTCTTGTCATAGCCAGACAAAGTACACCTTTACAATGAGAAATTAAAAAATTTACAATTTGAGGAGTTGCAAATTGTGCAGGAATAATAACATCCCCCTCATTTTCTCTGTCCTCATCATCTGCAACAATAACAGGTTTTCCCGCTTTAAAATCTTCAATAGCTTCTTCTATCGTATTAAATTTAATTTCTGTCATTTTACACAAACCCATTCTCGGCTAAAAAACCGTAATCTATTTTATTTGTATTATCTTTTGAATTAAAAATTTTTTCAACATATTTTGCGAACATGTCGGTTTCAATGTTAACGATATCGCCTGATTTTAAATTAGCAAGATTTACTTCTCTTAATGTAGTTGGAATAAGCTCTACAGAGAATATATTATTATTTATCGAGGCAACTGTAAGACTTACCCCGTTTACAGCTATTGAGCCTTTATATATAACATATTTTGTAACTTCTTTTGGAAGTTTAAAGAAGTATTCTTTTGAAAATCCGTCATTTTTTGAATTTATGAATTCAGCAATGCAATCAATATGTCCTGAAACTATGTGTCCGTCAAGTCTTTTGTTTAAGGTTAAAGCTCGTTCTAAATTGACGAAATCCCCGATTTTTAAAAATTTAAAATTAGAAACACGTAAAGTTTCATTTGAGACTTGGACTTTTATATAATCAGTTCCGTAGTCGGTAACAGTCAAACAAACCCCGTTTGTACAAATGCTTGCACCCTTTTTGATATCTTCAAATATTTTTTTGCATTGAATTTTAAGCTCAACTCCGTTCGCCGAACTCCTTAACTCTGCAATATTTCCTTGTTCTTCAATTAAGCCTGTAAACATACTAAAAGTTTAGCATAAACGAATATTCTAAAATTGTTCATGTTAAGAAATTAGTTACATTATTTTCCTTAACTTGAATTGAATGTCAAATTTACTAATCTGACAATACCTTTTATTTAATACCTCGTAAGAATTCAGAAACAATGAGTTTCTGAACAGATTGAAAACTACGCTAACACTCGTTTTTCTAATTTTCCGTAATAACATGAAGCCTGATAGTTCATCATTATTCTTTAATACATGTCGCACTGAACCGGTTTCATGATTGCAAGGGATATATTTATCAGGAAAGTATGCCCAACCGACATTTTAGATTTCTAATGATATAAAAAGCAGTAACAGTTATTGGTATCAACATCCTACATGCCACTACAAATCTTGGCTCTTAGAGTAGAAAATAACAAAACAAATACAAAATATAATTCTAATTTTAAACCCGTTTAAACGCTTTATTACACAGTGCAAACTAATCTGCTTTTATATTTATTTAAAAATTCGCAAAAAAAATGCAAGTTTAAAAGTAAGATTTAAGAACTTGCAATATTTACACTAGCCGAAACATTAATAACAAGTTAATTATACAACGGATTTTTAATTTCGTAAAGTACATGCAAACAAGTTTTAGTCTTTTTCTCTAAAAAGTTAATAATTATTTACAATCTTCTTTAATAAATATTCATATACTTGTACAAAATACGAGTTTTTAGGATAATTATATAGGTAGAAAAAGGAAATATGTATGAGAAAACCTGTTATTGGTGTATTAGGGGCTACAGGGGTAGTCGGAAGACACATTTTAGAAATTTTAGAAGAGAATAATGTTGTATTTGAAGATATAAAATTTTTTGCAAGCAAAAAAAGTGCCGGCAAAAAAATTACGTTTAAAGGCAAAGAATATACTGTTATAGAAGCAACCCCCTACGCTTTTGAAGGTGTAAATATAGTTTTAGCTTCAGCAGGCGGTTCAACAAGTTTAGCATTGGCACATGAAATAGTAAAAAGAGGTGCCGTATATATTGATAATTCAAGTGCTTTCAGAATGGAAAAGGATATTCCGCTCGTAATAGTAGGGGTTAATGATGAAGATATCAGAAAACATCACGGAATTATCGCAAATCCAAATTGTTCAACCTCACAATTAATGCTTGCTCTTAAACCTTTGCATGACTATGCAACAATAAAAAGAATGATAGTAAGCACATATCAATCGGTTTCAGGTGCAGGTTTGGCTGCTATTAATGAGCTAAGAGAAAATACAATCGCTGTAAACGAAAACAAACCTTTTGAAAACAAGGTGTTTAAAAAGCCTATCGCCTATAATGTTATTCCGCAAATAGATTCATTCTGCGACAACGGTTATACAAAAGAAGAAATGAAAGTTACAAATGAAACAAGAAAAATTCTTCATTTGAACCCGAATACTCCGATTTCTTGTACGGCAGTAAGAGTTCCTGTATTTGTAGGACACTCGGAAGCAGTAACAGTTGAATTTGAAAAACCGATTACACCCGAAAAAGCACGTGAACTGCTAGAAAATGCTTGGGGCGTAAAAGTTATTGACGATACGGAAAATTATGAATTCCCGACAGCAGTTATGGCTGCAGGTACAAATCCTGTATATGTAGGCAGAATAAGAAAAGATATAGCTTTTGATAATGCAATTTCTTTCTGGTGTGTTGCTGATAATTTGAGAATAGGTGCAGCTTTAAATACGGTAAGAATTGCCGAAAAAGTTATAGAAATGCAAGTTTTTTAAGAGGGTACGGTTATGAGATATAATGCAGGTGAAGTTATTACAGCAATGATTACTCCTTTTAATAAGGATTTATCAATTGATTATAAAGCATTGGAAAAACTGGTTAATCATCTTATAGAAACAGGTAGTGACGCTATATTGGTTGCAGGAACAACAGGTGAAACGCCTACTCTGTCACACGAAGAAGAGGTTGAACTTTTTAAATTCGTAAAAAAAGTTGTAAACGGCAGAGTAAAACTTATAATGGGAGCAGGCTCAAACTCCACTCAAACAGCACTAGAATCTTCAAAGAGAGCAAAAGAACTTGGTGCAGACGCAATTTTAACGGTTGTACCATATTACAATAAACCCTCTCAAAAAGGTATGTATGAACATTTTTCAGCAATTGCAAAAGCAGTTGATTTACCGATTATTTTATATAATATAAAAGGCAGAACAGGCGTGGATATGCAGCCTAAAACAATTGCAAAACTTGCACACGAGTTCAAAAATATTGTTGCAGTAAAACAAAGTAATTCGGATTTAGATTTAATAAGCGATATGAAGAAACTTTGCCCCGAAGATTTTGCAATTTATTCAGGTGATGACAGCTTAACTCTTCCTATGTTAGCACTTGGCGTTCACGGTGTTATTTCGGTTGCTTCTCATATCGAGGGTAAAAAAATCAAAGAAATGATTACAAACTTTAAAAACGGAAACGTAAAAGAAGCATTAAAACTGCATTTATATTTATACCCGTTATTCAGAAAATTATTTATGGCACCAAATCCTGTACCTGTAAAGGCTGCTCTTGCACGACTCGGTATAATTAACGAATATGTAAGATTGCCTTTAGTTGTACTTGATGAGGAAGAGAAAAAAGAACTTTTTAGTGTAACTGATAATTATAAAGCGGAGAAATAGTTGATTAAGAGTTTTAACAGATTTTTTAGCGGTAAGAAAAGGGCAAACACTTTGTCCGAAATGTTGATTGCACTTGTAATTGTTGGCGTTGTATTTGTTATTGCAACAGGTACCATGGTTGCGGATTATAACAAAAACCAAACTGTCGTGAGGCTAAAAAAATCTTATTCCACGTTCTCTCAAGCATTAGTTGCATCTGTTGCAAGAGAGGGGTCTGTTTCTGATTGGGATGTTGAAAACGGAATCGGAGAACATAATTCGTACTCATTTTTTGAACAATATTTAAAACCCTCACTTCTAATTTCAAGGGATTGTAAGAATTCAACAAGCGGACAATGTAATTTCGTCTTTAAAGAATTAGACGGAACCGAAAAATCTTTAAATTCAACATGGACAAGATTTTTCTTAAACGACGGTACATTTATTGCTATTCAGACGAATGGAACCCAAAACTATAAAGTTGTTTATTTCTATATAGATACGAACGGTAAAAAACGACTAAACGTTGTCGCAAGAGATATTTTCCTGTTTGAATATTGGATTCAAAATGATACAAATCCTGAATATATCGGACAATTTTTGCCAATGGGACATGAATATAGTCGTTCGGAGCTTATTTCAGAGAACAATATTAATAATTGCAACGCAAAAACAAATGGAAATTACTGTGCTGCGTTGATAATAAAAGATAACTGGCAACTATTAAACGGTTATCCGTGGGCACAAGCAAGATATTCGGTTCAGTAATGTCAAAAATGTTGCATTTGTAACATAATAGTAAATTATGGGTAGAATAATAGGTAAAAATTTTTATCAGGCAAAAACAACGGATGTTGCACGAAATATCCTAGGTTGTATATTATGCAGAAGAATATCGAACGGAAAAATCTTTAAGGGCAAAATTGTTGAATCGGAAGCATATACGCAAGAAGAACCCTCTTGCCATGCTTATAACGGCGTAACAAAACGCTCCTCTACAATGTTTAAATCGGCAGGAGTTGCTTATGTTTATTTTACATACGGAATGTACCATTGCTTAAATATAATAACCGAGAAAGAAGGTTTTGGCTCGGGGGTACTTATTCGTGCAATAGAACCGTTAAATAGTGATTTTACAAACACAAACGGACCCGCAAAACTATGTAGAGAGCTTAATATTACCCGAGATTTAAACGAAACAGATGTTTGCACCAAAAACTCCGATTTGTGGCTTGAATTTGGGGAGAAGATTGAAGATAAAGATATTGTTCAAACAACAAGAATCGGCATTAAGCAAGCTGCTGATTTACCTTGGCGATTTTATATTCGAGGGAATAAATTTGTTTCTAAAAAATAAACTACTCAAGTGCCAGTTTATAAATTTTATTTTTATTCTCTTTATAAAGTTTTGAAATAATTACCGAAATATCTTTTTGCGAATAACCTGCTGCTTTTAGTGTATTGATTTTTTCTTTTAATAAATCATCAGATAAACTTTCGCTTTCCTTTGCAAAAACCATTGCAACAATTTCACCTTTAAGCGTATTTTCACTATAATAATCTATAATTTCTTTTACGGTTCCTATTTTTACTTCTTCATAGATTTTTGTCAGCTCTCTACCGATTGCTACTTTTTGATTTTCGCCATAGAATGCCAAAATATTATTCAGGGTTTCAAGAAGTCTGTTTGGAGACTCATAAAATACACAATTTGTGAATTTATACTTTTCTAAAATTTCTTTTTGTTGATTTTGCGTACGGGGAATAAATCCGATAAATGCATACTCCTCATTATCTCTCGGAATTTGGCTTAAAAACGCAGTAACGGCACATGCCCCAGGTAAAGAAGTAACTTTTATATTGTTTTTACTTAATTCACGGAGAAGAACACTCCCGGGGTCAGAAATAAGCGGAGTTCCTGCGTCAGACACAAGTGCAATATTTTTCCCCTCATCTAGAATTGAAATTATTTTTTCACTGCGTTCTTTCTCATTAAATTTATGGCAGTCAAAAAGTTTTGCCGTAAACCCATATTTTTCAGTCAATTTTGAAGTTACTCTTGTATCTTCACAAGCAATATAATCAACACTTTTAAGAATATCTAATGCCCTAAGTGTAATATCTGAAATGTTACCGATTGGAGTTGCAACAATATAGAAATTTCCCTGCATTATCATGATTGCCTTTTTATAGGGTTTGTTGCGACATTTGCAAAAGTTTTATTTAATCCCGTAACATCAAGCATTTTGCTTACATCAGGATTAACATTGCTGATAGAAAGTGATTTATTATTTAAAATAGCAACTTTTTGAAGATTTAAAAGAGTTGTAATTGCTTTTAAATCAATATTTTTTATATCAGAAAAATCAAGAACAATATTTTTTGAACATTCAAATTCAGGATTATCAATGTTCTTAATGTCATTAAAAAGTTCTTTGGCTTTTAAAATTTGCATAATCATTGTTCATTCATTTGTTGCATAAGAATATATTAATATCTTTTACCTAAATATGTCAAATGGTTAATTTGTAAAACTGAATTTTATTTCGTAAGTTATCCCAATCGACATTCCATTATTTCAAAATCCGATTTTTTAAACATACAAATACCGGAACCATTGTTAAACAGACAATTTTGAAATATAAACATTGAAATTAAAGAAATTATTGAAGAACTTAAAAAATACCGCATAACATTTATAAAAAACAAGCCCTATTTCGGGCTTGTTTTCTTATTGTAATTATGTTACGGAGTCGGTGCCGTCCAGTTGCCGGCATCAGTGTATATTTGAATCAACTGACTCAAATTCTCATCTTTATTTGTTATTGCATCATTAACAGACCCGTAATTTCTTCCGTCCGAAGTCAACCAATTTGCAACCTGTTCCTTAATTACGTTCAATTTTGCACTTGTTATTGTATAACCGTCATTTGTTTTTATTGTTTCAATAGAATCAAAGTCGTTGATTGTAAGAGAATAATAATCATTGATAGTATTGCCACTCATCCAATTATAAAAATCGGAATTATCAGCAAATACTAATTTATCTTCACCCTCGGCAAAACTTCCATCATTCTTTACATTAAAGATAAATTTAAGATTTGATTCAGCACTATCGATATTCAAAATATCGTTTCCGCCCTTATCATTTATTATCTTACCGCCTGTCACATATGAATAATAAATATCATCGCCGACTCCGCCTTTATCCATAATCATATCACTAACCGTTTTATTAATAAGATCATCACCGGATTCCTCCTTTTTGGCATATATAATGAAGCTGCCAAAATCTTCATTTCCGGATTTGTAGTAATCTTTTAAAGTTACTGAACTGAGTTCCCCATAATTGATTACAAGGTCATCACTTCCGTTCTCTCTTGTTACCACTAAATCATCATACATTGCTCCAAATATCCTGATGAAACCCTCTGCATTTTCACTAAAGAAGAAAGTATCATTTCCTCCTTCTTTATTGCTGAGTTGTGGATTATAGGTATTACCCGATACAAATACATTTGCATAACCGTTCAGATAAACCGTATCATCACCAGTTCCAAGGTAAATATATTGGCTGGCACCGCAATATACAGTATTATTTCCTTTTCCGGTTATAAATTTGCTAGAATTATGAGCGTCTTCGTATTGTTGTAGTCCGTAAATAGTATCATCTCCATCTCCGCACTTTATTTCGGAATAGCCGGTACTACCTTCATAAATAACATCATTTCCGCCGTAACCATATATAAGTTGGTACGTATTGCCTGAACCGATAATTATATCATTTCCCGATGTGCCATTTATTGTATCTCCATAATTTGATAAAATACTGTCTAACGACCTGAATTCTTCAATATTGAATTTATGTCCTGAAATTACTATGTCTTTAACAGAATTATTTGGATTGCCTTTTTTATCAAAGTAATTTTTTATCGTAACAGAATCTTTTGCAAGACCATTTGTATCATGGTTGTATTTAATAATTAAATCATATTTATTTTTTCGGGTATTACCTCTTTCAAATTTGATATCATTTGCAAGAGTATTCGTAAATTTCAACGTATCTTTGCCTTTTCCGCTAAAAACCGTATCGGCTCCGTCGCCGTTATTAAATATAAAGGTATTGTATCCGCCGTCTCCATACAACTTATCATTGCCTGTTCCGCCCTCTATAATATCATCTCCGGCTCCGCCTTTTATTGTATCGGAATACTTACTTCCGATTATGCTGTCATTCCCGTTTCCGCCGTTCAAAGATAATCCTTTATCGGCTGCTTCCTTCTTTCTCTGTTCATATTTCTTGCCGACTTTTACTTTTTTGTACAACGTTACTCCGCTTGCGTCAATTTCATCATTTAACCAAGTACCCGTATAATTTGTACTTACTTCTTTCTTGTATAAATATTTCCCGTCAACTATTGCATCCCTTAAATCAATTGTTTCTTCCCCGACCTGCAACTCTACCGAACCGGTATCGGGTATCCCCTTCTTGGGGTTTGAATTATTTGTTACATCTTTTGCCCCAAAATTCTTGATTGTTATATATTCATCAGCTTTCGGATTACTTGTATATATTCTTAAATCTTTATTCTTATTCACAAACTCATAAGTTAAATCATCTTTTGTTAATCCCGTCATTTGTAAAGTGAATTTTTCACCTTTTGTAAGGTTAATAATATCGTTTCCGTCACCTTTCCCGTAAATAATCGTATTGGCACCCGTTCCGCCGGTAATTACATCATTTCCCTTTCCGCCCTTAATTGTATCATCTCCGGCTCCGCCTTTTATTGTATCGGAATACTTACTTCCGATTATACTGTCATTCCCGTTTCCGCCGTTCAATGATAATCCCTTATCGGCTGCTTCCTTCTCTCTCTGTTCATATTTCTTGCCGACTTTTACTTTTTTGTACAACGTTACTCCGCTTGCGTCAATATTATCTGCCAATGCAGTTCCGGAATAACTTAAATTATCTTTTTTCCCTTCAATCTGAAAATAATTTGCGGCATTTATCACACCCAATTCTGACTCCTCTTTCAGATTTTTTCCGTTAATCACTACGTTTGCACCTGTTTCTTTTTCCCCGTAGTTTACCAGTGTCAAGGTGCTTGTTTTTTCAACTCCGTCCTCTTGGTATTTTGTTGTTATTACCAAATCATTTTTAACTGTCGCATAACTGATATCCGTTATCGAAATCGTGCTTCCCGACACATCTTTTATATTCAACGTCAGGTTTTCGTTTTTGCTTAAATATATCTTATCATTTCCCTGTCCCGCATTATAGTTGATTATATTGTTACCTGCTCCGCCCGTTATCGTATCATTAAATTTTGAACCCGTGATTTCATCATCGCCGTTACCTGTTTTTATCGTTACGCCCGTTGCTGTCGGTTTTCCTTTTTTATCCGTTTTTACGGGTACCGTTTGTGCATTTATTATATCCCCGAAGTTTGAACCCGAATATGTTCTTTTTCCGGAATTAAAAGTATCATTTATTGCACTAAGAGAGCTTACGTTATTTCCCTGAATTGTTTTTATACCCGTCCAATTTGTTAACGTAAGAGTTTTATTTGTTACTGAATCTTTAATAACCAATCCTTCTTTATTTATCGAGTACGAATATGTTGACTCCTCCGGCAAATTCAGTGCCGAATAACCTTTTGCACTTCTTTTTGTATCATTTAATACTTCGGTGATATTTAAAGTTTTCGCTTTTGCCATAATTTTCTCTCTTTCCGTCAGTTATTAAAGTTGTTCTATCTTTTTGTAATTTATTGTCATATTAAATTATTTTCTTTAAGGGTTTTTCAATATAGTTTTAATTAAACGGGTTTAAACATTAAATGTCGTTTAACAAACATATAAATCAATTTTACCCCCCCTTGCGGATTTGTCAATCCCTTGTTATCAAAGGGTTTAGAGGTTTTGTTTCTCTTTCTTCGCAAATTCATTTAACTTTAACTGTTTATATATCTGTTGATACTTTAAGAAGTTTAATTTTACAAAATAATAGTAAGCAAAAGGAGTAGAACATGGCATTATTTGATGAGATTAAAGATCTCATTTTCTAAGTGGAAAATGAAAAACTCGAGGACGAAAAAGATAAGGAAAAAGAGAAAGCCGATAATTAAAGTTAATATCAGAGCAAGAACTTCTAAATATAATACATAAATAAAATGCCGATAGCCCTAAGACTTCTGCTAATAACAGGAACCTTCTGAGCAACACCGGCATTTATATAATGCCACATTCTGACACAAATTAAAAAAATCAATTTTTAGATACTAACAAACAAAAAAAAGGTTGAATAATCTCTTACTCAACCTTCTCTAAACTTGAATCCG
>CAYYPD010000058.1:0-11336 GCA_964473445.1 uncultured Muribaculaceae bacterium
CGGAATTGACGTAACTTATTTGATTCAAGGCTATTTTCAAGATTTTTTAAATTTGTCGCTTCCGATAGAAAAAAAAGCTGAATTACTAAAAAAATATTTGGATAAGATTTCATTAAAAAGCTCTGACAATGTATTATTGCCGATTGGGGCAGATCATTTATGTATCCCTGAAAATTTAAAACAGCAAATTAAAGAACTAAATAAGATTTATGACGATTATGAGATTGAGATTGCCACGCCGTTTGAATATTTTGAAAAAGTAAAATTGCGAGATAAAGTCAGCGGGGAATTTTTAAATAATAAATTAAATTTCATTCTTCCCGGGGTATATTCCTCAAGAATTTATGTAAAGCAGGCTAATGCAAATTCTCAATGGTTGCTTAATAGAATAGCAGAGCCTGTTCAAGCTATTGCACATTACTTTTTTGACGGCAAAAATAAACAAAATGAGATCGATTATGCCTATAAAACGTTAATAAAAAACCACGCACACGATAGCATATACGGTTGTAATACAGATAAAGTTCAAGATGAAGTAATGCAGCGATATGAAAAAGTTGACTCTGTTTCGAACGGAATAATAAAGAGAACTTTGCGTGATTTATCCTGCAATGACGGTAAATTCAGTGTTATCAATCTTTCTGATTTTGACTATAGCGGACTTGTAAAAATAAGAACGAATAAAAAACTTCCTAAATTTTTAAATGCAGTTAAGATTGCTTCAAGTAAAGGTTTTACGGATGAGAAGTTATATAATATCAATGATATTCCGATAACAGAGGACTATACGACAATAAACGAGTACTTGGTTGACGTTAAAGGTTTATCGGCATTTTCATTAACAAATATTGAAAAAGGCTTAATTAATATAACGAAAAATCTTTCTATAACAAATTTTTCAATAGAAAATAACAATATAAAAATTGAAGTAAAAAACAATAAAATTAGTTTTACGGATAAAATAAAGAATGAAATTTATGATGATTTTATATGTTTTACCGATAGAGCTGATATTGGTGACAGCTATAATTTTGGCGGATTAAAAAATGATAAACCTTTAAGTGCGAAATTAATAAAATTCTCAA
Organism: uncultured Muribaculaceae bacterium; assembly: GCA_964473445.1. GTDB lineage: Bacteria > Cyanobacteriota > Vampirovibrionia > Gastranaerophilales > Gastranaerophilaceae > Avigastranaerophilus. The sequence continues at coordinate 1,086 of CAYYPD010000058.1, forward strand.
TAAAACAACAAAAAGAACACAGAGCAATTTTGCATACGGTTTTTAAAATTGAAATTCCGAAAACATCAAATGAGAAAGGCAGAACCAAAACAAAATACAACCACTTGATAAATATGGATATCGTTCTTGAAAATCAAAGTAAATATGCAAAGTTTAATTTGAAATTTAATAATAAAAGTACAAACCATATTTTAAAAATCGGGTTTAATTTAAAAGAAAAGATTTTTTCAACTGTTAATGAAGACTTATTTGGTACAACCAAGAGGAAATTCAACCCCGACTATAATATTTATGATGATATTCCTGCCCCGAGAGGAAAAGAATTAAAACCTAATACATCTCCAATGCAAAGATTTGTTCAGACTCAAAATTTCGGGCTGATTACCAAAGGAAATTGTGAGTACGAGGTAAATAAAAACACTCTGTACTTAACTTTATTGCGGGCAACCGGAGTAATTTCAAACCCTAAAAATACAACAAGAGGAACACCTGCAGGTCCGCCGCTAGAAACTCCAAAGCTCCGGTGTCTAGGTGAAAATACGGCAGAATTTGCAATTGCATTTGAATCAGATGAACTTAATATGTTTAAAATAGCAGAAAGCGTGTATTATCCGTGTTTAACACTATTCACGAAACATGAAAGTCAAAAGTTTTTTGAAATAAATAATGATAATATATTTGTTTATGCAATTAAAACGGATTTAAACGGAATAATGCTTAGATTGTTCAATAATTCCGACAAAAAACAGATGTTAAATAACAATGAATTTCAACCGAAAGAAATAAAAAACATTGTAATAAAACGTTAATTTATTGATAAAATAATATTTTCAAGATAACATCATATATAGAAGTCAGAGTCGGAGGAAACATGACAAAAAGACGGGTCGTCGTTACGGGAATGGGGTGTTTATCACCTTACGGTTTAGGTGTTGACGTATTTTGGGAAAACATCAAAAACGGTAAAAGTGGAATAAAAGAACATCTTTTAGATAAAGATCAACACCCCGTAAAAGTTGCAGGGTATGTACCCGAAGATATTGACTTTAGTAATTATGTTGATATTAAAGAATTAAAACGTTATGAAAAATGTATGATATACGCAATTGTTGCGACAAAAGAAGCTTTAATCGACTCCGGTCTTGATTTAACTAAAGAAGACACAGGCAGAATAGGCACAATCGTTTCCTCTGCTGCAAGCGGACTTATAACCGTAACTCAAAGCTATCAGGAAATGATGAAAAGAGGGTTCCATAAATGTTCTCCGTTTACTGTTCCTATGATGATAGGCAATATGGTTTCGGGTTTGGTTTCTCTTAAATTCGGATTGAATGGTCCAAGTAAGTGTGTTCTATCTGCGTGTGCAACAGGTTCTCATTCAATTGGCGATGCTTTTAGGACTATTCAATACGGCGACGCTGATATGATGGTTGCAGGCGGAAGTGAATCAAGTGTAAATGATTTCGGTATAGGAGCATTTACAAGTGCAAGAACGCTTTCAAAAAGTACAAGACCTCCTGAAGAAGTATCTCGCCCATACGATAAAGACCGTGACGGCTTTGTATTAAGTGAGGGTGGTGCTGTGTTGGTTCTTGAAGAAAGAGAACACGCACTAAAAAGAGGGGCTAAAATTTATGCCGAGATTATAGGCTACGGACAAAGTTCTGATGCTTATGATATGGTAGCTCCCGATCCGAACGGAAAAGGTGCAATTCTTGCAATTGAAAATTGTTTAAAAGACGGAAACAAAAAAGAAGAAGCTATTGACTATATTAACTTGCACGGTACCGGTACTCACATAGGGGATGTTGCGGAAGCAAAAGCCGTAGCAAAAGTTTTTGGTGATACATCTACAAATCACAGGCTTTCTGTAAGTTCAACAAAATCAATGACAGGACACATGTTAGGGGCAGCAGGAAGTGCAGAAGCAATCGTTGTAATTAAAGCATTGCAAGAAGACATCGTTCCTCCGACAATCAATCTTGATAATTTGGATGAGGAAATTCCTCCTCTTGATTTTGTACCGCATAAGGCAAAACACAAAATTGTAAATACCGCTCTTTCAAATTCGTTTGGATTTGGCGGACATAATGCGGTTCTTATGTTTGAAAAAGCAAAATAACCTTACTTTGCAGTTAAAAGTACATTTTGTTGTTCATCAAACGTAAACTCTATAAATTCATCTTCGTTATGAATTTCAAATGTTTCAACTTTGTTGATTTCATTGACACTATTAAAACCGATATCATTAGCGTAGGCTTCATTAACGTAAGAATATCCGAATAACAATAAAATCATTACAAGTGCCATTAGTCCGATAATTATTGCAGCACGTTTATAGCTGTATTTGTGATGAGTTTCGTTTTCTTTTTTTAATTTTTTTATGATATTTTTTGCATAATTAAAATTGGTATTATTTTTATACCGCTCAAAAGAATCTCTTATATTATTTCTCAGGTTGTAAGCAACCGCTAACTCGTTTCTTGCTGATTTTGATTTTAAAAGATACTTTCTAAACTTTATACTCTCGTCATAGTTTAATTCATCATCAAGATAGGGGGAAATGTTGTTGTAAAAACTTTCGTATTCTCTAATATTAAAAATGCGATCTGCTTCAATTTTTTCAAACTCGTTTAACAATTTTTCGTATTCAAAGCGTAAATTGTTTAATACATTTTTCATCGTAATATATTTTTCATAGCATACAGGACATTTTTTTAAGTGCATTTTTACAAAATTAACCTCGTTCCAAGGTAATTTATTTTCAATATATGCACTAAGCATTGATTCTACTTTTTTGCAAACGAATTTAAACACTAATAATTCTCCTAACTTAAATAAGGTTTTAACCCTTCTTGTAACTTACTTCTTGCTCTTGAAATTCTTGACTTTACCGTTCCGACATTTGTTTGAGTAATTTTTGCTATATCTTCATAACTCAAACCTTGAAGCTCCCTTAAAATAATTACTATTTTAAAATGCTCCGGCAACTTACAAATCATTTCTCTAATCATGCTTGACAGCTCCATATCCAATGTTTTTTCATCGGGGCTAGATTTATTATCACAAATATTAAACACGGCAGGCTCGGAGTTATCATCATTCAGCCAAAAGGAATCAATAGAGATTGGTTTTAAACTCTTTTGTTTTTTTCTTAACTCGTCATAAAAAAGATTAGAAATAATTTGCCCCAGCCATGCTTTAAAAGTTTTTGGATTTTTTAAGTTTTTAATATTTTTAGACATTCTGAATAATGCTTCTTGAGTCAAATCAGCAATATTTTCACTATTTGCACCAAGAAAGCAAAATGCTGCATATACATTTTTCTGCTCTCTTTTTATTAACTCTTCAAGAGCCGAATAGTCATCATTTTTTGCTTCGTTAATTAATTCAAGCAGATTCATTTCTTTATATTTCTTTTTTATTAAATCCATTACCAAAAAATACCCCTATAAATTAAAGATGATTTTTTATATAATCAAAATAAGCAAAAGGTCTGCTAACTTCTATGACCTAATAGGATAAACTTTTAGATATACATTTTAAGATAATGAATATAAACAAACTAAGACTTAAAGACAGAAAGAAATATTTAATTGTAAATTTAAAAAATACAAATGACGATTTTTTAGATTTTGTTGCAGCACAATTAAATTCAGGAGTTGATATAATTGAGGTCAATGGTGATGACCTTAACGCTAAAACAGTTATAGAGCAAGTAAAAATAATAAGAGAATTATGTTCAATATATAATGCTTTATTAATAATTTATGACAGAATTGATATTGCATTAGCAGTTGAAGCAGATGGTGTTGTTATAAATTCAAACGGTATTCCGATTGAAAAAGCAAGAGAAATTATAGGACACAACATGATTTTAGAATTTTGCAATGAATCTGATAGAAATTTTGAGTTGCCATGCCATGCTGATTACTTAATTTCAGATAATAAATATAAAAAATCAGCGGATATTCCGATTTTTACGGCAGATAAGGAAAATGAGAGTTCTTTAACAGTAAGGTATTACAAAAAATTTCAAGATTAAAATTAAAAAGATTAAAAAAATGCTTGACTATAAATTATGCTTTAGATAAACTAATAATTGTTGAAAGGCTCCCATCGTCTAGAGGCCTAGGACACATCCCTTTCACGGATGCGGCAGGGGTTCAAATCCCCTTGGGAGTACCATTTTAAAAGAGCTATAAGGCTCTTTTTTTATACCGATATTTGTATATTAACAGTTTGAAATATAATAATTCCATAAATTGAGTCGTTTAAAATTATTTACATTATAGTTTTTTTAATGCAAAATTGTTGTAATTATCTAAGATTTGAGATTACTGTTTTGTTATTCAATTATATACTTTTTATCGGTTTGCAAGGGTTCCCTACGGCAACAACATTTGCCGGAATATCTTTTGTAACAACACTGCCCGCCCCAATTACCGCATTATCTCCAATGGTAACATCAGGTAAAACTGTTACATTCCCTCCAAACCAAACATTATTTCCAACTTTTATCGGTTTGGCAGTTTCGTATAAAGTATTTCTTTCATCAGGGTTTAACGGGTGAATTGCAGTGTAAAATCCGCAATTAGGACCAATTAAGACATTATCTCCAAAAGTAACTTTTGCACAGTCTAAAATTACACAGTTATGATTGATGTAAAAATTTTCCCCAACTTCAATATTATATCCGTAATCACAAAAGAAATTTGATTCAACCGCAATTTCCTTGCCTGTTTTGCCAAATATTTGCTTTATTAACTTTGTTCTTTCCTCTCTTTGCGAGGGAAGAATAGTATTATATTTAAAACACAAATCCTTAACTTTTTCTCTATCTTTCATTAATATTTTGTCATTTGCAAAATATGATTCGCCATTTACCATTTTTTCTCTTACAGACATTGTCCTAACCCCTATTATACTTTCGTTCAATACTTTTTTATCACTAATTTCAAAATTCTACAACAATTTTATAATTATGATTATTAATAAAAGTTTACATATTTTTATAAAATTAGCATTTTTATTTTTTTTCGGTAGTTTATTCCCGTGTAAGAAATTAGGTAGCCGTATGAAAATATCTGCATTAAATAACATTAGTAATAAAACAATCGAAAATAAAAAAATTAACAGTGAAAATAAGCCTGTTACGAACGTGAATGTAACTTCTTTAGTAAAAAATTCACTATCGGAAGCAATAGGAAGATCTCAAGTAGTAGCTTTTAAAGGTATAAATCAATCTGATACTATTAATTTCAAACATACTTGCAGTGATGATAATTGTGATGAGGAAATCAATTATAACAAAACGACCGGTGTATTTACCCATGTCATTAAAGATTTAGACGGAAAAGTTGTATTAAGAGAAGTCTTTAATCCTCAAGAACGTGTTCAGGACGTTTCTAAGGTTGATAAAAACGGTAATACAACAAGAATTATAACATTAGTCGGCGGTAAAAGGGAATTTACTGATGATGCAAAAGGAAGAAGAATATATTACAGAGAAGATAATTTTACAAACCAAACAACACATGAAGAAATAACTGAATATGAGCTTGGCAGAATTATTATTAACGATATAGGTTTTGATAATGTTTTAAGAACAAGTGTGTTTGATTTAAGACATAAGGCCTATGTAACAAGCGGACCGCTTGTCATTGCAACAAAAACTGACCTGGATAGAAATATCAAAACAACATATAACCTTATTACAAAAAAAGAATTAAAAAAGGAAAAATTTGATAAGAACGGTACTTGCATTGAAATTCGGGAATATTCCGAAAAAACCGGCTATTTAATTAAGGAAGGCTATTTATTAAAAAATGGTGAATGGGAAGAAATCGAGTATAGAAATTCATCTCCTAACACAATGGAAGCCCGTACAGTTACTGCTAAAAACCATAGGTCACAAATGATTTATGAGTACGATATTGACGGAAGAACTGAAAAGAGAAAAACAAGAGAAATATATAGAACCGCTTCTGATTCGTTTCCGATTTCCATAATAAATTATGTGATAAATGCTCCAATGGATATTGTTCATTCCAGAACTGACTATGATCCGGACGATAAAACAAATAATTCATATACAATATTTGATTACAATACAAACCCCAATAATAACGTCAAGGTAAAAGGACAAATTGTTTCTGACGGAGTAATTATTGAAGATATTAGATATTCTTCTGATGGCAAGAATTTTGAACATACAATTGAATATTTCGAAGATGGGTCAAGAGTTGAAACCGAATATACAGGAAGAAACAGAAAAGTTAAAAAAAGAGAATTCTCTTCAGCAGACATCCTGTTAAAAGAAACTCTTTATACAAATAAATTATTCTCTGACAGGGTTGTAAGAACAATTGAAAAAAACCCTAAATCAGGTAAGACAAGAGAGACTTTCTTTTATGATACAGGAAAAAAACAATATGTAAAAGTTTACGATAAAAATAATAAACTTGTATATGAAGCGGTCTTCCGTCCGAATGGTATCATTGAAAAAGATAAACAATTCTATACTGACGGTACAACAGAAGAAAAAATATATGATGAAAATGGTGTTCATGTACAAACAAGACACTATAGCAAAAATGGTGAACGTGATGATTCATTCCGTCGCAGAGGCAACACAAACAGTGAACAACGTTCGTACCGTTCAACAAATACCGGACGGGCAAACAATAACTATGGCGGGGCTAATCAAAACGATTATTCTTATGAATACAGAACACAATATACTCAACAGGCAAAAGAAAAATCATCAACACCTGAAACAGATGAGCAATTATTAAAGAGATTTTCAAAATATTGTACAAGCCAAAATTTTAGCTCTATATCAGAAAATGATTGGATAGGATTAGGAAGAATCCTTGAGGTTGAACCTGACAGACTTAGAAACATGACTCATCAAGATTACAGAAGATTTGCACTAAAATTTCACCCTGATGTAAATCCTTCTCCTGGAGCAAATGACATCTTCATTATCTTGAATGCTCTTTACAGAAGAGAAGACAAATAATCTAAACTTTTAATTTTATTTCTGATTTTACAGGTTCCATGTGTATAACCGTTTTGATATCAGAAACTTTAGCTGATATTTGAGCTTCAATTTTGTCGCAAATCGCATGGCAATCATAAAGTTTCATATCAGGATTAAAAAACAAAGTTACTTCCAATAGTTTATTATTACCGGATTTTCTTGTTCTTAAGTTTGCATATCCCATAACTTCGCTGCAATTTTTTATAATCTCATTTATTGTTTGCAAGTCCTCTTTTGGAAGTGAACCGTCAAGTAAGTCATTTAAAGTTTCTTTTGAAATAGAATATCCTGCTTTCATAATAATTATTGCAACTATTATGGCTATAACAGGGTCAAGAAAATAAAACCCTGTATATTTAATAATTACTAATGTAATCAAGACTCCTGATGAAGATAATACATCAGTCCTTAAATGTTCTGCATCGGCATATAAAGATATTGATTTTGTATTTTTTGCGACTTTAAAAAGGTAAGAGCTTACAATTATATTCGCAAGAACCGCAAACCCCATTGCATAAATACCTAAAGCAGATTCAAAAGCTTTATTATATCCGAAAATCAGCTTATTTAACGCTTCATAGATAATGTAGAGTCCTGCAAATATAATTAATCCGCCCTCAATAAAACCTGACATATCTTCATATTTACCATGCCCGAATTGATGTCCGCTATCTGCCGGCTCGCTTGAGCGAATTACTGCAAAAAACGTTAATATGGAAGCAAGGAAATCCGATAATGAATGAATAGCCTCTGAGATAATACTTATACTGCCCGAAATCATACCTGCTATTAATTTGAATATAATAATTATTGCATTCGAAGTTATAGATAATCCTGCTGCTGATTTTTTTTCGTTTACCATTTGTTATTGTCCTGAAGAAGTTGTAGTTAAAGTGTTTAAGAAATTATATGAAGCAACCCAGCCGTTAACCTGTGCTTCTTTATACTTTGCAAGTTTCTTTTGTCTTTTAGCTTGTAATTTTGCTTGTTTTTTATTAAATGCATTTATTTTAGATTGTGAAGAATTTCTTTTATTCACGATTGGCGTTGCATATGCAACGAACTGTGTATATGAGTCAGACTTGTATCCTACTTTTAATTTAGACGGGTATGCGTATGTTATATAATCATAAATATACATTGTTCTTTTATCGCCTGACGGGTGAGTTTGCATTATATCAATGTAGTTTCCGCTTATTTTATACAATACGGAAACCATCGCTAAAGGATTATAGCCTGCTTTAACCATTAAATCGACACCGGTTACATCAGCTTCATTTTCTTGAACTCTTGACATTTTAAGCAGCGACAAATTATTTGCGATTGCCATTCCTGTTCTGACCCTTTCATCAATATTTGCATAGGCAATTACATTTGAAGAAACCGTTGATGCTAAACTTTGTTTTGCAACGTGGTTATTTAAGATATGACCGATTTCATGAGCAATTACACCTGCTAATTCGTTGTCATCATTAACGTAATTAAGAAGTCCGGTGTAAACGCAAAGTTCATTTTCACCGCTGGCAAAAGCATTTATTTCCTCTGTTTCAATAACTTTAAAAGTAATTTGAGTAGGTAATGAGTTTTTTGATAATAAGTTTGTACCGACTTTTTTAACTCTTTCTAATCCGTTGGTACTTGTCCATACAGTTTTTGTACTTGTAGTTGTTGTTGAGGTTTTATTTGTTGTACTTTCTGATTTTGTACTTGTAGCTTCAACATAAGTCATAGACAAAAATGAAACCATACACAGAATTAATAAAAACTTTTTCATATAATCACTCCAATTCATAACAACCGTTCTTCTCTCCATTATATAACAATTGATTATTTAAGTGGAATTGTTTTAAATTAATTTATAGAAAATGTACTAACTTCATCCCCTTTCTAATTATTATAAATTTGCCATAAAATGCTTACTATGATAGTATAAATTGGGATAAGAATTGTAGGGAGTGAATTTATGGCTTTTAATGATGAAAAATTAAAAAAAGCTCTTGCTCAGGGGATAATTACCGAGGAAATATATAATAAATTAATTGAATTTGACCCTGCGGACAACAAAGTTGAAGCGGTTGATGTTTCGGGCATGTCAAGATTTTCTAAGTTGAATACAGAAGGCATTATGCTTTATGTCGGAAGTTTTATCATTGTTATTGCAATGTGCTTTTTTATGGGGCAAATTGTTAACAAGACAAGCTATATAACTATTTTATTAACTTCAATAGCGTATTTGGTTGCTTTTTTGCTTTCAGGCGAATATATGTGGAAAACCCAAAATAAAATTCCTGCCGGAATCTTTTATTTATTTTCGATTTTGTCGTTTGCATTTTGTGTAGTAGTTGTTACTAAAATGACAGGATTTTATCCAAAATTTTCGGAATTAGCCAATTTAGATGATTTTTGGGGAAGACAAAAATCGGCATTAACTTTAATTACAGTATTATCATTATGTTTCTCGGGCTTTTTAATGAAAGTACGAACAAATATATTATCAATAATTCCATTAATTGCGGGAGGATTTTTCCTCTGTAATCTTTATTGTATTACGGATAAGTTTTTTACTGACCCGTTGAATCAATATTCGTTGTTGTTTTTACTATTTTCAATATTGCTTATTGGTGTAGCCGTTCTAATTGATAAGAAAACAAAAATTGACCACCCGTTATGGTTGTATTCAATTGGTGCAGTTATGCTTTATCTTTCAATTTTATTATTTTTATTAAATATAGATTTTACGTTAAGTAATTCATTTCTTATTTATTTCATTTGTATGCTCGTAGTGAGCCAATTCTTTTTCTTGTTTGCACTTATTCTGAGAAGAAAAATGTTCTTAACGCTGGGTTTATTAGGCAGCGTTTGTTGGTTTGTTGCGATTGAACTTTATATATTGTCTAATGCAAAAATGCCGCCGTTATTTGTTACTTCAATAATGATTATTACGGGGATTTTAATATTACTTTTGGGTTTGAAATTAAAAAATACTATGCCTGAATTAGAAGCTTTCACGGCAAAACATTTACCTGAATTTATTCGAAATTTTGTCAATAAAAATTAATTATTAATTAAATTACTTTTAATAAAATGGCGAGGAGAAATTTTCTCCTCGCCATAATAATTGTTCTGTTATGAAAATATAACTATTTGCCATTTACAATTGCATTATAACAATCTTCACATATTGTTTCATAGCCGTCAATTGTTCC
>CAYYPD010000059.1:0-11169 GCA_964473445.1 uncultured Muribaculaceae bacterium
TAGAAATTTTAAAAATATTATTAGATGATAATCTTTCTAAAAATAATTTGATTACAAAATTAAGTACAAATTCTGATATTGAACAAGTTTATACATTGGAAGCCTTTATTAAATATTTTAATACCATTGAAATTATGGGATTAAGATTAAATCGAGAAAGAAACATTTATAAACTGGAAAATGCACTTACTTATTTAGAGTTAACAAAAAAAGAAAAAGATTTATTTATAAAATTAATTTCAAATCTCAAATTTTTGTACAACGAAGAGCAAGAAAGTGCAGTAAAAACAGCTATTTGCAGGACTCTAAAATTCTTCGATAATGAAATACCGCAAACTTTAACAGATAAGATTTTTGAAACAGAAAATATGTTTTCCTGCTCGGAAGAACAAAAACATCTTATTGAAACAATTAATAAGTTCATAACTGAAAAATTAATGGTTCAGATTGAATATAAAAGAAAAACAGGTACCATTGATTTAATTACTGTCGAGATAAGAAAAATACAAGAGATTGACAGCAAAATAATGCTTACTTGTTATCTGCCCGAAAAGTGCAGAAATAAAAAAATAAACTTAGATTCTATTGTATCTTTATCCCAATTGCAAAATAAAGTAACAGGTTCTAATGTTTTAAACACAATAGTTTTTGAAGTATATGGCAGACTTGCATATTTATACAGGTTAAAACCGTCAGAAAAAGTTATTAACTTTAGTAATTCTCATTTGGTAATTTCAAATTCGGAAGAAGATAAAGACACTTTATTAAAACGACTTTTAAAATACGGTGAAAATTGCAAAATTATAAAACCGATTGAAGTACAAGAAGAATTTTTGGCGTTAACAAATGATATCTTAAAAAATTTAGGGGCGGTTAATGACTAAAATTCTTTTTATTCCGATTGATAACAGACCTGTTTGTTATGATTTACCGATTATGATTTCAAAACTCGATAAAAATAATGAAATTATAATTCCGAACATAAATTTACTTGGGGATTTAACAAAAACTGCAGACCTCAAAAGTATTTTTGATTGGCTAAAAGGAATAAAAGATTATGATGTTGCAATTGTTTCTCTTGATACAATTGCTTATGGGGGGTTAATTCCGTCAAGAAGAAGCAATGAGAGCATTGAAAATATAAAAAACAGGGTTGAGGAATTTTTCTCAATATTAAAAAAATCATCGGCAAAAATATATGCTTTTTCAAGCATAATGAGGATTTCAAATAACAATATTAATGAAGAAGAAAAAAATTATTGGAAAAATTATGGAACTAAGATTTTTCAATACTCTTTTTTAAAGAGCAAATGCGAGGATTATTCACAAATTGAAAACGAAATTCCAAATGAAATTATAGAGGATTATCTTTCAACAAGAAAACGAAATTTTGAAATAAATAAATATTATATTGAGCTAAAGAAACAAGGCTTGATTGATACTTTAGTATTCTCAAAAGATGATTGTGCCGAGTTTGGATTTAACGTTGAGGAAGCAAAAATTCTAGAAGAGCTTTCAAAAGATGATAAAAATATATTCGTAAAAACAGGGGCAGATGAAATTCCGATTTCTCTTCTTTCCAAGGCTTTAAATTCAGAAAGAAAAACAAATATTGCACCAATTTATACAAATCCTGACAGCATAAATAAAATTTCTAAGTATGAAGATGCAGGTGTTGAAAAATCAGTAATTTCTCAAATTGAACTTTGCGGAGGTTGTATTTCAAATATCGAAAACGCAGATTTAATTTTATTAGTAAATAATTTTAAAAATGAACAAGGCGAGTTGGTTATGAATATATCCGAACCGCTATTTTGCGGAGATTTAAAATTACCTCATCAGCCATATTTCATCTCTGATATTTTAAATGCAAACGGTGCAGATAACAACTTTGTAAAATCGTTATTTAAAGAAATCAACCTCGAAAATTTTTACGGATATAGTGCTTGGAATACAACAGGCAATACGTTAGGCAGCGGAATAAGTGTTGCTTTGACATATTTCAACGCAAAAGACAGAAATAAAGAAGCATTTGAAAAGCTTCAATCCGTAAGATTTTTGGATGATTGGGCATACCAAGCCAATGTAAGAGCAAAAATCAGGGATAACAATCAAAATTTGACAAACAATATCATAAAAAACGAAATGTCAGAATTTGAAAATGTTATTGCAGAAAAGTTTAATCAACAAAATTTGAATGCAAAATATACATTTCCTTGGAACAGGTTTTTTGAAATACGTGTTGAGTTTTAGCCTGCGTGTTTGAAATCGTTACCGCCGACAATTCTTAATCGTCTTTCTGTACCTTCTCCTACACTTTCGCTTGATAAATTATGCTGTTCAACAAGTTCATGCTGCAATTTTCTTATTTGTTGATTTTGAGGTTGCAATTCAACGTTATCTGCACCTTCTAATATCTTTTGGATAGCAGCCTTTGCTTCATCTAAAGCTCTTTCTGCGTCATCATAATAACCTTGCAATGTTTCACTGTCTTTTATATGAAGTGCTTCTTTCACAACTTTTTGTACTTGCGACATCGAATTTGAACGTACATAATAAATCGGAAGTTTATAATCGTTTGCAATGCTCAAAATTTTTGTTCCGCCTTTTGCAAATGCCTTGTGAACAATTACTATATCGGCCTCTTCAATATTCCTTGTAATTTCAGCCTGCAAATTTAAACGTTCCAATACTTTTTCAAGAACAGTTCTGCTAACTGCATAAATATAGATTTTTTTGAAATCTTTTACCTGTTTTACGTATTCTTGTCTTGAAAAACTAAACTTCAACGATTGGCTTGCAAGTTCATCTTCCTTTACTTTTTCTTCTTCTTTTTCGGGGGTTGCTTCCTCGGGAACTTTATCATAAACCTGATCGACTTTTCTTATTTCAGGTCTGATAGGCCAACCTCTAAGAATATAATCAACTGCTTCTGCAGTATTTTTATAAACAGCAAGTGTATTTCTGTCAACAATTTCTATAACAACATCAAATGTAGGTTGTTTTTCTCTTTCAAGAACCGTTTTTTGGCAACCTCTGCGTTTTGCTTCGTCATCACCTAATGTTACAGAACTTATACCGCCAACCAAGTCCGATAAGGTCGGATTTTTAATCAAGTTATCCAACGTATTACCGTGAGCTGTTGCAATTAACATAACACCACGTTCTGCTATTGTTCTTGCTGCTTGAGCTTCTTCTTCAGTTCCGATTTCATCAACAACAATAACTTCGGGTGTATGGTTCTCAACCGCTTCAATCATCACATCTTTTTGATAAATCGGTTGAGAAACCTGCATTCTTCTTGCTCTACCGATAGCAGGGTGAGGAGTATCACCGTCACCTGCAATTTCATTTGATGTATCAACAATAACAACTCTTTTACCGAGTTCATCCGCAACTAATCTTGCAATTTCTCTTAATTTAGTAGTTTTTCCGACTCCCGGACGACCCAAAAATAAAATACTTTTATTCTGTAAAACAATATCTTTAATGCAAGCAATTGTTCCTGTAACAACACGTCCTATTCTGCAAGTTAATCCGACTACTTTTCCCTGTCTGTTTCTGATAGCACTAATTCTGTGCAATGTTCCTGCTATACCGGAACGATTATCGCTTGTAAACGGCGGAATATGCGAAGTAATATACTCGATATCCTCTTGGGTGATTTGCTCTTTGCCTATGAAATCCGTCCGTTTGTCAGAATAACGAATTTCCCCCACTCTGCCTAAGTCAAGTACCAACTCAATAGCATCATCTAAATTGTACGGCTTTAGTGCTTCCACAATCTTAGGCGGTAAAATTTCAATTAACCTCTTTAGGTCATTGTGAAATTGTATTTTATCCATATGTCCCTTTCGCTTGTCTGTGCGTTCAGGTGTCTATACTTGTACCCGATTATAAGGACTTTTTGACTGCCCTTAAGTACGGGGCTATCTCTACTTTTATTATAACACTTTTTTTATTCTCTTTCAATTGTGTACTACAATAGTCGTAGTGTTGTTACATATCTTTAAATAAACAATTAAAATAATGTATTATGATTTCAGAGCCTATTGCAGAAAGAGACAATGATACAACAAAATGGCACTCGTTTATCTTTTTGAAGCAGCTTTTAATCTTGCCATTGCTCTTGCGACTGCTGCATTTGCTGCTTTTATATCTTTTTGATTATCTGCATTTTTAAGTTCTGTTTCTGCTCTTTCCTTTGCGAGTTTTGCTCTTGCAGTATCTATATCAGCACTATTCTCCGCCGCTTCCGTTAGAATAATTGCTTCATTATTCTTCAATTGAAATGCTCCTCCGATAATAGAAAAGATGTTTTCTTTGCCGTTTTTAACAACTTTTGCTGTATCAACACTCAATGCAGACATAAAAGGAATATGGTCGGGATATATCCCGAAACTTCCTTTTGTGCCTTGTGCCGAGATAAAATCGACATCATCTTCATATACGATTTTCTCGGGAGTTATTATTTTTATATGAATTTTTTTATCCGACATTTTCTACCTGCATTTTTTCAGCATTCTCTAACACGTCATCAATTGTTCCTGCCATATAAAAGGCTTGTTCCGGAATATTATCATATTGACCTTCGATTATGCCTTTAAAGCCTGCAATTGTATCTTCAAGTTTTACATATCTTCCGGGGATACCGGAGAATTGTTCGGCAACAAAGAACGGTTGAGATAAGAATTTTTGTACTTTTCTTGCTCTGTTAACTGTTTCTTTGTCCTCTTCACTTAATTCATCCATACCTAAAATTGCAATAATATCTTGTAATTCTTGATATTTTTGTAAAATTTCAAGCACTTTTCTTGCAACATTATAGTGTTCTTCTCCGATAATTAACGGGTCTAATACCTTACTGTTTGAAGCAAGCGGATCAACAGCAGGATAAATACCAAGTGATGAAATTTGTCTTGATAATACCGTTGAAGCATCTAAGTGAGAGAAAGTTGTAGCCGGAGCAGGGTCAGTTAAGTCATCCGCAGGAACATAAATTGCTTGAACAGATGTAATTGAACCGTCTTTTGTTGATGTAATTCTTTCTTGAAGTTCTCCCATTTCATTCGCCAAAGTCGGCTGATAACCTACTGCTGACGGCATTCTGCCAAGTAATGCCGAAACTTCCGAGCCTGCTTGTACAAATCTAAAAATGTTATCAATAAATAATAATACATCTTGCTTAGAATAATCTCTAAAATATTCTGCCGCAGTAAGAGCTGATAACCCAACTCTCATTCTTGCTCCCGGAGGTTCATTCATCTGACCGTATATAAGTGCAACTTTGTCAATAACTCCTGATTCTTTCATTTCATTCCAAAGGTCGTTACCTTCACGAGTTCTTTCGCCTACCCCGCCAAAAACAGAAACTCCGGCATGCTCTGAAGCAATATTATGGATTAATTCCATAATTAAAACCGTTTTCCCAACACCGGCCCCACCGAATAACCCGATTTTACCGCCCTTTTGATATGGTTGAAGCAAATCAATAGCTTTAATACCGGTTTCAAGAATTTCAATATCAGTGTTTTGATCTGTCAAAGTCGGTGCATTTCTGTGAATAGGCAAATAAGTATCAGCACTGATTTCTCCGTCATTATCAACAGGCTGACCGAGAACATTCATTATTCTTCCTAAAATATTTTTCCCAACGGGGATTTTAATAGGTTCTGCCGTGTTTATAACTTTCATACCCCTTTTTATACCGTCTGTAGAAGACATAGCAACGCTTCTGATTTTGTTTTCGCCCAAATGTTGTTGAACTTCCGCTATGATTTTATTTGAATCATCAACTATAATTTCAATAGCGTCATTAATTTCAGGTAATACGCCTGAGTCAAACATAACATCAATAACCGGTCCTATAACCTGAGTAATATATCCTTCGGAATTTGTTGTCATAATTACCTATTCTCCAATACTAACAATTAACTTAATTATACAATTATATTTTTTTTTTGCAAAATAACCTATCGGATAATTTTTAAAATTGCAAATATTTTTTATTTATCGGCAAAAATATTATTTACGGTTGTTAATAAAAGCAAAAGGAATATATTAATTATGAGAATTTCTCCGATAAATTATTCAAATTACAATTATAAAAATATAAAATTTAAAGCTTCACAAAAGCAAGAAAATCAACCTCAAAAACCTATCGGTGCAAAAGATAAACAAACTATACTTTCTAAGTTTGTAAATACTATAGTTTTAACAGGAATTGCTTTAGATGAGAAAATTTACGATATAAAAACAGCAAAAAGACGAAAGAAATATGTCTCAATTCCAATGCCGCCGTCAAAACTTAAAATGTCATTAGATACGCAAAAATTACGTTCACTTGACCCAAAAATAAAAAGACAAGCTATTGAAGATTTAAACAATGCTGTTACCGCAGAAGATAAACAAGCTGTTATAAATAAATATAATATAGGCTCTTATTGTTCTAAAAAATAAAATCTTAAATTAAGTTGTTAACTTTTATTTTTTCTTTATATATAATAGGTCTGTTAGGGTAAACACATGGGTATCATGGTTAATTTAAGAAAAGTTGACATCATCGAAAAGAGGAATAATGAGTAAAGACAGCTCTTTATTGAAAGCAGCATGGCTTATAGCTTTTGTTACCATTATTTCTAAATTTGTAGGTTTTATGCGTGATGTTTGTATTGCAAACTTTTATGGTGCCGAAATGGTTTCTGATGCATACTTTTATGCGTATCAAATCCCGTCTTTAGCTATTATTTTAATGGGCGGAGTAGGGGGTCCTTTTCACAGTGCAACTGTAAGCGTTTTTGCTAAACTTATTAACCCTTATGATAAAATGCCAAGCGAAAAAGTTAACAAATTGTTTAACACTTTTTTAACGGGAACTTTTATTTTCTTTGCATTATTATCAATTATTATATTTATTTATGCTCAACCTGTTTTAAATTTCATAATTCACGGCAATAATGCCGAACTTGTAAATTTGGCAACTTCTCACTTGAGAACAATGACTCCCGTAATTCTGATAGGAGGAATTATCGGTATTTATTACGGCTTACTTGTAACATACAGATGTTTCCTTCTGCCTAATATATCACCTGTTCTTATGAGTTTAAGCATAATTGCAATTATTGCATTTTCAAAAGGCGATTCAAACGGACATTGTTTAGCGATAGCAACCTCAATAGGTGCTTTACTTCAACTTTTGGCTCAACATCCTGCCGTAAGGAAATTAGGTTTTACAATAAGACCTAACCTAAACTTCAAAAACAATCCGGAATTTAAAAACTTAGTAGAATTGGTATTCCCTGCCGCTTTGAGTTCTACTATCGGACAGATTTATGTTTATGTTGATATGTTTTTCGCTTCACAATTACAAGCCGGGGCATGGACTTCAATAGGTTATGCCAACAGAGTTTTTCAATTTCCTGTAGGGATTTTGGTTACGGCATTTTTGGTTCCTTTGTTTCCTCTGTTTTCAAAACTTGTAGGGGAGAAGAAATATGATGATGTTAAATATTATTTCCATAAGGGAATTGGACTATTAAACTTTGTAGCAATTCCTGTTATGTTCGGGATAATAATGCTTGCTTCTGACGCTGTTCAATTAATTTTCCAACGAGGAGAATTTGATTCAAATGCAACATTTATGGTATCTCAAGCATTGATATTCTTATCATTTGCAATCATTCCTTATGTATTCAGAGATTCGGTTACAAGAATTTTTTATTCGTTTAACGACTCAAAAACTCCATTCTTAGTAGCTTGTTCATCAATAATTTTGAAATTTGTGTTGAATGCTTTATTTATAAAACATTTAGGAATAGCTGCAATTACCCTTTCAACTTCATTGGTAACACTATTTAACGCTTCCTTATTAGGAGGTATTTTGTTAAAGAAAATTAATTTGGGTTATAAATCATATTTTGTTAACTTAGGGAAAATGATTGTAGCCGCAATGCTTGCCTTTTCGCTAAATTATCTGGTTTATATTAATTGGCAACTGACTAATCCGTCTTGGATTATGCTTGCAATCAAAACGGCTGTTATATTTACATTAAGTATGATTACTTATGTCATATTATCGGCAATATTTAAAATAGAATTCGTAGGTGAGTTAATTGAAAGAATCAGAAACTATATTAAACAAAAACTCGTTCATTAAAGAATTAAATGCAACATTAGAAAATGGCGGAGTAATCGCATTTGTAACCGATACCGTTTGGGGGCTGGGATGTTTGCCCGATAATGAAAAAGGAGTTGATAAAATCTACGAAATAAAAGGCAGAGATAGGTCTAAACCTTTAATTTTGATGTCTGATGATTTTAAAAAATTAAAACCTTACGTAAAGGAAATCCCACAAACAGCACAAAATTTAATAGATAAATATTTCCCGGGGGCATTAACTGTTATTCTGAAAAAATCAGAAAAAACTCCCGATTATGTAACATCAAATATGAATACGGTCGGAATAAGGCTTCCCGATAATCAATTTTTTAAAGATTTATGTAAATGTATAAAAGGCGGAGTACTGGCAACTACAAGTGCAAACTTATCCTCTCATCCATCATCAAAAACTTATGAAGAAGCAAAAAACTCTATAGGCAACCTTGTTGACTATGTTTTTCAGGATTACGGATATAGCTGTAAAGGTAAAGAATCCACCGTAGTTTTAGCAGCGGATGACAACATAAAAGTTTTAAGACAAGGCTCTGTTTGTTTATAGATTTTATATAATCCTCATACTTCGTACTCAAACAAATGTCTAAATACTCCATATATGGGTGAATTAGTTTAAATATATTAAAACTTAAAGTAACATTTAAAATGGCATTAGTTGAAATAAAAATACCGCCATTTCATTGGCGGCATTTATCTTATTTTTTATACATTTTTTCAATTTGTTTTTTATATCTGTCAAATATCTTATTGCGTTTTATTTTTTGAGTTGCACTTAATAAACCGTTTTCAACACTAAATCCTTTTGTTAAAACCAAGAATTGTTTTATTTTTTCAAAAGATTTCAGTTGCGGTTTTTTAATTATATTATCATTAATTTCTTTTCTGATGAGTTCTTGAAGCACAGAGTTGTCAATTAATGAATCCTTGTAGTCTGCTACATCTTTCATCTGAATACCGCATTTTTCAAGTGCTTCTTTAGACGGAACTACTAACGCCCCAATTCCTGATTGATCTTGACCTACAAGAACTATTTGTTCTATATAAGGACTCATTAAACACGCTTCTTCTATCGGAATAGGTTCAACATTTTCTCCGTTTGATAAGACGATAGTTTCTTTTAATCTTCCTACTAAAACAAGGTTCTTATCTTTTGTCATCCAGCCCAAATCACCGGTATTAAACCACCCGTCTTTATCAATAACTGCTTCGGTAGCTTTTTCGTCCTTATAGTAGCCTTTCATTATTTGAGGACCCCTTGTTACAACAAGTCCTTGTTGAAATACTCCAAGCTCTTTATGTGTTTGCGGGTTAACAACTTTTATTTCCATTTCTCCTAACGGCGTACCGACTGAACCTAAAAAGTTTTTATCTGAAACATTTCTTATGGCTATAACAGGTGAAGTTTCTGACAACCCATAGCCGACTCTTAAATTTATGCCGAGTGCGTCATAAAAAAGCTCATCTCTCATAGATAAGGCACCGCCACCTGATACTACTACTCTAAAGTTTAAACCGAGTGAATTTTTAATTTTTTTGTAAATTGTGTGTGAAAATAATACGTGTAACGGTTTAAAGAATGAACGTAATATTTTGTGTCTTATTGTTGAGATTGTGTGATAGTTCCACTTGTTTGTAATACGGCGTTCTCCGTACATTTTGTGTGTCTTATAAATAATACTTATTTTGACCGCTAATGTAAATAAACGGTTAAACAAAGGAGAAATTTGTTTTGTCTTGTTATATACGCTCATTCTGATAGCTTCCCAAATACGAGGAACAGACATCATAATTCCGACGTTGTATTTTGTTAAATCATTTTTAAAACCTGCCGGCATTGTATAACATAAATTACAGCCTCTTGAAAGAACATAATAACAAGCCATTCTTTCAAATGCGTGCCAAATCGGTAAAATTTCGAGCGAAATTTCTCCGGGGTAACATTGTAAACTGTCCTGAATGTGTTTTAATTGGTGAACAAACCCTTTGTTCTGCAACATTACACCTTTTGGCATTCCTGTTGTTCCTGATGTGTATAAAATTGTGAAAACATCTTCTTTGTCAACTTCAACAGGTTGGAATGTATGGGTTTTACCTTTTTCGATTATCTCATCATAAGTGAAAATTTGAGTTTTTATATCGCTATAATCTGCATTTTCATCAGAAAACATTAAGATTATATACTTAAATCCGAGATTTTTTAAATGAGACTTCATCTTATCAAGCAATTTATTATTTTGGAATACGACAATTTTGCATTCTGCGTGCATTGAGATGTAACAAAGCTCATCAACAGGTGAATTGGAACCCCTTACTGCATCAATTGCACCGCATTTTAATATTCCTAAGTCTACAACAGGCCATCTCCCGTTGCTTTCTGAAAATAAGCCTACATTTTCGCCTTTTTTCAATCCGAGTGATTGCAATCCTCTTGCAAATAAATTAATTTGCTCTTTTAATTGGGCGTAAGTTAAATTTACACCCGAATAATCATCTGTAATAGCGGTATAATCCGCATATTTTGTAATACAAGAATCTAATATATCATAAACTGAACTAAAATTGTCATAGTTAACTTTTTCAGCTTTGGCTAGTGTCTTTTTCATAACTGTCCTACTTTCTGTCTCTATTTTATAAGAAAGTCAATATTTTTTCAATATATTTCATGTAGAGATAATCTATAATTGATTTAAAGATAATTTTTGTAAGTTATTTATGATAGTTATTAAATTATTAATAAAGTGTACTTATTAATAAACTGTAGAATTGAATTTATATACTTCGCAACCGGAAGAAAGAAGAAATTTAGAAAGAGTAATGCCGTATGAAATGCACCTTCAATAGCCCAAGCAGAATTGGGATTAATCTTATTAACCCATTCAACAGCTTTAGTATAACCATTATGGTTAGTTTTAAATTCCTTAAAATTACCATTCAGATAACATGCAATAGTATCTTTATGACAATCGACTCCTACAAAAACTTTTTCTAAACAATTT
>CAYYPD010000060.1:0-10954 GCA_964473445.1 uncultured Muribaculaceae bacterium
CATCTGTATTAAAGTATAAATTATTTACCTCTTTAGGGATTTTCTTAGGAAAATATTTAAAAATTTTTTCCCCATCATAATCTTTTATAGTTCTTTCATAGTTTGCAACTTTTTCTGAATATGGTATTTTTTTTTGTTGTTCATACGGTGCAAAATATAGCATTAAAGTCCAATAAAAAAAGATATATATACTGACCCAAATAAATGCAGCAGTAATTAAAACATTTAATATAATACTAAAGATTTGACTTTTTTTTACAAATTTTGGAATCATTAATAACCTGATTGCAATTAGAGGAAGATATGTAAGTATGGGGAATAACATAACTCCCAGTAAAAAATCTGGATCATACCCTATATAAATTACCATGAAAGATATGTTTGATAGCAAATATAAAATTAGCAAATAATCTGCATATTTTAGTTTATTTATTATTTTCATCAATGTCTTCATTTTGCTGTTTTTTATCCTTTTTCTGTGTTTCATCTTTTTCACTAAATATTTTTTGTAAATCTTCAGGAGATAAATCAAATTTTATAATTTCAAATCGAGGGACAATAATGCCTTTCTCTTGCAATTGGTATCCGGCATTTACGAGATTGTTTTCTTCTTTAGGGTTATAATCAGAAACATCGATAAAATAACCTACAAGGTGATTATTAGGGGCAAATTTTATCTCTTCTATTCCAATTTTACGAAAGGCATACTTCATGTTGCCGGATTCATATTCTAAACTGGTATTACCCTTTTTAATAATTTCTCTTATATTGTCCCTTATTTCAGTTTTGAACTCCCTTGTACTGACAAGAAGTTTTGAAAGTCTTGAATCAGGTTCAAATATGACACCTTTGATATCTTTTATGTCTTTAAACTTTTCTTTTATTGTATCTTGATATTCTGCCGGTACAGATTCTATATTTTGGTATATGTTAACAGTTTTATTTTTTGAATCGTTGCTTGTATAGATTGTTCTTAAATCAGAGTCTTTGCCTGATATTTTTAAATTGCCTGCTGTTTCACCGTAGCCGGCCCTTTTTAAAAGCATTTCAGTATATACACTGCTATTTAAATAATATTGTAAGATAATTTCCAAGTCATTAATATTTTCTTTCTCTAATTTTGTTAACATATTTTTTACGGTTAAATTACTTCTATTTTGATTTTTAGCTATAGTCTTATAATAGGCAATGATATCTACCATATAATTACAATATTTTCCGGTAGTTGTTAAAAATGCTATCGGATTTTTCTTATCAATAGTATTTATTTCTTTTAAATAATCTTTTACTATAAACGTAACATCTTGCTTTAAATCGTATAGCCAGGATTCCTTTAACATTTTATTAAGAATATTTTCAGTAACTTTTAGTCCTGCAAAAAAAAGATTGATATCAGCTTTTAGTCCCTTCTCTTGCAATTTTTTAGAATTCGCTACAAGTACAGGTGGGTCATCTTTCTTAGAATTTCCAACTTCACTATCTACAGCTGTCTTTGGATAAAGCGAAAATTTATCTTCTTTTTTCGGATATTTCTTATAATATTCTTCATCACTGCCATATAAAGCGTCTGCCCTTGATTGTATATTATTTCTAATATCATTTGTTGTCTTATTCTTGCTGTTTTTTCTGTTAAAACTTACAAATTCCTCATTCGTGGGGCTGCTTAAATCTGCATACCCGTTTTCATTTTTGACATTAATTTTTGAAATATCAGACGGCTTTTTGTTTGCTGAATTAATTGCCGCTCTTAATTGCATATTTTGTTTTTTTGCAAGTTGTATTTCACGTTCAATATTTTTTGCAATTTCAAGATTTTGAGTTTCAATATTTCTTTTTAATTCTTTATCATTTTCAAGCCTGTCTATTTCATTTTGAATTTCATTTCCAATCTCACTTAATTGGTTAAATCTCTTTTCTCTGTTATTATTTATGGCTTGCATAATTGCAGACCCGTTTGAAAATGCATTTCTTAACCCTATACCGATATCGCTTCCCAATCCGATATTAACATTCTCCAAATCCCCCTTAGAGATGTTCTTTAATCTGTCAACATCATCTCTTCTTACGTTAATAGTTGTACCAAGCTCAAATCTTTGGGTTTTGTCATCTTTTCTTTTCATAAAACATTCCTTTCTAAACTTATATATCGTTTAGAAATAGTATAACAGATTTTTTGAACTCTTTTTACATTAAATTGAATTATTTTACATATATTTACAATAAGATGTAATAGCATAAAACATTCTCCACGTTTAGTATAACATATAAATAAGAAAATGCGTTATATTTTATTAAAAATATTAAATATATTTAATAAATTATTAAAAAATACAAATTGATACTATAAATATTTTGTACTAGTATGTTTTTACTGTGTTATACCAAATCGGGGTTATGTTATGGATTTAATTGAACAAATAAAATATTTTGAATTGTTAAAACCGGAAATAGACAATGATATTAAGAAAGACGAAATTTACAGAGCAAAATTTGTAAATGAATATTCTATTAATAAAATTAAAAATATGCATATTGATGAATATGTATCAGGTAAGCCAAATTCTTTTTGTTATAGATTAGAAGAAGAATTGAAAAGCCTGGGTAGTATCGCAGGTTCATTTGCCAGCAAAAAATACGGAGTTTATTATAATAAGGATATAGATGACTATATATATCTTCCTAAGTTTGGAAAAGATTATAGAGAAGCTTTTTCTAATGTAAAAAATGAAATAATTAATTTAATTCAAAATGGAGAACGACATGATTTAGAAGCTATAAAATCAAATAGAATTAGTCCTATGTTTAAGGGAAAGATACTTGCAACATATTATCCCGAAGATTATCTTGCCATTTTTGATAGCAACGAATTAGATAAATTTATTAATTATTTTTGCCCAACTACGGATTCTAAAGATATGAATCCTGTTGACAAAAGAGAACTTTTAGTACAATTCAAAAGTAAAAATTCGTATTTAAAAAATTATTCAATGCGAGAGTTTTATGCTTTTTTATATAAAACTCTAGATTCAGATGATAAAATATTACAAAATATAGAATTACAACTTAATGGATTAAAAGATTTAAGTGACGATGATATTCCAAAAATTTATGCAGAATTAGAAAATACTGATGCCGAATACATAAAATGCGAATATAAAGATTCTGATAATATCAAAAAATCAAAATCCTCAATTATAAGGCAACCTATGGAATTTGATAAACAAAATCAATTAAAAAAAGAAATAGGTAATAGAGGAGAAGAAATTGTTAGAAAGGCTGAAGAGAAAAAACTTATAAATTTAGGAATGAATGATAAAGCAAAATTGGTCTCAATTGTTTCTTCGGATAATACATTAGGCTATGATGTAAGGTCATTTAACGAATTAGGTGAAGAAATTCATATTGAGGTAAAATCAACAAAAGGTAATGGTAAAAATTATAAGTTTTATATTACTCAAAATGAATTGGAAAAAAATAATAATGACAACACACACATTATTTATTTAGTAACAGCAGTATCAACTCATAAACCAAAAATTTATATATTAGGTAAACTCAGTAATGACATAACATTAACTCCAGTTTTATATTCAGCAAATATAGTACTTAACTAAAATTTCTATTTAATAAAATAACAATATTTTGCATATTATATTATGGTATTTTTTAAATAGATTAGCGAAATTAAATGGTTTTAATTTGTTATAATTTAATACTTTTGCAATGTTCTATAAAAATACATATCAACGCAAAATTTTAAAGAAACAGTAACTTTGAGAATGACTTATAGTAAGTTTTAGAATTTGTATCAGTGAGTATTGAAATTGTCCCTCGAAACTGAGAATTCTCTCAAACTTTCGACTCTACTTTTCGCAGCCTCTATGACAATCTACACTGATATCCCAAGCAATAGTGGGGTATTAGTACAATTTTACCAGCGAGAATATTGTTAAATACAAAAGTTCATGCAAAATTTGACCAACAATTGAACATTCGAAACAGGCATTAAAAAAGGGCTTAAAATAAATTCTGACCCCAACAATAAAAAACTCCTCAGGTGGGACTCGAACCTACAACCCTTCGGTTAACAGCCGAATGCTCTGCCATTGAGCTACTGAGGAATCTCTATGTTTTTATAGTATCATTAAATTTTCTTTTGTAAAGTATTTTTTTTATTTTTTTTCTGTTTTTCCAAAAATCCTTTAAATAAATGATTTTAATCTCAAAAGAAAAAATAAATAGGTTTTAAAGATGAGTTCATCGGGAACATAAAAAAATATAATAAAGGAAACTGATACCGGGAGAAAAGTAACTTTTTATCAGGAACCTTTTTATTATTAAGTAACAAAAAACAATCACGATATAGGAGAGCATGTATATGGCAACTACAAAATCAACATTAACAAATGAACTGAACAGATTTAATGCTTCAATATCGGATAACTCCGGAATAGAATTATGTATATGTACAAATACCGGAAATAAAAAGACATCAATCGGGAAATATATATATAATAACACTTTCACGTTGGACGGGGACAAAAAGAAAGCCGATGTAAACGTTGAATTATTGAATTATAATGACCCGATTTCAAGAAGTGGTGCAGAATACGGTTTCAATGACAGCGAATATGTATTTATATACGGACATCCTGATAAATGGGTATATGATTACAGACAAAGCTATAACAACTGCGGTGTTGATTCTTCGCTTAATATATTATCCATGGCAGGAGTAAAAGATATTGTTGAAATTACTCCTTCTTATGCTCAATATTTATCTACTCCCGAAACTAAAACCGTAAAAAAATATGAATATAACAGAGAAACGCATCAATGGGAAACCACTATCAAAGAAGTTAATATCTATAAAAAGGCACCTGTAGAAACAGAAGATGAATTTTTACTTTGGGCGATTAAAAATTCCCAAAATGACCAATCTTGGTATCTTAAAAAATATGATGCATACTTCAACATTTCTAAGACTAATGAATATGATTCCGAAACACAATCCATAGATTATTTTGATGAAGAAACTGTAAAATTAGAGCGTGAAGCTTTTGTTACTCACGCTAAAAACTATGAAGATTACAATACTATACAAGATTTAAAGGATCACCCTGAAGAAATTGGAGGAACATACATTTGGAACAGAGATAACATTCTTGATTATTGGGGTGTTGATTCTGAAATGCTGCTTGCAAAATACAAATATGTAGTTTCTCCTAATTTGTCGGTTATAAATCCCGATGAAGTCGTAACCAAAACAGATCCGGAATATGTTGGTTATATTGTTGATAAAGAAAGTGTAAAGCGTTCGGTATATAAAGTAACAGAAACTACGGTTACGGTAACTTATGGAACTTCATACACCTCCAAAACAACAACAACAAGAGTTGAAACATACTATATGGTAGAAAATAAAGATGAAGAAGGTAATTCCTCTTTTGAAAGATATGACGAATATCCTGAACCTTCAAAAACGCATATTACAACCGAAACCACTTATAAATTAAACTCCGAAATATATTCATTTGCAAATCAATATGCGGAAAAAATAAAAGACGGAAAGGGTATAATTATCGACGGGAACGTAAAAGGATTTGATTTAGGTGTTGAAGGTGTACACGCTATTTCCCTTGTCGGAGTCATGTACGGAGAATATAAAAATAAAACCGTCAGTGAAGTATGGGAAACAGGAGGAGAACAAACCGGCAGTAAAGAACCTGAGGATGAGAAAGTACAGGATATTCTGGGATTTTATGTCGTGGATACAGGTGGTTTTTTAAATCCGGACATAAAAGAGGAAGCTCAATTTATTACTGTTGAAGGATTATATAAATTCTTAACGGGTAATACTTATCTTGACGAACTGCCTGTAAATAATGACGAGTATTATACCGACGGGGTAATGAATGTTGCATCTTGGTATAACTCTACAATAGAAAATATCAGAATATGGGCAGATAAATTGAATATTGTAGGAAATGACAGGAAAAACGTACTTACCGGTAACAATTCAGAAAATACAATATGGGCCGGCAAAGGCAACGATATTCTTTATGGCGAAGGCGGTAACGATAAACTATACGGCGAAAGCGGAAATGATACATTATATGGCGGTGCAGGTGATGATACGCTTTATGGCGGAAGCGGAAATGATACTTATATTTTTGAAGCTCAAAAAGAATCTCAACATGATGTAATTTATCTCGGTTCCGGAACCGATAATATTCAATTTGACAGCTTTACATTTGAAGATAAAACCTATTATCAAACACAATCGAATGAATTACTGTATGCTTATTCTTCAAGTATTGATAAAGATAATTACTCCTTTGCAAACAGTAACGGAAATTTAGTTATACATTATAAGTCAACATACGGTTACAAGGATTATCAGGATTCGACAAACAGTACAGACGGAGAAAAAATTGATAACACAATTACGGTTACGGATTACTTTAAAAAGGGTCTGTACAATAATCTTAAATATATCCTTAATTCTGAAAATTTGGGGAAACCCGAACCGGAGAATAATGGTACTTTATTAAAAAATTTATTAAATAATTCCCATGTTGATTATGTTGTTGACCAAGAAAAGACAAATAAAATCAACGGAACCATGTTCTCTGACTTAATTACGGGCGGAAATAAAGGTGATTCAATTACCGGTGGAGCTTCAAATGATACATTAAATGGCGGTGCCGGAAATGATACTATTAAGGCAGGCAGCGGTGATGATATCATCTATGGTTCATACGGTAATGATAAAATATATGGTGAAAGCGGTTCTACTACTATCATATATGATACAACTAAAGGCTACAGCGGAAACGACACGATATACTCCGGTAAAGGTAATGATGTTATTGATTTGAAATCATATAATAAAGATGATTTAGTCTATGTAAAAGCAGGAAATAACCTTGTTCTAACATTTGATAAATTAACCGGAAGCTCTATTACAATTGCCGATTACTTTAAGAAAAAAGGTGCCGTATCAGTTAAAGATATTTTGTACAATGATATAAGTTATTCTATTTCAAATAAAAAAATCTATAATGAGATACTGGAAAAAATAAATTCAGAAGATAACAAAAGCGTTAAGGCTAATTATTCAAAATCAAATGTCGGGCTTGAACTTACAGGTTCTTGGGGCTATGAAACAATTACGGGAAGTAAGTTCGCTGATAAAATAAATGGCGGTGGCGGTAATGACGTAATATACGGCGGTAACGGTGATGACACCCTTATTGGCGGTTTAGGTGATGATAAGTTGTATGGTCAAGCAGGTAATAACACATATAAATTTGATTTGATATCAAACGGCAATGATACAATTTATACATCAGGCAACGGAAAAACTATTATAGACTTTTCTGACACTGATTTAGAATTTAATAATAACGGTGTTGCGGATGGATATGACAAATTTGCATATACAAAAGTCGGCAATGACTTATTGATTAAATACGCTAAAACAATTGATTTGTATGATATAAGCTCAATAAGAATATCAAACTTCTTCAAATCTAAGGGTGATTTTGTTCTTGTTGATAAAAATCATAACTTGGAAAGTGCATTAAATGTTAAAGATTTTACAATATATTTCCAAGGCTCTGATACAAAGAAGAATAAAATAATCGGTTCACAATATAATGATTATATTGTCGGATATGACTACAACGATACTTTGACCGGAAGTAACGGAGATGATACTCTTATCGGCGGAAAAGGCAATGATATAATTACGGGTGGTGCCGGTCATAATGAAATTCAATATGCAAAAGGTGACGGAACAGATACTATAAACCTTACAAAAGGTGAAAACCTAGATATTAAATTATCAGGTTACTCGGATTCTTCATCTTTAAAATACACAATATCAAAGAATGACCTATTGATTTCGGATGGAACTGATACAATATTAAGATTAAAGAATTTTGGCACAAAAGATGTTACAAATAATGCTAATGCTAAAAAAGGTATCGAAGATACAAGCTCGGTAAAATTGTACGTCGGAGATGATGTAATCGATTTGAGAACAGATAAATTGTTTGAAAATTATACAAACTTTACGACTAAAAAATACAGTTATAAAGGTAACTGGCATTCTGAATATATTGATGCTTCCTCTTTAAATGAATATATTATCAAAAATGATAAAGGTGCAAACATCAGTGCAGGTGCAGGAAATGATACAATTATCGGCTCTGTACATAATGATACAATATATGGAGGGGACGGTGATGATGTCATTAATGCAGATTGTGGCGTAAACAAAGTTGATGGCGGAAACGGAAGCGATACATATCATTTATTTGTCAATACTATAGATGACAGCCGTTTAAGAGAAACCACTACAATTAATGATACGGGTAAAGGTGAAAGTGTTGTTGATACTGCTATTTTCTACAATAAAAAAGAAGACATACAAATATGGTTTAATATTGACAAAAATAAAAGCTATAAAGACAAAAAAGGTGTTACTAAATTTAATGTAACAGAATTAAATGACAGTGGTAATAAAACCGGTAACACCGCAACAATTTCAGGTGTTGAAAGCATTAAAGCTAACGGTAACACAACAGAAACAACAGATGATTATTCATACATGTATGACAGTAATCAGTTATTGGAGTCAGTTGCTTCTTGGTTAGAAAATAACGGATATTATGATGTTAATGATGCAATGAAAAATGGTACAACTCCTGAAAAAGAACAGTTACTCGGATACTTTAATAATGATAATTATTGGCAACAAATATAGGTTGCTTCTAAAATATTCTCAAAGAAGGAACTTTTTAGAGTTCCTTCTTTTTTGCTAAATTATATTAAATATTTTTTCTTTCAGGAGGAGCATATTATAATGAAATGAGAAAAAGAGGTATATTATGGAATTTGAAACACTTGCCGTAAGAGGATTTATTGATTTAAAGAAGCAAAATCATGCAGTATCAACGCCGATTTGTGCAAATACTGCTTATGCTTTTGACAGCGTTAAACACGCAACAGATTTATTTGACTTAAAAGTTGCAGGAGATATTTATTCAAGACTGTCAAATCCGTCTTGCGATATTGTGGAAAAGAGATTAGCTGCACTTGAAAACGGAGTGGGGGCATTACTTACATCGTCAGGACAATCCGCTATTCTAATTACAATGTTAAATATTATGGGGGCAGGTGATGAACTTGTTACTTCTGCAAAGATATATGGCGGTACTTATAATCTTTTTGCAAAAACTTTTAAGCAAATGGGTATTAATGTTATATTCATAAACTCAGATAATTTATCCGAATATGAAAATGCAATTACGGATAAAACCAAGTGTATTTATACGGAAACTTTAGGAAACCCCAGTATTAAGGTTGCTGATATTGAAGGGCTTGCCAATATTGCACACAAACACGGAATTCCGCTTATTGTAGATAATACTGTTCCAACTCCTTATCTTTGTCGTCCTATTGATTTTGGGGCTGATATTGTTGTTCATTCAACAACAAAATATTTGTCAGGACACGGAAACGCAATGGGTGGAGCAATAATTGATTCGGGCAAATTTGATTGGGCTCAAAATGATAAGTTTCCTATGCTTACGACCCCTGATGAAAGTTACCATGGAATAATTTATAATAGAGAGTTCGGAACTGCTGCATTTATTGCAAAATCAAGAGCTCACTTAGTTCGTGATTTAGGTTGTTGTCAAAGTCCTTTCAATGCTTATTTAACAATGCTCGGGCTTGAGACTCTTCATGTCAGAATGGAAAGACATAGCGAAAATGCTTTAAAGTTAGCTGAGCATTTAGAAAAACATCCGAATATAAATTTTGTAAAATATCCGTATTTAAAAAGCAGTCTTGATTATGCTCTTGCTCAAAAATATTTAAAAAAAGGAGCTTCTTCCTTAATCGGGTTTGGGGTAGATGGTGACGGCACAAAGTTTATAGAGTCCTTAAAATTGTTTATTCACGCTACAAACTTAGGGGATGTTCATTCAATAATAACATATCCTGCAGGAACAACTCACAGGCAGCTTTCCGATGAACAAAAGTTGAAAGCGGGAATTACAAATGATTATATGCGAGCTTCAATCGGATTAGAGAATATTAACGATATTATTGAAGATATAGAATCCGCAATAAAAATTGCACGTTCATAAAGGGAAGATATGACTATTGAAGAAAACAGTGTCGGTATAGTTAAGACTCAATACCATACAATAAAAGAGGGCATACAGTTTGAGAGCGGTGTTGAATTTTCACCGATTACCGTTGCCTATGAAACATACGGAGAATTAAACAATAAAAAAGATAATGCAATTCTTGTAATTCATGCTTTAACAGGAGATGCTCATGCCGCCGGATATCACAATGAAACAGATAAAAAAGCAGGTTGGTGGGATACTCTTATAGGTAAAGGAAAAGCATTTGATACGGATAAGTATTTTATAATTTGTACAAATATCTTAGGCGGATGCTCCGGAACAACAGGTCCATGCAGCATTAATCCTCAAACAGGTAAACCTTATGGTACGGATTTCCCTGTTTTCACAATAGAAGATACCGTAAAAGTTCAAAAGAAATTACTTGATTATCTTGAAATAGAGTCGCTCTATTGTGTGGCAGGCGGTTCTATGGGGGGGATGGAAGCAATGCAGTTTTCGATTTCATATCCCGACTTTGTAAAATCGGCAGTCCTTATTGCAACAACTTCACGGTTATCACCGCAAGCAATTGCATTTAATGCAGTCGGGAGAAATTCCATTATCT
Source organism: uncultured Muribaculaceae bacterium (assembly GCA_964473445.1). Taxonomy (GTDB): domain Bacteria; phylum Cyanobacteriota; class Vampirovibrionia; order Gastranaerophilales; family Gastranaerophilaceae; genus Avigastranaerophilus. The sequence continues at coordinate 10,774 of CAYYPD010000060.1, forward strand.
CTGACCCTGCTTGGAACAATGGTGATTACTATGACAAAGAACAAAAACCCGACAGGGGGCTTGCAAATGCAAGAATGATTGGGCATATTACTTATCTTTGCGAAGAAGCTATGTATAATAAATTCGGAAGAAAATTGCAAAATAAAGACCATTATGACTTTAATTTTGATATAGATTTTCA
>CAYYPD010000061.1:0-10954 GCA_964473445.1 uncultured Muribaculaceae bacterium
AGCCATATTCTTGTAAAAACAGAAGATGAAGCATTAAAATTAAAAAATGAAATAAAGAACGGTGATGATTTTGCCGGAGCCGCAAAACAACATTCACTATGCCCGTCAGGTCAAGAGGGTGGTGATTTAGGTTTCTTTGGCAGAGGTCAAATGGTTAAAGAATTTGAAGATGCTGCTTTTTCTATGGAAGTTGGAGAAATTTCAAATCCGATTAGAACTCAATTCGGTTATCACTTGTTATATTTAACGGCTAAAGAAGATTGATGGACACAGATTTAATAGAATATTTAAAAGAATTCTTATCTAAAAATGATATAGACGGTTTACTTATTAATTCAACAAATGAATTTCTTGTTGAATATAATATGTTGCAATTAAATTCAAGATATTATGTTACGGGATTTACAGGCTCAACAGGAGATGTTCTTTTTACAAACGATAAAATCTATCAGTTTGTTGATACAAGATATCACGAGCAAGCAGATAATGAAGTTGACCATGACTTTGTTGAAGTTGTTAAAATTCCGTTGACAAAATTTTATTTTAACGCACTGATAGAAATTTTACCGTCATATTTTAAACTTGGAGTTGTGTCAACTAAAACATCAAAAGGCTTTTATGACAAACTTGAAGGAGTTCTTCAAAGTAAGAATTCCTCAATCAGACTTTTTAATACTGACCCTGTTATTGAATATGAAAGTAATAAACTGAGAAATATTGATTATAAAGTTTTTAAGGTTGATGACAATATTTCAGGGGTAACTGCCGATGAAAAATATGAAGTTATAAAAAAGTATGCCGAATGCGAAAGATTGAACATTGTAGTAACTTCTCTTGAAGATATTGCATATTTAACTAATTTAAGGTCTTATGATTTTGAATACAGTTCAATATTCCCGTCTAAAGCAATTATAAATGAGAAAGAAGTAATTATTTATTCTGATTGTAACTTGCCGTTTATTGGAGAGCATTACAGGGTTAAACCTTTGGTTGATTTTAATATGGATTTAAAAAATATTGTAAGACAAGATTTGTATATTGATACATCAAGGCTTACAATTCATGATTTTAAACTCATTAATCCGAGTAATAAAATTAAACAAAGTCATTTGAATTTATTTAAAACTGTTAAAAACGAAAAAGAAATCGAACATTTAAAAAGATGTTTTGAGCGTGCGGATAAGGCATTAAAAGTTGTATACGAAATGATTAATTCCGAGAAAATTTATTCCGAGTATGACTATTATCAAGCTCTCGTAAAAGCAATGAAAGATAATGGGGCATTATCGCTCAGCTTTAAACCGATTGTTGCCGGCGGAAGTAATACGTCAATTATTCACTACACTCACCCGTCTAAAGATAGAATGATTAATAACGGTGATATGTTATTGGTTGATTACGGAGGCTATTATGAGGGCGGATATTCAACCGATACAACAAGAACTTTTATAAAAGGTGAGGCTTCTCAGGAAGAAAAAGTTGCTTATACAGCAGTCTTAAAGGCTTTTTTAGAGGCATATTATACAAAATACAAGAAAAAATCCTCATACTTTGATATTGATAAAATTGCAAGAACAACAATTGAAAGAAATATAAGCGAAGATTATAAATTTGCTCACGGAACAGGGCATGGTGTGGGAATTGCTGTCCATGAAATTCCGCCAAGAGTTTCTTCCGCTGATTGTGCAAAAACTAAAATTTTGGGAAATACGGTATTTTCAATTGAACCCGGAGTTTATAAAGAGGGTTGGGGCGGCATAAGACTTGAAAACACTGTTTATGCGACTTATGAAGAAGATAAGATTATAATGAATTCATTTTCGCATTTCCCGTTTGAAATAAAACTTGTAGATTTGTCTATGCTAAACGACTATGAGAAATACTATTACTTTAAATGGCAGAAAGATTCATGCATTCAATAAGTGATATATCAGCAAATAAAATTAAGGAAATAACCAAACTTCATCAAAAAAAATACCGTGATGAGTTGGGGCTGTTTATTGCAGAGGGGAAGAAGTCTCTTGAAGAGTTTTTGACCGCTGATGTTGAAATTGTTGAAATATATGCACTAAAAGGGTTAGAGAGTGTCAATTCGAAATTGCCCGTAAAAATTATTGATGAAAAATCAATGAAGAAAATCTCTACGACAAGTTCGGTTTGTGAGGTGCTTACTGTTGCAAAAAAGAAGATTATTGATTTAAAAAAGTTCCAAACATATAAAAAAATTGTATTACTTGATGAAATATCTGACCCCGGGAACCTTGGAACAATTATAAGAAGTGCAGCTGCATTTAATGCAGCCGGAATTATCTTATTCGGCAATTGTACTGATGTGTATTCATCAAAAGTTATTCGTTCAGCTGCGGGTAACTTCTTTAAAACTCCTATTGTTGAAATTAAATCCGTTGAAGAATTAAAACAAAATTTCCCGTCTTATAAATTAATTGCTACATCTTTATCAAAAGAAAATAATATTGAGATAAAAGATTGTAATAAATATGATAAATATATTGTAATGTTTGGTTCTGAAGCTAACGGATTACGACCTGAATTAACAAAAATTGCAGAAAAAAATATTAAACTTGAAATGAGTAAAAATGTAGAATCTCTAAATCTTTCCGTGAGTGTTTCTGTTATCTTGTATGAATTATTTAAAAATTAAATTTGTGTAAATTTGTGTGAAAATTTTTAGTCCATAAGCTCTTTGTTTATAGCTTTTTTCCTTTAAAAACCTCTTAATTTATTACTATTTTGTAAAATTTTGTAAATTTTTATTTACTAAAAAAATTAAAAAATTAAAGAAAAAATGGAATATAACCGATATAAAGTATAGTAATATCAAGAAAAAAGAAAGAAAGAAAAATCACTTCAAGAAAACATCCGAAAAAATATATAGGGCAATAAATTTCTACTATATGTTTTATAAGATATGTAGTCTTGTCGTGCACGGGAGAATCAAAAGTGCAAAAAGTAGCAATGCTGACACCACTACAAGTACAACTGAATAGAATGATTGATTACTTCGGCTACATGGGAAGATTTCTTAAAAAGAAAAAACCGATACAAACTTGTGTAAAGAACATTATCGAATATTTTAAAAATTTACTCTCCCTAAGTGAAAAGAAAAGAAAAATCATTCAACGTGTAAACTACGAGAAATATATGCTGAAAAAAACAGAATTAATTCTGGCACAAAATTCAGAGCACGTATTCCTCAGAGGTAAGTCAGTTAATCAGATAAGGTAACGTTATGGGTTTCTTAGTAACATTCTCAAGGAAAATGTTTTTGACAGCTTACGTCAACAGTCTTGACGTAAAACTCAGAAATATTACCGAAGAAAAATTGAATATGACGGAATCTATTGCTGAAGTTACAAACAACATCAGTGATATTGCCGATAATGATTCACCTGCTGTTAAGAAATTGAAAGCTCGGCAAGTTGAACTTGAAACGTTAGATAAAAAACTTGATATGCGAATGCAAAAGTTGCAAACTCAATTGCAGGCGGCAAATACAGAATTACAATCTTGCGACCAATCATTGCAGCAAGCAATCAGCAGGTCATTTACAGTAAATTACGGCGGTTAAAAAGGAACAGATTAAAATGTTCCTTTTTATTTGACAAAATACTTCTTCTATTTACAATTATAAGAATGAAGATAAATGTGTCAGATATTGAGAATAGTCCGAATAAAACAAAAGAAGTGAAATTTTCGGAAATTTTTGAAGAATTCAACAAAACAATACCTGTTGAAGCAGATTTAGTTGCTACTGTCTTCGGAAATTATGTAAAAATAACAGGCAACATAAAAGCTATGGTAAATTTAATTTGTGATGTATGTTTAAAAGAATTTTCTCGTGATTTTAATATAAATGTTGAAGAATTCTTTACAAAAACAAAATTAAATGAAGAAGATTTTCAAGAGTTTGAAATTAAGAATGACGGCTTTATCGAGGATTTGAACGGAAAAGACGAGATAAATTTAAGAGATTTAATTTATCAATGCGTAAGTTTACATATTCCAAATAAAATTGTTTGTGATATAAATTGTAATGGAGAGGATAATCTTGAAAAATACTTAAAGAAAGATGAAACCGATCCGAGATTAGAAATATTTAAGAAAATAAAGATAGAAAAGGATAATTAATCATGGCAGTACCAAAGAAGAGAACAGGTAAAGCAGCACAAGCTAAAAGAAGAGCAAACTGGAAAGGTTCAGTACCTGAAACTACAATTTGTACAAATTGCGGAGCTACTGTATTAACTCACACAGTATGTACGGAATGCGGAACATACAAAGGTAAGATAGTAAGCAAAAAAGCAACAAAAGTTGAAGAAACTAACGACGCTGAATAGTAATTAATAGTAAAAATGGGGATATAAAGTATGACTAGGATAGCTATAGATGCAATGGGAGGAGATTTTGCTCCTAAAGCGATAGTAGAAGGTGCAGTATGGGCTGCAATGGAATATAATATTCCCATTGAACTTGTCGGGAAATTATACGATATAGAACGTGAACTCGACAGAATAGATCAAGAAGGAATTGTTTGTTCATCAGGAGGATTGTTTCCTCCCAAAAGAATTAAAGTTAACTTGAGCAAGTTGGATATAAAAAAGACACAGGCTTCTGAAGTTATCGAAATGGGCGAAGCACCCGGACAAGCAATTAGAAAAAAGAAAAATTCATCTATTGTACTTACAGTAAATGCAGTTGTAACAGGCAGTTCTGATGCTGTTGTTGCAGCAGGTTCTACAGGTGCAGCGATGGGTGCAAGTTTATTCGGATTAGGTAGAATTTCGGGAATTGAAAGACCTGCTATTGCAACTGTTCTTCCTACTATGAAAGGACCGTTGGTTTTAATTGACTCCGGTGCAAATACGGACTGTACCCCAAGTATGCTTTACCAATTCGGTTTAATGGGTTCTACATACGCAAAAACCGTTTTAGGTATTGAAAATCCGAGAGTTTCACTCTTAAACATCGGTGAAGAAGCAGGTAAAGGTGATGAACTTGCAAAAGAAACTTACAAGTTATTTGATGAAAATAAAAATAAAATCAACTTTATAGGTAACGCAGAAGGTAAAGAAATTTTCTTAGGAAATTCTGATGTAATTGTTTGTGACGGTTTCGTAGGAAACGTTACTTTAAAAACAATAGAAGGGGTTGCAAGAATGTTCTTCTATATGGTAAAACAAGAATTCTGCAGAGAATTTACTACTAAGATTATCGGTCTTTTAATTAAACCGATATTGAAAAAAATGTATGCAAAAATTAATTATGAAGAATTTGGCGGAGCATTATTGCTTGGAGTAAAAGGTATTACCGTTATTTGCCATGGTCGTTCTTCTGCTTATGCAATCAAAAATGCTGTAAGAGTAGCTTATAAAGCAGTTGAATTAGGCGTAAATAAGAGTATTGCTTCCTACTTCGGAGAATAAAAATAAATGAGTATCCCTATTAAAATAGCCGGACTTGGGTTTTCTGTGCCCAAAGCTGTTATAACAAATGATGATTTATCTAAAATTTTAGATACTTCTGATGAATGGATAAAAACACGAACAGGTATTGAAAAAAGACATGTTTTATCCGGAAATGAAACAGTTGTACAGTTTGGTGCAGAAGCTGCACAAAAGGCTGTTAAAGCTGCAAATTTTAACGTAAAAGATATTGATTACATAGTTGTAGCAACAAGTTTAGGAACAAACATCTTCCCATCTACGGCATGTGAAATTCAAAGTGAAATAGGAGCTGATAATGCGGTTTGTTTTGATATATCAGCAGCATGCTCAGGTTTTATATATGCTATGGAAATCGGCAGATCACTAATTCTGGCTGGAAGTGCAGAATCAGTTCTTATAGTTGCATCAGAAGCACTTTCAAGATGTCTTGACTGGACAGACCGTGCAACATGCGTTCTCTTTGGCGATGGTGCCGGGGCTATGTTGATGACCGTTTCAGATAACAATCAAAATGATATTTTATCAATTGATTTAAAATCAGAAGGTGATTTTAACAGATATATTCAAATGCGTTCATCAGGCAAGAACTGCCCGTTAGTTGAAGAAAATACCGAGGGCGACATGTTTATAAAAATGGTAGGCAAAGAAGTTTATAAATATGTTGTAAGAAAATTACCTGAATTTATTGAAAGCAATATAGAAAAAGCAGGTATTAAAAGAGAAGAAATTGATTACTTTATTCCTCACCAGGCAAATATGAGAATAATTGAAGCTCTTCAAGCAAGACTAAATATTCCTCAGGAAAAAGTAATTGCAAATATACAGGAATATGCAAATACATCAGCTGCATCAATTCCTATTGCAATGGCAGAAGCAATTGAAAATTCAAAAATAAAACTTCCGTCTGTTGCACTGTTATCAGGTTTTGGGGCAGGCATGACCGCAGGTTCCGCAATTGTAAGATTAAGAGAAGGTATAGTATAAAATGAAAAAATATGCACTTTTATTCCCCGGTCAAGGTAGCCAATATTCAGGCATGGGTAAAGATTTATATGAAAACTCTAAAGTTGCAAAAAATGTTTTTGATACTGCAGACAGAGTTTTAGGAAGAAAAATTTCGGAACTTTGTTTCACAGGAAGTGAAGAAGAATTAAAACAAACTATTAATTCACAACCTTGTATTTTAACTGTATCTTTAGCTGCTTATGAAGCACTTAAAGAAGAGTTAAGCGATAATTTACAAGTTCATGCTGCAGCCGGTCACAGTTTAGGCGAATATGCGGCTTTATATGCGGCAGGTGTTGTTGATTTAGAAACTGTATTAAAACTTATCGACAAAAGAGCAAGATTAATGGATGAAGCTGCTCAAAAAACAGACGGTTCTATGGCTGCTGTTTTAGGATTGAAAAAGGAAGACGTAATAAAAGTTACGGAAAATTTAGACGGTATTTACATTGCTAACTATAACTCCCCTGAACAAACAGTAATTACGGGTGAACGTGAAGCTATTGAAAAGAACATGGACAAATATAAAGAAGCCGGTGCAAAAAGAGTTATTCAACTTGCCGTATCGGGTGCTTTCCATTCTCCGTTAATGAAAAGTGCAGGAAATGATTTTGAAGAATATATTGAAAACTTCCAATTTAACACTGCTCAATTTCCTGTTTATACTGATGTAGATGCGAAAGAAACATTTTTAGGTGATGATTTCAAAGCTAAATTACCAGAACAAATCTATTCATCAGTAAGATGGACTCAAATAATTGAAGAAATGCAAGAAAAAGGAATTAACATTTTCATCGAATTAGGTGCAGGAAAAGTTCTTGCAGGTTTAAACAAAAAAATTAATTCAGAATTAAAGACATACAACATTTTTGATTATGAAACACTTAAAAATGTTACAAACGAAATAACACAAGAAGAAAAGGAGCTTGTATAATGGGCGAAAATAAAGTAGCTATAATAACAGGTTCTTCAAGAGGCATAGGCAAAGCATGTGCGTTAGAGCTTGCAAAAGCCGGTTATGATATCGCAGTTTGCTATGCGGGTAATGAAGAAGCTGCAAACCAAACATTAAGTGAAATTAAGGCATTAGGTGTTAATGCAAAAACTTATAAATTTAATGTTTCAAGCAAAGAAGAATGTGAACAAGCAGTCAATGCTGTATTAGCTGATTTTGGTAAAATTGACGTTCTTGTAAATAACGCAGGTATTACAAGGGACGGGTTATTTATCAGAATGAGTGCAGAAAACTGGTTAGATGTTATAAATACAAATTTAAACAGTGCTTTCTATATGGCTAATCCGATAATAAAAGGTATGATAAAACAACGTCATGGCTGTATTGTTAACATGTCAAGTATTGCAGGAGTCATGGGTAATGCAGGTCAAGCTAATTACTCATCTGCAAAAGCAGGTCTTATCGGTTTCACAAAATCATTAGCAAAAGAACTCGGTTCAAGAAATATTAGAGTTAATGCTATTGCACCCGGTTTTATTCAAACAGATATGACAAAAGGTTTGGATACGGAAAAAATCACTGAATATATACCGTTAAGACGTTTAGGTCAAGCGGAAGATATCGCAAAAACAGTTAAGTTTTTATGTGAAGATGCAACATATATAACCGGCCAAGTTATTGGTGTTGACGGTGGTTTAACTATTTAGTTTACAAATTTGCAAATTTGTTTGTAGATAGTATAATAAAAGAAAAATATTAAATGTATTAGTTAAAATGAGGTAGAAAAAATGAGTGATGTATTAGAAAAAGTAAAAAAAGTTGTTGTAGAACAATTAAGCGTTGATGAAAGTGCAGTTACACCTGAAGCTAGTTTTACAGCTGATTTAGGTGCTGATTCTTTAGATACAGTTGAGTTAGTTATGGCTTTAGAAGAAGCTTTCGGTTGCACAATCGAAGAAGAAGATGCAGAAAAAATTGCTACGGTTCAAGATGCAGTTGACTACATCGAAAAAAAATTAAAAGATAACTAATTTATAATTATACAATTGACAAGAGAGGAGTTCTTGAACGTCAAGTTCTCCTCTTTTTATTAAAAAAGGGTTTTCAAATGGTTAAAAGGCGAGTTGTTGTTACAGGAGTTGGTGCGGTTACCCCTTATGGTGTCGGTGCTGACATTTTATGTGAAAGCGTTGTAAACGGTAAAAGTGCTGTTTCTAAAATAGAAGAAATGGGCGACATGACAGGTCATACGGTTTTAATAGGAGGAGAAATTAAATCTTCAACATTTAGACCTGAAGATTATTTTGAACCTAAAGAAGCAAGAAGATTGGATAAGTTTCTTCAATATGCACTGGTTGCAACAAGAGAAGCCGTAAACGACTCAAAAATAACAGAAAGTAATATTGACCCGTATAAATTTGGCGTAATTTATGGTTCTGCCGCAGGCGGATTTCATACAATTGAAAAAAACTATAGAGCAATGATTGAAAAAGGACCGACTAAGGCTTCCCCATTTACAATTCCTATGCTCATTGTTGATATGGCTGCAGGCAGAATCTCCATGGAGTATGGTGCCAGAGGTATAAATAAAGCGGTAGTATCAGCTTGTGCCACAGGTGCACATTGTATTGGCGATGCCTTTAAGGCAATTCAAAGCGGGTCTGCTGATGCAGTTATTACAGGTGCCAGTGATGCGGTTATTTGTACAATCGGACTCGGAGCATTTACGGCAGCAAGAACTCTTTCAAAAAGAAATGATGAACCGACAAAAGCCTCAAGACCTTATGATAAAGACAGAGATGGCTTTGTTATGGCAGAAGGAGCAGGAACACTTGTTCTTGAGGAATATGAACACGCTAAAAAGCGTGGAGCAAAAATTTACGCGGAAGTAATCGGTTATGGTCAAACCGGAGATGCTTATGATGTTGTAGCACCTCGTCCCGATGGTGAAAGTGCAATGAAAGCTATGGAAATAGCTCTTGAAGATGCTGAAATTAAACCTGCGGATGTTGATTATATTAATGCACACGGAACCGGTACTCACCTTGGAGATATTGCAGAATCCAATGCAATTGCAAAATTATTTGGCGACAGAAAAACAAACAAAAAGTTAAAAGTAAGCTCTACAAAATCCTCAACCGGCCATTTGCTTGGAGCTTCAGGTGCGGTTGAATCCATAATGTGTATTAATTCTATACAAAAATCAATAGTTCCACCGACAATTAACCTTGAAAATCAGGATGAAGAAGTTGCAGATTTAGACTATGTTCCAAACACTGCAAGAAAATCGGAAGTAAACGTAGCCCTTACAAATTCATTCGGGTTTGGCGGACATAACGCAGTTCTGATATTTAAAAAAGTTTAAAGAAATCTAAAAAAAAGGAAACTTGAACTGAACTGAAACTCTAAAACAGGACAAGGTAAAAAAAGGTGGTTCAAAAGGCAAAAAATAAATGACTTCTGTATTGAACAGGAGTTATTTTATTTGAGATGCTATCAAGTCTTAATTACTTGACAGCAATGTAATATTACTATAAATTAAAAGAGAATTGTGCTTAGTCTAATATGTATTGAACTAGGACACATAGTGACCCATTTGCAAAATTATAATAAACTATAAAAGTTGATTGGAGTTTTTCTTGTTAAAAAAAATATTAGATAACAAAAAAGAATTAATTGGTATTATTTTAATTTTTTTATTTACTTGTTACTTGTTTTTTGTTCTTGGTATTTCTAAATTAAAATTTGGAATTATTGATGACCACGAAATATACTATATTAGCAACGAGTTAAATACAAAAAGTGTTTTTGAGTTATTAAATGAGTTTATGATTGCAGATGGTCGATTTAGAATTTTATACTGGATAAATAGAATTCTAACAATAAAATTGCTTGGAACGAATTATTATTTATATTTTGCTCAATTTATGTTATTTGCTTTATTGTCTTTAGAGATGCTATATGCAATTCTCAGAAAGTTAAAAGTAAATATTTTCTTTGCAATAATATTATCAATATTTCCATTTTGGGGTTCTCAAATTGATTCATTTATGAGACTTGGAACAGGAGAATTATTTAGCTCATTCTTATTAATTGCATCTGTATTCTTTTTTGTAATTGGTGATTCAAAATTCAATAAGATACTGGCAGGTATTTTCTTAAGTTTGGCAGTGATTTCTAAAGAAACATTTATGATTTCTGCATCATTTGTTCTTTTTTTATTTATTATGCTACCAAAGAATCCTGGTATAACCTATTTAAAACAAATAAGAAATAACATTTTATTATATATCTTACCAATTTTTATTTTTTTATTATCATTGTATCTGAATTTTTCTTTTATATATACAGGAAATACCGCATATAAGGTTTATATTTCCTTCAATCAATTATTATTTAATTTAAAAAATATACTGTTAAGTCAAAACAGTTACTTTATATATGAAACTATATTTTTTGTTATAATAGTTGCTTTCGCATTATTTTATTGTAAAAATAAGAAAAATTTTAATGATATTGTTTTGTGTTA
>CAYYPD010000062.1:0-7153 GCA_964473445.1 uncultured Muribaculaceae bacterium
TGGTTACGGTATCAAAATGAATTTGAGAAACCTAATAAACATTATAAAATCATGCCTATTATAAAAGAATTAGATAAACTTGGAATGATTGATTATAGCGGAGAACTGGCTTACTCCGGCGGTGAACCTTCTTGTTTAAGAGAATTTGATGATATTACTAACTTTTTCCTAAAAAAAGGAGAAAGACTAATAATGGTACATACCAATGCAATTAAACCGGTAAAGTCTGTTTTGAAAGGATTAGGCACGGATACATTATCAGTTACGGTCAGTGTAGATTGTGGGGATAGAGACAAGTTCAAACAAATAAAAAGAATTGATGCCTATAACAGAGTTATTGATACTTTAAAAAAATACGTTAAAGCCCAAGGCAATAACAAAAAAATGGTAAGATCTAAATATATTTTAATTCCTAATGTTAATGATACAAAAGAAAGTATCGATAAATGGATTAAAGAATCTCAGAAAATTAGGATAGAGCAAGTTGTATTAGACTTTGAAGCAGATTGGCTTGCTCATAATTCAGATAATATTCCACCTTATATCGATGAATTATATTTGTATATTCTGGAAGCGACAAAAAAAGCAGGATTAGATTTACAATTTTACGGGGTAGCAAACCAATATAGAAATCTAAAAGGGCTTAATTCTAATGAATATGGATTGCACCAAGAATAATTACTTTATATAATTATTAATTTTATAAAATTATATAAAATTTAACGTTTAAAAATACGTTCAAGTTTATATTTTAATGATTTTTTAAAACTTATAGGTTTTAAGTTTAACATACAATCATTTATCGTACATGCATCAGTTCTAAAAATCGGATTTTTCAACACTTTTACAAAATCATTATACTTAGGGTGTTTTTCACTAAAAATATTAAGATCTTCAAATACTTCTTTATTTGTATCAAGTTTCAACAATTCTAAAAATCCCACCGTTGCACTATATTTCCTAGCCAATTTAATATAATCAACCATTTCTCGGTAATTATAAGCATTAACAACAAAATTAAATATCAAACGATCAAGTTTTCCACTTAATTTTAATGAAGATAAAAACTTGATATTTTCCATTACCTTTTCATAATTACCACCTACAACCAACTTATCATATGTATCCTTTTTTATTGAATGAAGGGATACTGTTATAGAAGTTAATTTATTAATAATTCCAAGTTCCTCTAAGTTCTTATTATCAAAAAATGATAAATCTTGTTTTTGCTGAGAAGAACGACAGAAAATACACTTAACATTGCACATTGAATCATAACAAAAAATAAAAGTCTTAGGCTTAGTACAGACCTCTGTTGGTATAACCTTCTTTGAACAATCTTTAACACATAAATTTAAGTCACAAATATTATAGTTACCTTCTATAAATTGTTTTCTAAAAATTTTTGCTCTATCCCCATTCCAAATTTCATCAAAAGATTGTTCATATATATTCCCAAAAGAATATGAACTACACCAAGGTGGACAACAAACAAATACATCACCTTGCATATTTATCGTTCATAGATCCTCCATATTAAAATATATTTTATTTTTCACTAAATACAATATTTCCAATTTTAACAATATTTTCATATTTCTTTGATAACTTAAACTTGTAAAATAAATCAATCAAATTGTTCCTTGAATACATGTATGTTACCTGAGAATTACTTGTTTTTAGGATTTCTTCTATAATATCGTCATCAATAAAATTGCTGATTTTTATATCAAAATCAAAGCCTAACCTCAAAATAGCCATCAATTTTTCACTTAACTGCAAATCAATTTTTTTATCCAAAGTAATATAAAATTTACGGTTTGGAGAAAATTTTTCATCTTTAACAAGTTTATCCAATTCATCAACAGAAAAATCATTTTCACTTACAATCGAGTACTCATACTTATCCTCATTTTTTAATTGTTCTTGATAAATTTTATGAGTTCTATTCATAAAAGCAAGGTAGGAATTAACTTTTATATCATATTTTTGTGAAAGTTTGTTTGTATATTCCAACATTTTTAATGTTCTATTTACATATTTTTTATTTTCACAATTTTCAGAAGAAGATACACTATGTTCAGAATCAAATTGAACTTCTACAAATCCAATATCTTTACATTTTTTTAGCCACTGTTCAACTTCATTAGCTGTATCATTGTAATTTGTAAACAAAATGAATTTCGGAATTATAAACTTTTTTAGACGAGCATGCTTTAAATACTCTGCTAAATTTTTCCATACAACATTGTAAAATTTAGTTCCCTTTACCGTTTCAAATGTTTTCCTAAAGCCCGAATCAACACTTGTAACAATTGCTGCATCATTCACTTTTTCCAATGCTTTACACAAACTTTTCGATAATCTTATAGCGGATGTTGGGACGTATATTTCAGGTACATTATGTTCCGAAAATAAGTCAACAAGCCAATCAAATTCCTTCATTAATGTCGGCTCTCCACCAACAAACCTAAGAGAACCGTTATATCTAAGTAAGTTCTTATTTGTTAATTCTGCAATTATTGGAGTAAAATCAAAGTCTTACTCTCTGTTATGACAATTTGGAATTCTCCCTATTTGACAGTATATACACCTTGAATTACATTTCATTATATGACCTGCAGTTAAATGATTTATGTAATCCTCATCATCCCAATCACGTTCTTGTAATTCAAAACAACTTTCACATTGTTTAGGATAAATACCCATTTTAGCATTTTCCCTAAGTTCTCTCTTTTGCTCAAATATATAATTCCAATTTAAAACTTCATTTTTTAAATCAAAATAAATATATAGTCGATGTTCCAAATCATAATTATCAGTATTACAACAATGACCAACACAAAGCTGTTTACTGCCCGGGTCAAGATAAAAATATATTCCATGTTCTAATAATCTGCAACTTTTATATCTCATACCTAAGTCTCATTTTATCTTGCTACATTTAATTTAGTATAAACATAATCAATATTAGGAAACATAATACATTGCAAATTATATTTTTTTGCTTGCTTTTTAAAAAATTCTGCAAGTGAATATAAGTTTTTCAATAAATTTTCTTCATAATTCATTTCATTTAAAAGTTGATTATAAACATTTAATGCAACGTGAGTTGCTCCATTTTTCCTTGATTGTTTAATAAATTCATCAATTTCTTTTTCAGTATCATTAACATTAGGCACTAATACATATTTTGTACATAATTTGCCTGTATAATCCTTTGGTTTTGAATTCGCATATTTTTTAAAATTGTGCCAAACCTTATCAAATGACTTAACCCTTTTGACTTTTTCATGGCACTTTTTACTACCGGCATCAATAGAAATCATTAAATTAATTGAATTCTTTTTTATTCCATCCTCAATAGCTTTTGAATATTGAATATTATTAGTATGAATAATAATATTCGTAAAATTATGCTCTAATAAAAAATTTATAATATTATCAAACTTAGGATATAAAGTAGGTTCTCCACCTGCAAAATCTATTTCTGCATCTTTCGCCAAAACATCATGATTAATCATATCCTTTATAATTTCAAGCATATCATAAGGTTCTTCATTATATTCATAGTATGCATTGTAACCTTGCTCATCAGGCGACATCGGGGTAGCATGCCCTAAACAATATATGCAGTCTGAATTGCAAATTTGCCATGGAGAAAGTAAAATATAGTGAATTTTTTTATCATCAACAAAATCTTCTGTCCTTATTATTTGACAATTATCACATTCTTTTCTGGGCGTACCATTTTTTATATTTTGAATTTCTCTTTCTCTCTCAATAAAAAACTCATCCCAATCAATTTTTTTTCCATCAAAAACTTTATCAGATAATTTTGGCCAACCTAAACCATTTGTTGCATTTGTCAAGGTACAAAAAGTTATTCCGATTGACTTTGCATTAAAACATATTGAATTATTTAAATTAGTACAAATTTTTTGATTCATAATCCACCGTATATTTTCTCTTTATAATCATATAATAATTATTTTTTTTATACAATTAGTCTGCTTATATTTATTATGATGTTATTAAAAAGAAAGGATTTACAATTCCAAAACACTACTATAATATTGAAATCATGCAAAAGATGAATATAACAACAATAGAATGACTATTGCCATACAACCATATACAGAAAAGGTATTAGAACAAGGATCTTCTAAACGCTAGTTAAAATTTAGAAATATTATCTTTATCAACTTACTCTTCCATAATGTGTTCAAGAGCTTTTTCAAAAATAGTTTGAACATGGTAGTCATTAAGCGAATAAAGAACATGTTTTCCTTTTTTTTCTGATTTAACCAGTTTTGCATCCTTTAAAACTTTTAATTGATGTGAAACAGCAGACTTCGTCATATTTAATAAATTAGCTAAATCTCCGACACATAATTCACCGTTATCAATAGCCCAAAGAAGTTTCATCCTTGTTTTATCGCCCATAATTTTAAAAAGCTCCGATAAGACAGTTATTATTGAATCTTCAGGTATTAAAGGTCTTATTTTTTCGATTAATTCTTTATTTGTAGCTTCACAATCACAAGTTTTTACAGTCATAAAAAAACTCCTTTTATTATTATATAAATAATTGAACAATAATTCAACTATCATAAAGTTTTGTTACTTATTTTATTGAAAATTATATTAAACAATTGACAGTTGAACAAATATTCAATTATAATATAATTGAAAAATCATTCAACTATAAGGGAATTATCATGTGTGAGAACAATGAATGTGAAAATAAATTTATAATACCGAAAATTATTTTAACTGTTATATTATTTGTATGCGGGTTTAAGTTTCAATTGTTATTTTATATGGCTTACATTATTATTGCTCATGAAATAATACTAAAAGCGTTAAAAAATGTTCTAAGCGGAAAAGTTTTTGATGAAAACTTTTTAATGACAGTTGCAACAATCGGAGCAATTTGTATAAAAGAATTACCGGAAGCCGTAATGGTAATGCTTTTATACCAAATTGGCGAATATTTACAAGATAAAGCAGTTGATAAATCAAAAGATTCAATAACCGAGCTTATGGATATTCGACCTGATTATGCTAATAAAATCAGTGGAAATGAGGTTATAAAAGTTAATCCGCAAGAAGTCATGATTGGTGACATTATTCTTGTAAAACCCGGGGAAAAAATACCTTTGGACGGAACTGTAACAGAGGGACAATCTCAAATAGATACATCATCATTAACAGGAGAATCCGTACCAAGAAAAGCAGTTATCGGACAAAATGTAAATAGCGGATGTATAAATTCAGATGGAACAATAAAATTAAGAGTTACAAAAACATTTGAAGACTCTACTGTTTCTAAAATTTTAGAAATGGTTGAGGAAGCATCCGATAAGAAAACTAAAACCGAAAATTTTATTACAAGGTTTGCACAAATCTATACACCGTTTGTCGTTGTGCTTGCACTTGTAATCGCAATTGTACCTGCATTTTTCTTTGCAGAAAACCGGATCGAGAGAGCCTTGACGTTTCTTGTAATTTCTTGCCCTTGTGCATTAGTACTTTCAATTCCGTTAAGCTTTTTTGCAGGTATCGGGGCAGGTTCAAAAGCAGGTATTCTTGTTAAAGGAAGTGTTTATCTTGAAAAACTTTCACATATAAAAACAGTTGTTTTTGATAAAACAGGTACTTTAACAAACGGAAATTTTGAAGTTATTAAAATAAATTCAGACAACCCTGAAATATTAAGATATGCAGCACTTGCCGAAAGCACTTCAAATCACCCGATTGCCAATGCACTAAAAAAGGCTTACGGCAAAGAAGTAACAATTCAAAAAATAACAGAAATTTCCGGAAAAGGTATTAAAGCCGAAATTGACGGGAATGAAGTTCTTGTCGGAAATGCCAAATTAATCGATATAACACCCGATAAAAATGAGGGCGGAACAGTTGTTTACGTTGCAGTAAACGGGAAATGCATAGGAAACATCGTTATTTCCGACAAGGAGAAAAAAAATTCAGCTTACACTGTTTCAGAGTTAAATAAACATAAAATTGATACCATAATGCTGACAGGTGACTCAAACAATGCTGCAAAAATAATTCAAGAAAAGCTGGGAATAAAACAGGCTTTTGCTGAACTTTTACCAAACAAAAAAGTTGAAAAATTAGAAGAAATAATGGCAAAAAACCAAGGGACAACTGTTTTTGTCGGTGATGGCATAAATGATGCTCCCGTTATAACAAGAGCGGATGTAGGAATTGCAATGGGCGGTTTAGGCTCTGATGCGGCAATAGAAGCAGCAGACATGGTAATAATGGATGATAATCCCGCAAAACTTCTGGACGCTATGTTAATCAGCAAAAAAACAATGAGAATTGTAAAGCAAAACATAATTTTGGCAATCGGCGTCAAAGTTCTATTCCTGATATTAAGTACATTTGGATTGATGACAATGTGGGGTGCAATCTTTGCAGATGTTGGAGTAACTCTAATTGCAGTAGTAAACGCATTAAGAATTTTAAAACACCGGTTTACCATGTAACAATTATATTAATTTTACAAACTCTTTATATAAATTATAATATAATATAAATCAATAGTGTAAAAACAAGTCGTTAGAGTTATATAGGGGATAATAAAAGGAGTAGGCATATGGCAACAAAAGATTATATTGTAAATCCGGAAGATTTTTCAGAAAATAAATTTGAATTCAGTGCAAAGGGTAAAAACGCAATCAGGATTGACGGATTAACTCAAGAACAGGCAAAAAATGCCGGTTATAAAATTGATAACGGAAAACTTGTAATGAGCTATGACGGTAAAACCCTTACCATATCCGATTACACAGGGATAAAATATATAAAAACGGAATATCAAAAAGTAGGGAAAAAAGAAAGCTATAAGCTTACAGATTTGATAAGCGAAAGTCTTGTTGACAATACCTTAAACGTCATATCGGGTTTTGACAAGAAAAAACTTACCGTTTCAACAACAAACTATAACGATAAAATAGACCTTTCATTATCAGGCTACATAGCCCCTACAACAGGCAAAAACAAGAATAAAGGGTTAACGGTCAACGGCGGAAACGGTAATGATGAGATAATCGCAACCGCATATAATGATACAATAAAAGGCGGTAGCGGTGATGATACAATTATTGGCGGAACCGGCAAC
>CAYYPD010000062.1:7253-10886 GCA_964473445.1 uncultured Muribaculaceae bacterium
ACTCTAACTCTAAAAAAGGAATAGAGGATACAAGCAGTGTTGAATTAGTAGTTGGCGGTAAAAAGATTGATTTAAGAGAAGCAATTGTTGTTGACAGTGATAATGATGATAACTTTTTATACGGTGCTGATGTAGAGTCAAATTACACTGGTACTTGGCTAAGTGAATTTATTGGTGTAGATGAAGAATTCAAATTGTGGAAAAAAGTAAAAGTCGGTAAGAAATATGAAACTGCTGAAAAAGATGTAACGGATAAAGGACTTGTTTTAAACGGTGCCGGCGGTAATGATATGATTGAGGGTACAAAGTATTCTGATACAATAAAAGGCGGTAGCGGTGATGATACAATTATTGGCGGAACCGGCAACGATGTAATCACGGGCGAAGCAGGCAAAAATACCATAGTTCACTATATTGGCGACGGAGATGACGTTGTTTATCTTACAAAAGGTGAAAACTTTACTTTAAATGTAGAACCGAGTTCACTAATAGAAGGAACAAGCATAAATTGGGAAACTTTGGATTATGAATTTGTTAATAAAAACAAAGACCTTAAAATCTCTTATGATATACCGACAACAGCAGCTGCTGCCGCAGCAGCAGCAACAGATGAAAGAATCAAGGGTTCAATTACTCTCAAAAACTTTGCGGCTAAAGATGTAACAAACAACTCTAACTCTAAAAAAGGAATAGAGGATACAAGCAGTGTTGAATTAGTAGTTGGTGGTAATGAGATTGATTTAAGAGAAGCAATTATTGGTGACAGTGAGGGTGATAATAACTATTTATACTGTGCTGATGTAGAGTCAAATTACACTGGTACTTGGTTAAATGAATATATTGATGCAAGCGAAGCAGAATTAACAAAAAGAGTGAAGGTCGGTAAAAAATACCAAGACGAACCAAAATCAGCAGAAGACAAAGGTTTGGTATTAAAAGGCAACGGCGGTGATGATGCAATTATCGGTTCAAATTATTCCGATACGATTTACGGTGGGGCAGGTGATGACTTAATCGAAGGCGGAACCGGCAACGACAAATTGTATGGAGAGGACGGGAAAAATATTTTTGCATTTAACGCAGGTGATGGACACGATACCATATACAGCGGAAAAGGCGAGGATACGTTAACCTTTGAGGATATGAACCTTTCTGAACTCAAATTCACTCAAGGCACGGGCAAAAACAACAAAGATTTGGTTATAAAATATAATACTCCGCTGGGAAGTGAAACCTTTGATTCAGTTACATTAAAGGATTATTACACAGTTGATAAAAAAGGTGTAATCACGGGGGTTAATTCAAAAAATTCTGTTAAATATATTAATACCGAATCAGGAACGTATTCTATGGAGAATATTCTCTTCGGTTCGGGAAATGTTAACGGTACTGATACTACCGAAGTAATAATAGGCAGTGATTCTAACGATATAATAACCCCGGGGAAGAATACTCACGTAATTATTGCAGGTGACGGTAAGGATAGTGTTTCTATCTCCCCAAATTACGAAAATGATGACATGAAAATTTATTTGGGTGACGGCTACGGGAAAACAACTACTCTTAGTACCGGCAAGAACGTTAAAATTGATAATCTGTATGTTGATTCCGTGAACTGCAATAGTAATATTGTAATAGGCGATAATAATACCATAACAGACATGGAGGTTTATTTGGGTTCCGGTAAGGATACTCTTAGCTTTAGTAGCGGTAGTAGCGGTTGTTCTAGCGACAATATATATGTTAATTGCGGAGCCGGTAATGATACTATAGATGCCCGCTCGTTAACCGCTAATAGTTCTGCTGAATTTATCGGAGGCTCCGGAACAGATTCCATTTATGGTTCGAAGGGAAATGATTTAATCTATGGAGATCAAACCCCGGAGGAAGACCCAAACCACGAAAGTGCATATAGTGATACACTATACGGAAATTATGGTTCTGACACAATATATGGTGGCGGAAATGATGATGTAATTGCAGGTTATAATAAAGACAGTTTTGACGAAAAAGATGCAACAAATGGTACGGTTGATTTGTTATACGGCGAAGCCGGAAATGATAAGATTTACGCTCAATCTGAAACAAATTACGTTGATGGTGGCACAGGGAATGATACAATCAATGCGTTTATTGACCAAACCACCTATATTACCGATTCAGATGGTAATGATAGTTTAGTAATTTATTATAATCAGTCTGAAACATATAATATTGTTTTTGAAGTTGATAAAGAGGGAAATATATCTGATGACAGCTTAAAAATATTAAATAAAGATAATTATAATAAATGGTTAAAAGGTGAAAAATTGACCGCACAAATAAATATAAAGGGGAGTTATGATTCGATTGAAAATATTTATCTGTCAGCAAAAGCAGATAAAACTGATATCAGCAGTACCGATGTAAAGAAATATATAACAATCGATAAGATTAATTCCATAAAAGAAGCGGTTTCAGGTTGGTTGGTCGATACCGGCTATAATGACATAGACGAAGTATTTACTTATAATGATGAAGAAGATATAGCCGAAATGTGTGTAGCTTTCACAAACGCAAACAACAGTGCTTGGCAAGTTGCAAACGCATAAGACATAAATTACAAACCCCCTCTTATTATGAGAGGGGGTTTTGTTTGATGTGTAGCGACCTGTTGGCTTGTTTCGTGTTATTTGTTGGGGTAACAATCTTCTTCGGCATATCAAGATTATCAGATTAACATTTGTATTGCTTTTCCTGAAAGAAGGACGGATATGCACGTAGTATTGACTTTCGGCTATGTTTGTCATAAAATTTTTGGCTGAAGGAGATAGTTATGACAAACAGAGTTTTATTATGCATAATGGACGGATGGGGGATTTCTACAGGCTCAGAAAAATATGATGCCACAAAGCTTTCACATCCCGTTAATGTTCCAAGATTAATCAAAGAAGAAGCATCTACGGTTATTCATGCAGATGGTGAGTATGTAGGTCTTCCTACAGGACAGATGGGTAACAGTGAAGTCGGTCACCTTAACCTTGGTGCCGGAAGAATTGTTTACCAAGATTTGTCAAAAATCAATAATGCAATCAAAGACGGTTCTTTCTTTAAAAATGAGAAATTTTTGGAAGCAATTGAACACGCTAAAAAGAATAATTCAGCACTTCATATTTACGGTCTTGTTTCCACCGGCGGGGTTCATTCTTCCTTAGACCACTTGTTGGCTTTAATCCGGTTAGCTGCTAAAGAAGGTTTGACCAAGGTATATGTGCATGCGTTCTTGGACGGAAGAGATACTCCACCTGCAAGTGCTTGTACATATTTACAAATTATTGAAGACGAGCTTAAAAAACACAATTCCCCGTCTATAGCATCTGTAATCGGCAGATACTACATTATGGACAGAGACAATCGTTGGGATAGAGTCGAAAAAGGTTACAACTGTCTGCTATTAGGTGATGGCAATAAGGCTGTTTCTGCAATTGAAGGAGTTAAAAAGTCTTACGGAGATGGTGTAACAGACGAATTTGTATTGCCAATCGTGGTCGGTAGTGATGAAGAGATAAAAGAAAGCAGAATTCACGACAATGACGCAATAATTTTCTTCAACTACAGACCGGATAGAGCAAGAGAAATTACCAAAGCTATTAA
>CAYYPD010000063.1:0-10654 GCA_964473445.1 uncultured Muribaculaceae bacterium
AGTTTCCTAAAAATGTTTCTTTTAGTCTAATATGTATTTGAACTTGGACAAAACCCACTTGTATCAAATAGAAACCATTCCCAAAATAATCAAATAATCTGTTACATTACAACAGTTTAACAATTTGCATTATTTTAATATCGAGTTAAAATAATGACAGGTAAGATAGGAGAAAAATAATGAAGAATAATTTGAAAAAACTTTTAGTATTTTCCTTTATACTAGGTTTAATTCCTTTATTCACAGCTTGTGGAAATAAAGCGGAAGAAGGAAATGCTGTTTTAAAAGAAAGATTTAATACAGTAAATTCTGAATTTTTAAATACTTTCAAAAAAGCTAATTTAAATCTTTACGGAGTACTTTCATGCAGTACAACACCAAGTATTCCGGATGTTATTGCAAGAGCTTTTAACGCTGACAGAAATCTTATGGCAGAAAAAAGACCTTCATATAAAAACTTTAATTTCACGAAATATGATGACGGACAATTAGATGATGCATTTGTTCCTGTTCGTGAGGATTTCTTTATAATTATCAATAATGACGGACATGATCCCAAAAATATTCAATTATACATTGATACAAACGGTGCTAAGGGACCAAATATTTATGGCTACGACTTATTTGGTTACAATGTTGAACCCGACGATAAACTTGTTCCTCTTGTAGCAGAACTTGATCCTACTAAAAACCCAAATTATTTTGATGAATTAGAGTAATAATTAAAATAAAACAACAAAAAAAGAGGGTTTGAACTATAAACTGAAAACCTAAAACCGGATAAAGTAAAAAAAGTCGGTTTTAGGTTTTCAGTTCAAATAGGTTTTTTTTTGTGTTGATTTTTTCGATAAGATTGGGTACTATAGATATGTAATATAAAAGAGAATTCATTGTTAATACTTTTAGAATAATTAGGAAAGGAGCATAAATGCTAAGGAAATTAAAAATTTTATTAAATAAAATTTTATTTCAAGTGAATAAACAACAAGCATTATCTACTACCGCATATTTTGATGAAATAATGTTGAGTGACCTTATAAATCAATATCAAAATAAGTAGCTTGAACAGACTATCTGTCGTACGAAATGAGACCATCCTAAATAAAATAATTCTTGTTCAATACAAAAGTCATTTATTTCTTGCCTCTTGACCCACTCTTTTTTACTTTGTCCGGGTTTAAAGTTCAGTTCGTTCATGACCTCTCTTTTTATATATAAAAACTTACCTCTTACTAATTAATTTTATCAGCTAAAATTCTTCCTCTATCTATTAATTCAACATCAAGATTATATTCTTTTATTTTATCAAGCGTGTATTTTACTAAATCCATAATACGTTGTGGAATATCATTTTGATGTTCAACATACCAAGACATTTCAACATCAAAAGCTACATGCTTAACTCCGCATTCAATTGATTTTTTTAGCCAAGAATCAATTTCTTCTTCGGTATCATTATAATCAGGAATTAATATAAATTTAGTTTTAACCTTATCTGTTTGAGGTTGAACAGAGGCGTATTTTTTAATATTTTCCCAAACTTCACTATATTTATTATATTTTTTTATCTTTTCAAAAGTTTCTCTTGTTCCTGAATCCACAGAAACAACAATATTAACATTTCCCTTTTTTATTCCTTCTTCTACACTTTTTGAATATATAGAAGCATTTGTTAAAACTCTGATTGGATTAATATCATATTCTAAAAATAAGTTTAACAGGTCATTAAATTCAGGAGCTACACAAGGTTCTCCTCCTGCAATTGTAATATGCCCACCTTTTCTTAAATAGCCCTTATCCGCCAAATCTTTTATCATTGGAAATACATCGTATTGTAATTCTTTAGGATTAGGGAGTTCATGAAGATTACAATATATACAAAAAGCATTACACGTACACCAATTATTAAAGTTTAGAAATGAAATATAATCTTCATTATCCCATTCTTTCTCTTGCAGGTAAATGCAATTTTTACATTCAGGAATCATTTCTCCATGTTTCATTTGTTCTCTGTATTTTCTTTTAATTGCAAAGAACTTTTTCCAATCTAATATTTCACCATGAAAATTACCTATAATTTTTTTGTAACCCTTTTCTGACGGGGGAATACGGCAACAAAAATTTATACTGTCAACAAATACATCCATTCCGTGTTCAATTAAATCACAACTAACATATTCTTTATTTTGATTTTTTTTATTAAAGAACCACATAAATTAATACCTCAACATAATAACTCTTCTTTTAATTCATCAACAGTTGAATCCAAATAAAATTTTCTGAAAGAATTAATGTTATCAATTCTTTCTGATAATGCGGTATATAATTCATCGTGTTTTATTTTTGATAACTCGGTAGGATTAAAATTTGATACTTTATATTTTTCGTTAGAATATCTGTCTAAACTAATCATACTAATATTTTCAAGCAATGAAAGTGCACAATCAACTGTTTCAACATCAACATCCAAAGCCTTTGATAATTTTACAAGTTCTAATTCACCGTTTATATTTCCGATTGAATACTTAATCATGCCTGATAGTTTAGAAATAAAATTGTCCGAATTAATTTCTGATATATTAAAGTTCATTAAATGTACGGTTTTTGCTTCTGTTTCTTTTAATATTCTTTCAAACTCTTCTTTACTGTTAGGACAATCAAAAAACATAAGCTGCTCAATTTGTTCAGGAATATCATCCGTTGAAAATACTTTCTTTTTTACTTCCTCTGTAAGGTTTAATGATTTTTCGAGCATTGAATTTTGAAGATAAATTGCAGTATTCTTTTTGGTTGTTGTAATAAAATCAAGGACTTGCATAATAATATTCTTCTTTTTTCTGTGGTCAAGAATTTTTATTTCCGTGACCGGAGAATCATAAGACATAAGATCAGAGTGTAAATCAGATAATATCAATTGGACACTTTTATTTCCGTTAAATTCATTTACCCCCATTGAAAATAATATATCAGCTTCCGAGTTTTCGGGAAGATTAAAATCAGGAGTTGACCATTTAACACACTCTATAGAATTTGAACTATCCTTAGACATAAACAATTTTAAGTGATTATTATTTTGTCCCATGAATCTATAATTTTTAATTTTTAATCCGTTCATAACAAAAACGGGTGATGGATTTGCAGCCCCAAACGGTTGCAGTTTTTCAATTGCATTAATATTTTCAATTGTTAAATCTTCCGGATTTAAAACCATATCCGCCGAAACTTTAATTGAATTAAAGTCAATATCTTGTGAGAAATCAGCAATTGTGTGGCTTAATACATTTTTAAGATTTTCAAATTTAATTTTATTTTCATCAAAAGCAAAGCCTGCCGCCATTTTATGACCGCCAAAACCTTCAAATAAATCTTTATGCTCTGATAATACACTATATATATTCAACCCTTGAATACTTCTGCATGAACATCTGATTATATTAGGATTATTTGTATCTCTAGTCATTAAAAACGCAGGTTTATTGTAACTTTCAACTAATTTAGAAGCAACAATTCCGACTATTCCGACGTGCCAATTATCAGATAATAAAATTATACTTTTTTTATTTTGAGATATGTTTTTCTCATACATTTCTTTTGCTTGTTCGAACGCTTCCTCGCAAAGATTTTGCCTTAAAGAGTTCAAGTCATTTAGAAGTTTTACATTATTTTCTATTTCTTTTTCATCTTCACTTATTAATAAATTTAAAGCAGAAGCAGGGTTATCAAGTCTGCCTGCGGCATTTAATCTTGGAACAACATAGTAAGTAATGTTTTCAGAGGTAACAGAAGTCATATCCTCTATATTTGTTGATTTTAATAGGGCTTGAAGTCCTTTGTTTTTACCTCTTTTAATTAACTCAATTCCCATTGCTACAATTGTTCTGTTTTCGCCTGTTAAATCAACGATATCTCCAATTGTTCCTACTGCAGCAAGAGGAAGTATTTCATGTACAAAATCTTGTTTATTATATATTTCCAGTAATTTGCAAGCTACCTTAAATGCAACTCCGACACCTGCCAATGTATTTAACGATTCCAAATCGGAGAGAGACAAATCAGGCTGCAAAGAATTAGGTGCTTTGGGGTTAATTATGGCAAAAGCATTCGGTAATACAGCAGGAGCCTCGTGGTGATCAGTAATAATAACATCCGTTCTAAACCCGTTTGCAAAATTTACTTCCGTAACATTTGAAATCCCACAATCAACTGTTATTATAAGTTTTGATTTTCTTTTAGAAATTATGTTGACAAGTGCTTTTGTATTTAATCCGTGGCTTTCATTTGCTCTATCAGGAAGATAGAAATCAACATCCGCCCCTATTTGTTTTAATGTAAGATAAAGAAGTGCAGTTGACGTTATTCCGTCAGCATCAAAATCTCCGAATACGGTAATATGTTGATTGTTATCAATTGCAAGTTGTATTCTTTCAACTGCTTTTTGCATGTCCGTAAAAACATCAGGCGAAGTTAAAGGAACTTTTAAAGGATTTAAAAAGCTAATAGCCTTTTCCTTAGTATTAATTCCTCTGTTTGACAACAAAACGGAAAGTATGCGGTTTCCCTCACATACTTCCGATAATTCCTTATTTACTTCCTTTTCTTTTATATCCCATATTTTGCGGAGTCGCATTTTTAAACCTAATCTTCTTTTTCGTGGTTAAACAGTTCTTCCTGTTCAAGTTCCTTTTTTAATTCTTCTATATCTTTATCTTCTTTTATTTTATCTATAACAATCTTTGCCATTTCTTTTGCAATGATTTTTTGAGTTTCCGCAGGTGAATTTTGCAGCATATTAATTGCCGCTCTAACGGTCCTGTCGATATCATACCATCTTGAATTAGCACGAGTATCCATACCCTCTTCAACCGCTTCAATAATTTCATTTACATCAGTATATTCACTAAAAGCAATGTTATGTTCTACTATAATTTTAATTAAGTTAAGTGCAACTTTTATTTGAGTTTCATCATCAGAAGCCTCAAGTGTTTTCATAGAGCGTGATAAAATAGGATCTTTATCATACCATCTTCTTTGCATATTGTTGTACTCATCTTGCATAGGATACCTCTCTTTACTAACCGTTCTTAAAAATTACTCCAAACTCCGCATTAGGATAACGCCAAGTTATATTTTTTTTATCGCAAGCTATTTTGCAAGCTCCGCATTCTAAGCAATTTTCATATCTTATATTCATTATACCTTTTTTTTCGTCCCATTCATATACATTTGCAGGACAAATATATGTGCAGCATTTATCTTTACAACGAAAGCATACATCATTATTTACCGATAAATGACTTTCGGTGTCTTTATTATATTTCAAAGTTGCTAATTTATCATTAATATTCATTTTTTAAAACATTTCTCCAATGCAAATAAACCAAGCGGAATTGACTTAAATATTGCTCCCGACATAATAATTTTTCTTGCAAATCTTCTGTATTTTTTGTATTTCGGAACATCATCAGCTTCCGTTAAAACTTTGAAAAATTCTTGAGCCAGCTCAGGATACAAACTTGTTAAAGTTTTAATATGTTTTTTTATAAACGGAACTGTATTTCTGTGAGTTTGTAAGTCTTTTAAAACTATACTGTTCTTTAATTTTTTATAATAGTTTTTTAAAAATTCAGCAGAGTGGTCGTGTCTTGTTAATGATTCAATAGCTGTTTCAGCAGCAAGTTTACCGCTTAACATTGCAAGATTTGTACCTTCCATGTGAATATTATTTACTAACATTGCAGCATCGCCTACAATCATTACATTATCATCATAAATTTTAGGCAACTTTATAGCTCCGCCTTCAGGTATCATGTGGGCTGAATATTCAATTGTTTTCCCGTCTTTAATCAACTTTGCAATAGTCGGATGTGCTTTTAATTCATCAAGAAGCTCGTACGGAGTAATTTTTTTCTTCTTTAAGTCATCCAAACTGATACCGTATCCTATTGAAACAGCGTCTTTGTCTGTATAAATAAAGCCCATAGCAAAAACATCTTTTAACGGTCCGCCTACTACCTTGCAGCCGCAACCGCCGTTATCGTCTATACCAAAACGGTCATTTATAACTTCTCTCGGTAATTTTATAACCTCTTTAACGGCAAGTGTTACATCTTTGTCTTCTATTTCTTTTCGCAAACCGATTTGTTTTGCGAGCAGAGAGTTTACACCGTCTGCCAAAATTACGATTTCTGCATAATATTTTTCTTGTTCTGTTTCTATGCCGATAACCTTACCAAATTCTGTAAGCAAGGACTTAACAACAGTTTTAGGGGCATAATAAGCACCTTGCCTTACAGCTTGCTCTACGCACCATTTATCCCATTTAGAACGATTTACGGTAAATGCTTTATAGGAACCTTTTTCAGAACAATCAGATTCAAATATTGAAGCATTATAGTCTGTTAACATGTAAATTTTTTGAGTATTAACAGCTCTTTCTATCGGAGCATCTTCCCAAAAGGATGGAAAAATTTCAGCAGTTTGCTTTGCGTAAATAACTCCGCCAAACATATTTTTATCACCGGCAGAATCACTCCTGTCAACAAGTAATACTTTTTTGTTTGCTTTTGCAAGAGTAATTGCCGCACTAACTCCGGCAGGACCTGCTCCGACAACTATAACATCTACAATATCGTTTCCCATTTTTCCCCTTTGTTTATATGTTTATTATACACAGAATAAGACACGATTGTAAATGTTAATCAAATAGTTACATTTTTATTGCCGATGTAGATTGTAAATAAGGACAGTTCTAATAATTTATTTTTTGTTTTTAGAACAGGGACACTTTTTAAAAAGTTTGAAAAATTGTCGTTGGAGATTTCCGCAACAAATAAAGCCATTGCGACCCTGAAACAAGTTCAGGGCGACATGTATTCTTAGATTATCAATACACATGTCATTCTGAAAGATAAGAAAAACAAGTGTTAGTGTGGTTTTTCAATCTGTTTAAAATCTCATTTTAAATATAATTAAATTATTAGAATGATTACATTCAAAACTCAAATTATTTTAATTGATACTTTCTTGTACCGACAAGGAAAGTATCCAGCGGAATTTCCGTAAGGTGAAACCTGAATAAAGCGAAGGCAATGCGAATTACAACGGAGTGAAATGAGCACTTGCCGAAGCAAAGGAAATTCCAAGAGAAAGAAACTCTCGCCCTGATATTGCGTATTTGCCATTTGTAAGTTCAACCCCAACGGCATAACTCGTACTTCGTACTCAAATAAATGCCGTCTTGATATTGTTTCACTAACAAATGTCTAAATACTCCATATATGGGCGAATTAGTTTAAATATATTAAATTGTAATGCAATACCTAAGTTCGCATAAGAAAATGCTCACTTGCTATTGTATTGCATAACATTTATTGTTCGTTTCACTATGGTTGCAACTGTAAATAAAAGGCAATGTAAAAAAATCACCTCATCCTAGCCTTCCCCTCAAGGGGAAGGAACTAAACAAAAGCAATGTCTATTTGGCATACTTTGCCTAACAATTTATTGAACAGTTTTCAATTTTTGAATTCTTGCTTTTGCGTATTCTATTTTTTCACTTTCTCCGTAATTATCAGAAGGAACAAGTCTTATGAATTTTTCGTAATATGATAATGCATTCTGCGGTTCTGATAAGTTATCAAAGGCTTCTGCCAAATAAAAATATGCACTTATATTATTCTTATCAATATCAATTGCTTTATATAAAGGAGCAGTTGCCTTTGCATATTGGTTTTGAGAAATATAAACAAGTCCTTTATATAAATAAAGTGCAGAACTTTTCGGATTTATTGCAAGTGCTTCATTTACTAATCTCATTGTTTCAGTGTAATTTTGCATTTCAAATGACGATGTAATTTGCGACATATATTTATTCGCAAGTTTTGTATTTATCGCATCCGTTAAAGAAAGTGCAAACTTATGATTTGGTGAAACCTCAAATGTCTTTTTTAAATATTTTTGAGCACTTTCATAATCTTTTTCTTCATAAAATATATATGCAAAATAATAAAATACATCCGCATTATTCGGATAAAACGTCATAGCCTTATTTAATTGCTCAAAAGCAACTCTCTTATTTCCTAAATAATAATTAGCCCTTGCCATACCCAGAATTACATACAGATTGTCTTGATTTGCACTTTCAAGTACGGATAGAGCCTGAGAATACAATCCCGTATTCATAAGAGAATTAGCTTCTTCAACAGGTTCATCCGATAATTTTGCAAGCATTACATTATATTTTGAAATTGTTTCATTATCATCTGCTTTATCTCGAACTTGTTTTAATGCTTCATACGATTCTTGTAACTTTCCGTTTCGTCTGTATATCTCCGATAACAATACAAATCCGTCAGCATTTTCGGGATATTTTTTTACTAAAATATTCGCATAAGATAACGCACCTTGGATATCATCATTTTTAAGCAATATATTTGCTAATTTTGAATAACACTTTTCTTCATTAGAAAATTCACTCGGAAACATTTTCTTAAACATATCTTTTTCCGAAATGTTCTTCGACGATAATATTTTATATAAAGAAAATGTAACTTCCTCATATTGAGGTTTCAATTCTAAGACTTTAGTGTACTCAACAACCGCATCGTCTTTTTTATTAATCTGAACAAGATAATCAGCCTTTAATTTATGAAGTATAACGTTATTTGGGTTTTGCATAAGCATTTTATCTATAAGAGAAACGGCTATTTCATAATTCTGAGTTGAATTGAAAACCATATCAGCAGCATTTGAAAATAGCTCTTGATTGTCAATGCCTCGTGAAGCTGCCAGTAAATACTTTTGTGCAGTTGAATTATCTTCTAGTATTGTGCTTAAAACTGCCATATTTGAATATAGTGAAGATTTTCGTTGCCCGTATCTTGCAGAATTTGCAAACGAAGTTTTTAATGACTTTAAATCATTCAAAATTTGCGTGTTCAGTTTATTTTGTCTTGCTAAACTGTTTAAAAAAGAAAGTTCTTTAAATGCACTTTCATAATCCTCTGTTTTTAAATAGAGTTCTATTAAATAAGGATATAGCGAGTAATCATTCGGATTTTTAGCAACTCTCTTTTGAACTTCTTCTAATGCAGACTTATAACCTTGCAGATATTCATTATCTTCATACTTATAAGATTGAATAGCTCTGTTTCCTGATTGAATAGCACTTCTTTGCGATGATGAACGATTTTCTACTATAGCACTTGCAAAACAAGTACTTACACAAGAAATAAGAACAAAAACCAAGACTAACTTAATCTTCATTAAACTCTCCTCTTAATATTAAAATGGTATATTAAAGAGGGATTAATAGTCAAATAAAAAGGAGCTTTTTAAAGCTCCTTTTTACAATTCTTTTTGAATTTTATTTATTATTCTTCGTCATCTTCGATTTCGATTTGGCTAGCTGCAGCGAATACATCTACAAATGTTGTTCTGCCGTCGTTGATAGCGTTTACGTGATTGATTGATTCAGGTTGACGAGGAAGTTTGTTTAACATTGATGCTTGATCGTCGTTTACGTTAGGATTTACAATCGGTTCAGGTTCCGGTTTCGGATCAGGATTTACAAACGGTCTTTTGTGAACTAATAAGATTTTTTCTTCGCCGTTTTCACCGTATTGGATGTGGTGTTTTTTGTTGAATTTACCGTCTGCAGTAGGTTCACCTGATGCAGTTACATCGTATTTATCGTGTTTAGTGTTAGAGTTGAAGTTTTTGCCGCCAACTTCGATGTATGAACGATCAACTCCTGTTTCATTGTCTAAGTGTTTAACATTTGTATAATCTAAACCAGCGATAACTTTGTCTGCATTGATTGTCATATCGTTGCCTGAAATCAAGCTTGATACTGATAATGTACCGTCTGTAGTGATTGTTACATCGTGTCCGCCTTGAGCAACTAAACCTTTTTGTCTGTTGCCAACGTTAGCTAAAGTAACATCTACATCATTGCCTGCGTTGATATATGTTTTGCTGTTTGTAACATCGATGTCACCTTTAACATCTGTTTTAGCTTTAAGAGTGATTTTATCAGCTTTCATTGTTGAGCCTGAAGCTAATAAGTATGAATCTGTAGCTGTTGCATTGATTTCGTTACCTGCAGTTAAGTCTGCATTGTTGAACCAAACCGCTTTACCTGTAACATCTATGTTATTTTTAGCATTAACTTTTGAGTTAACAATTTGAGCTCTTTCACCGCCTTTTACGGTTACATTGTTTGCATTAACGGTTGAACCGTTTTGAATAGAACCGATATTTGCAGCTGTAAGATTTACATCTTTTGCGGTATCAATTGTTGTGCTGTCAACTGCTACATCATATCCGTTTGAAATGAAATCTACATTTCCTACAGCATCGAAATCAGATTTTGCAACAGAAACTTTTTTACCTGCCAATACTCTGATATTTCCGCCATCTCTTGCTGCAGCATCTGCTGAGTAATTAACTGTTTCTAATTTAGAACCGTCTATAATAACTTTGTTTGAGGCTGTTAACCAAATGTTACCGTCATTACCCGAAACAGCTTTTGTTGCTTTTAATGTGGCACCGTTTAAGTTGATTTCACTTGCAGTATTGTCTGAGTAATTTCTTACGTCAATGTTACCTGATTGGATATCACCGTTTAAGTTAATCATCATTTTATCAGAAGATG
>CAYYPD010000064.1:0-10593 GCA_964473445.1 uncultured Muribaculaceae bacterium
AGTCCCATTTTGTACTCACTAACGGAAATGTTTTTAAGAGGTTTTAACGAGAGATATAGCCTGTGTTTTAGAGTTTATTTATATTTGCACGGATAAAATGATTATTTCCGAAATGAGACTTTTGAAATTTTGCACCAAAAGAGTGCCGAAAAATTAGGAAAAAATTTTTTTCAAATTTCTGTAAAACAACACATGATTTGATATTTATGACACAGGCAAAACTTCCGACCAAGTAAGAGTTTTTAGGGTGTCATGATGTTTGATTTTTTACAAAAAAATTTTTACGGAACTTTTATTGCATTTGGGAACAATTACTTTCAGGTAAAATTTTCTGTAATTCTTTAATGGCTATAATCTTAACAAAAATTATTTTCTAACAGGTGGATTGATAATTTAAACAAATTTGATATAAAATTATACTTTCTTACGGAACTACTTATCGGTACCCAATTTATATTTTACCACTTTTCAAAATGCAACCTATCTTCTACATTTATCTGTTTTTGAACAGGAATTTTTGCATTCTCACTTGGGTAACCTAGAGCAATATAGCAAGGCATAAAATAATTATCAGGGTGGTTTAAAGTTTTCTTTATATGCTCAAGTTCTTCTTGCATTGGAATTCTTGTTACCCCAAAAACACCTTCCGCTGTTGATGCTAATAAAATATTTTCTATACAAAGCCAAATTGATGCGAATTCGTTTAAATCACTCAAACAAGTCGGTTCTAACAGCGGTTTTCTAAGTTTGAAAAACGGCAAGACTAAACAACCACATTCATACAACATTGAAAATTGTTTTGGCATTGCAATATGATACATTCCTCGTTGGTCTTTGTCTGTCATTCCAAAGGAATCTAACATTTTTTCGCATTCGTCAAAATCTGTCATATTTTCAAGATTTAATACTTCTGCTCGTTTCTTTTTGTCATTTATAATAACAAAATCCCATTCTCTTAAATGGTTGTTGGTAGGTGCTTTCAAACCTGCTGATATAATCTTTTTAATTGTTTCCATTGGTATAGGTTTGTCTAGAAAATCCCTAATAGTTCTTCTTTTTTCTATTGCTTCGTATAAATCCATGTCTACCTCGTTATAAAAGATTGTAACATGAATAGATTGTATGAAAAATAATTGTTAGAAAAACTCAAACTGTGTGTTAGGTTACATTTTACTTAATAAATAAATTTATTTTATTTATTTTTTCATGTTTATATATTTTTAGCTCATTAAGTTTTGAATAATTTATATTATTAGAGATAAAATATGGTTCAATAAATTCTAACAATGTTTCTGCATTATCTGTTGCAGGAACATTATTTTTTATATTTATATAATTATCTGTAATTTTAATTAAAGAATATATAAGCAACACATCAGAGGTTTCAATTTCTCTTTGATAATCTTGCATTATAAAAATATATTTATCTGCATCAATATTTTTATCTTTAACTTGTTTATTATATGTTTTTTCTGCTTTTGTAGATTCTTTATCAATATTTCTTTTGATTTTAGGAATTTCTTTATGAATTTTATTTTCAATTTCTATTTTATATTCTATATTGTTTTGAACTTTATAATTTGACGCAAAACAAAAAGTTGGAATAATAAATATAGATAATAATAAAATAAGTATTCTTTTCATATTCTAATTATAATTTATTTTTTACTTGGTTTCAAAACCATTAATATTGTAGTTATATCTAAAGATATATTAGAATTAAATTCATGAAACTTTACAAATATCTGTAATCATGTGTTTATCATGGTTTTGGACTTCTTAAAATCCTTATAAATAAAGCATTAGGGTTGAGAAACTTTCAAAAAGATTTATACTGAAAATATAATTATGGCTTTAGATTAGGCAAAAGATAAATATGGCTTGATATTTAGGGTGATTCAAGCAGATTTTGTATTGTTAAAAATCAAGAGAGGAGTTAGAAATGGAAAAAAATACCGTTATAAAGAAATTTGATGAAAATTTTAGAAAGTCAATGGAGGTTGTATTTAAGAATGAGGGTGGTTTTACCGATGATACTGCTGATTTAGGCGGAAGAACAAATATGGGAATAACTCAATCTACTTATAATGATTACTGCAAAAGGTATAAAGTGCCTGTAAAAGATGTTAAATTTCTGACAAAAGAGGAAGCTATAGAGCTTTATTACAATGATTATTGGAAAAAATCAGGGGCAGACAAAGTTGAAAACCAAATAGAGGCATTAATCCTATTTGATACCGCAGTTTTGCACGGAGTTGGAAGAGCAAAGCAATTTTATAAAGAATCTAATGGAAATTTTGAAAGAATGATACAGTTAAGAAAAGAATATTATCTAAAAAGAGTGAAACAAAATCCTACTCAAAAAAAATACTTAAAAGGCTGGAATAATAGAGCTGATAATCTTTTAAAACTGCTTGAAAATAAATCATAGGTTAAATTGGCATACATAATAAATATTGACTTATTAATAACGGATGTATATGATTTAATAGAAATTTCACTTAGATAACTGTTTTTCTAAAAGCAGAAAGATACGGGAAATGATAAAAAAAAATATTAAAAAGACCATCAATTTATTTCTTTATTTGTATTCTAACGGGTACGGTGTTTTGTATGTACAAATTAAAATTAGTTGATACATTATATGAAAATAATTTTATAAACATACTTCTTTTGTCTTTTCTTTGCTACATACCATTAATAATATCGTTAATAATTGCTATTATTGCTAACTTAAATATACAAACAAGCAAGAAAATTAATCTGTTGGAAGTAATAATAAATTTCTTATTAGTAATGTTTGTTATTGGAATTTCTATGCTCTACCTAGAGGGTTGATGTTAGATAATTAATTAAATAGCAAATTACTATTTTGCCAGCTAAATATTTCTAAAAGATACAAATGTTTACAAAAGCCTTAATTCATGTATTAATCACTGTTTCGCAATTTTTAGATATCCTAAAAAAGGTTGTTTTTAGTGTACTTGGGTTGAAATGTCTGTAAAAAGATTTATACTGAAAATATAAATTATAGATTTGGGGTAGATAAAAATAAGTAAGGCTTGATGTTTAAAGTAATTTAAACCTGATAATGTTGTTTAAATGAGTAAGAAAGGAATAAAAAATGACAAATGAAAATGAGTGTAAAGGGACTTATAGTGTTAGTGGTTATACACGTAATGACGGTACAGAAGTGTCAGGATACACAAGAACCTGCGGGGCTGCACATAATTCAAGCAGCAGAACAAGTGATTTAGCTTCTAAAACAAAATTTGATGAACAAGAAAAATTTAGACGTAGAGCGGATATTCTATATGGCAATGATACAGAATATATAAAAAAATATTATGGAAAAAACCGAGAACGTGATA
This sequence comes from uncultured Muribaculaceae bacterium, assembly GCA_964473445.1. Classification (GTDB taxonomy): domain Bacteria; phylum Cyanobacteriota; class Vampirovibrionia; order Gastranaerophilales; family Gastranaerophilaceae; genus Avigastranaerophilus. The sequence continues at coordinate 3,372 of CAYYPD010000064.1, forward strand.
TTTTAAAATGGTATCGAGAGAAAAGTTTAGAAGATTATACTAAGAATATTAGAGAAAAGGAAAACAGAATTGCTCTAATTGAAAGTCATAATTACCATTTTTCTGATGAAGAAATAATCAAAGCAAGAAAATTTATACAGGGAGAAGAACAGTTCCGTTCCCAAGCATATAAACCAACTACGAATGATGTTTGGACTATTGGGTATGGACATACGGGTAAAGTTGATGGGAAGCCAATTACAAAAGGGATGAAGATTACCATAGAAAAGGCGGAGGAGTTGTATAGAAAAGATTTTGAAGCCCATATTAGACCTTTAAAAGAAATCCCTGTCGAGTTAACAAGTAATCAAAAAATCGCACTTGCAAGTTTTTCTTTTAATCTTGGTCCAGAAACATTAAGAAAGTCTCAAATTATAAGTAAAATAAGAGAACATGATTTTCTAGGAGCAGCTAATGAGTTTGATAAGTATGTAAAACAAAAAAATAAAAAAACAGGTGTTAAAGAAATTTTGCCAGGATTAGTAAATCGAAGAAAAAGAGAAAAAGAGCTATTTTTATTGCCTGATGAAGAGTAATATTATTTTTTGCAGATTGCGTTGTAATAAATATCTCCGTTCTGAACACCTGTGGAATCGGAGAAAACATTATATGTATTTGGTACATCTTTAATGAGATTTCCATTTTTATCAAAAGATTTTATATGCATAAGTGCAACAACATCAGGGTTGCAAGAAATATCATATTTAATAAGTTCATATTGTACCGGAATATTGTCAATATAGTATAACTGAATATAATCAGGAGCATAAACTTTAAACCATGCAGAGGTAGAAAATTTATGTTTTGTTATAGAATTAATGTCTATATAAATATATTTATTTAATGCTTTCCAATTCGTATCTTTATTATTTTGAGCTTTTGATTCTGCAGAGGAAAAACAAAGTGATATAAATACTATAAAAAAACAAACATATACAAATTTTTTCATGTATAAAATCTCAATAAATTACTATATATTTAATATATTTTATGATTAAAAATCCGTCAAGTTTGGCATACGCAATAAATATTGACTTATTAATAACAGATATATATGATTTTAATAAAAATTCAAAGAGTGATTTGGTTCAAGTTGGTCGAGACAGACAAGAAAAAGGGAAAATAACACCGTATTTTATAATATATCACGTTATAATTCCTAAAAATAGAAAGATACCAAAATATGAAAAAAAGTTTTTTGAGTAAATTTGTAGTCTGTTTTTATATTTGTATGTTAATTGCTCCAATAATTTTGCATTATAAATCAGGGATATCTTATACTGATGACTTGGATATTTTATATAAATTAGGTTATTCTTTAATTGGAATTTGGCAAACTTTATTAAATATTATGCCGTTATTTATATCCTTTATAATTTTGGTTATTGTTAATTTGAATATATCAAATGAGAGAAAGTTACTATTAATAGAAATAATAGTTAATTTAATGTTAATTCTCCCTCCGATTATACGATATTTGCCAAACCCGATTTAATAATCTGAAAATTATTTCCTGAGTTAGAAAGTTACAAATTTATGATAAAACGAGTATTAAAACGACCATCAACTTATTTTTTTATTTGCATATTAATTACGGCAGTAATTTGTACATATAAACTTGAATTGTTTAGTATGATTAGTTATTTGCATATGAAAAATTATTTTGTTGCTATGTTTCCTTTATTTTTCGATAACTATGTACCTGTATTATTATCATTAATAATTGCTATTATTGCTAACTTAAATATACATATCGACAAAAAAATTAAATGGTTAGTAATAATAATAAATTCACTATTGGCAGTGTATGTTACTTTATTTTTGCTAATAGTACTGTTTCTAAAAAATTAGTTTTGAAATAAAGTAATTTCAGCAATATAGAAAGATACAAATTTATGATAAACCAAATATTAAAGAGATTATCAACTTATTTTTTTATTTTTATATTAATTGTAACAATAATTTTAGTTTGTAAATTTAAAATAATTTCCATAGATAATTTAATTTATTATTTATCCTATATGCTTTCATATAGTGTTGGAATGTTTATCATAATTTGTATATTTTTCATTCCTGCACTTACATCATTTATAATGTTGTACATTTCTAATTCAAATATGTCAGATGAGAAAAAGTTAATTATATTTGAAGTAACAATTAATCTTATATGGTTAATATATGGTGTTTTTATTTTTGTATTCATTTATTCATTGAAATCTTTATTCTCTGATTGAAAGTAAATATTATTATTTTTATATTGTTACATATATGTAAAATTTCTGTGTAACGGTAATATTCATGACGCTGTATATATGCTATATTTATAGCAGATGTTAAGGGGTTTATATGAAAATTTGCGGTGTTTGGCTATGAAAATATCTTCTTCAAACAGTAATATTTATTTTTCAAGGAACATTAATTTTATAGATGCACATGTACATGATAAACCTTTTTCCAGACTTGGAAAGAATGCGGTTGCTGATGATATACTAAAGTTTATGACTCCAATTTCTGTTGGAGAAGATACATTTATTCCCCAAAAGTTGTTTCCGTCTTCTTTGGATTGTTGTTTTTATACAAACGGAAAGCCTTATGCTAATGAAATTGTCGGGAATGAACAAATTTTGAAAACTTTTGACGGAACGATAATTGATAAATTTATAGCGGTTTGTCAGCCAAAAACAGGTAATGTTGATAATATAAAACAACTTTTTGAAAATCATAAGGATAAATTTATAGGTTTAAAATTTCATTCGAATGGTGCAGAATTAGCGGCTGATAGTTCTTTATACGACCCGTATCTTGATTTCGCCGCTAAAAAAGGTTTACCTTGTTTGTTTCATTCAGATAGAACTTTTGACACAATTTATCAAGGAGCAGACGGAAAAAAATATCCTGTTTTAAAATCAATGTTTTCAAGACCTGAACAGATATATTCTTTAGCGAAACGTCATCCGAATGTACCTGTAATAATGGCTCATTGCGGCGGTGCGGAATCTAAAGATATTAATGCTGCCGTTGAAGTTCTCTTAAAATCAATAGAAAAAGGAGATTCAAAATTATACGCAGATATTTCGTGGGTTGGTATTGATGATTACGTAAAGGGATCGTCAAAAAGGGATATGAGTAAGTTAGTCGGTATAATAAAAAAATTAAAAAACACTTCAAAAGGAGATATGACAGAACGGTTACTTTTTGGAACAGACGCTCCGATAGATAGGTTTAATTCTCAAAATGCAAAAGAAATATATAAAAACTATATTGATGATATCCACTCAGCAATTCGTGATAACTTCCCAAATGAAGCAGACGAACTTACTGATAAAATTTTCTATGAAAATGCTAAGAAATTATTCTTCCCGCAAAAACAAGATGTTATAGCGAAAAAAAGTATGTTTGCCAAAAAGGTTCCTGTAATTGCAGTTTCTTTAGCGGCAATACTTGGCATTGTCTTTCTTGGGTTTAAATTGTACAAAAACTTAAACAGTGATAAACCTGTTCAGGAGAAAAAGAATGTATTTATATGCTGAAATAATTTTTTATTGTAGAATACTCTAAAAGATTTATTGTTTAGAGTTTTACACGACTAAAAACAATAAAATTCGGAAATGGAGAGGTTTATCAGTTTAATTATTTTCCTTTTTTATCTTCTTTATCAATAAAATATGAATTTAAGTCTTTATTTCTAAAATTAGGAGATGTTGTTTTTAAGTTATTTCCTATGACTCCGCAATCAGCAAAAAACCAAAATACATTAAAGTTGTAATCAGCTTTATGCAATAATTCCAATAACGGATTAAAGTTTTTTTGTATTGCAAAAGTATCAACATCCTTTAATTTAGGATTTTTTTCAAGGAATTCTTCATATAAAACTGTTTGAATACATAATTCATAGAGTGATTCTACTTTTGATTGCTTAAAGTCATTGTGTATCGATAAGCCTGCAATTATCATTGCAATTACTTCCGGCGGTTCGTTTCTGTATTTGTTATCTATGTATATGTACATTTTTTTGTTAATAATATATGAAACCCCATAGCATTTTGTCGGGTCATAACCTGCATTAAAATTCGATAAATTAGTGTATTTTACGGTAATCGGAGCATTAAATTTGTTGTCACCCTTTATTTCTTCATAAAATATTTTACCTGTGTCGATTGTATTTAAAAGTTCTATAGATTTATTTATATCTGTGCCTTTACTTGGCAAGTCTTTAGTTTGAAATTCGTTAATTATATCAACAATTTCATCATTACCATCCGAAAGTGCCAGCTCTGACGCTGTAATCTTCATGAAAGTTTTATTTAAGTCTGCTCCGGCATATAAAAGTTTTTTAAATGCGTGCGGATTATTTTTTATAACGGTAAAATAAAGAAGAGGAACCGTACTTATTGAATTTGGGTCTGCTTTATATTCAATAAGGCTGTCAACGATTTCATTATTTCCGTTTTCAATTGCAAAAAACAGAGGTTTTATTCTTTTTCTTGTACCGTTAGGATTAGCCCCGTTTTTTAATAAAAAATCAACTGCTTCGCTATTGTTATCCATTGCGGCATAACAAATAAGGCATTCCGGAGTGTTGACATCAACATCGTATTTTAAATAATCTTGAGCTTGTTTCAAATCCCCTTTGTTAATGGCATTTTCAAACTTTTTTTGATAATTAATTTCTTTAGAATAAGCTGTTTGAGCTAATAAAATAATTGAAAATAATAGTAAAAACAGTTTTTTCATACAATCCTCATATATATACCAAAAAACACTCCCGAGGGAGTGTTTAAAATACCTTGAGCCGGACTTGAACCGGCACTGGGGGTGAGCCCAATTGGATTTTAAGTCCAACGCGTCTACCACTTTCGCCACCAAGGCTTGTTCAATTTGTAATATATTATAAAAAAAAAATATTGTAAAGTAAAATTTTTAAAAAATTAAAACTAATTATTATAAATAAGTTGTTAAAAAGGGGGAAGATATGGTAGAATTACTACTATAAGTAATAATACAAATTAAATTTTATAAAAAATTAAAATATTTTATATAATATGCAACTTGTTTGCATAAAGAAAGAACGAGGTATAGGAAAATTAATAATTTGGATATAAACACAATTATTATACTAGTTGCTTTATTCACAGTTTGTCTTATCTTTTGGATTGATTCCAAGAAGAAAGAGAAAGAAAGATCTGCTTTAATGAGCAGTTTGGAAGAAAAAAATACTTTGTATAAAAAAGAAGCTCTTATTTCTGCAAAAGAAGCAGTTCAAGCTGATATAGATAAATTTCAGGATGAAGTAAAAGAAAGAAGACAAGAATTATCAAGATTAGAATCTAAGTTAACAAAAAGAGAAGAAATTCTTGATGACAAAATTCAAACAGTTGCCGATAAGGAAGCTGAACTTGCAAGAAAGAAAGATGAACTTCTTGATAAAGAAGATTATCTTGCAGAAGTTGTTCAAAAACAAACTCAAGAATTGGAAAGAATTTCGGGGTTAAGTGTTGAGGATGCAAAAAAATTGTTGCTTGAACAATTAAAGGTTGATTTACAACAGGAAGCAAACACTTTAATCAGAGAAAACGAAAATCATATAAAAGAAGTTTCTAACGAAAAGGCAAAAGAAATCTTAACAACGGTAATGCAGCGTTGTGCAATTGACCAAGTTGTTGAATCTACGGTATCTTCTGTAAGTTTGCCGTCTGATGAGATGAAAGGTCGTATAATAGGACGTGAGGGCAGAAACATAAGAACTTTAGAAACAGCTACGGGAGTTGATCTTATTATTGATGATACTCCTGAAGCAGTTGTTATATCCAGTTTTGATCCGGTTCGCAGGGAAATTGCAAAAATAGCTCTTGAAAAATTAGTTTCTGACGGCAGAATTCACCCCGTTCGCATTGAAGAAATGGTGGAAAAAGCAAAAACCGAAGTTGAACAAAAAATTAAGCAAGAAGGTGAAAATGCCGCAATGGAAATGGGCATTATGAACCTTAATAAAGAACTCATAAAAACACTCGGACGTTTATACTACAGAACGAGTTACGGGCAAAATGTATTGCTTCACTCTCTTGAAGTAGGGCATATTGCAGGCATGATTGCAGCTGAAATCGGTGCTAATGTTAAGATTGCAAAAAGAGCAGGTTTGTTACACGACATAGGTAAGGCTGTTGACCAAACTCAAGAAGGTACTCATATTGAATTGGGTGTTGAATTGGCAAGAAGATATGGCGAAAGAGAAGAAATCGTTCACGCTATTGAAGCACACCACGATGATGTTACTGCAAATACCGTTGAAGCGGTTCTTGTAAAATTAGCAGACGCAATTTCAGCAGGACGTCCCGGCTCAAGACGTGATACATTGGAAATCTATATTAAGAGATTACAAAAACTTGAAGAAATCGCTTTGAGTTATGAAGGTATTAAACAATCATTTGCAGTTCAAGCAGGAAGAGAAGTTCGTGTAATTGTTCAACCTGATAAATTTGACGATATTGCAAGTGCAAGATTAGCAAGAGATATTGCTAAACGTATAGAAGAAGAGCTGGATTATCCAGGACAAATCAGAGTAACTGTTGTAAGAGAAGTCAGAACAACAGAAGTCGCAAAATAGCTGCATTCAGTCGGGTAATACCGAATATAAAACATAAAAAACAATATAATCATGGCAAATAAAATAAAAATAATGTTTTTAGGCGATATTGTCGGAAAATCCGGCAGGGTAGCCGTAAATAAGTACTTATCGGGTATGTCGGAAGATAAACCCGATTTTGTCATTGCAAATGCAGAAAATGCTTCGCATGGCTTCGGGCTTACTCAAAAAAATTATAATGAGCTTTTATCTTATGGAATTGACTGTTTTACGGCAGGTAATCATATTTGGGATAAACGTGAAATTTTTAATTATGTTGATGAAGCCGATAAATTAATCCGCCCGATAAATTATCCCGAGGGAACAAAAGGGGTCGGGTATAGAATTTTTGAAACTCCAAAATGTAAAATCGGAGTTATAAACGTTTTAGGCAGAACCTTTATGCCGATAATGGATTCCCCGTGGGTACTTATCGACAATGCTATTGAAGAGATAAAAAAAGAAACTCCTATAATTATTATGGATATTCATGCCGAAGCTACTGCCGAAAAAATATGTATGGCAAAATATTACGCAAAAAAAGGTATGAGCGGTATATTT
>CAYYPD010000065.1:0-10149 GCA_964473445.1 uncultured Muribaculaceae bacterium
TTTACATTGAAGATATTGACGGAAACAAGTATATAGATGCTGTTTCTTCTTGGTGGGTAAATACCCTCGGGCATTCAAACAAACGGTTAAATAAAGCAATTGAAAAGCAAACAAAGCAAATCGAACACGTTATTTTTGCAGGTTTTACACATAAGCCGGCAATTGAACTTGCTAAAAATCTTGTTGAAATGACAAATAATGATTTAAAGCATGTTTTCTTTTCCGATAACGGTTCAACAGCGGTTGAGGTTGCTTTAAAAATGGCTTACCAATATTGGGCATTAAACGGCAAATCTGAAAAAAGAAAATTTATTGCATTAAAGAATTCATACCACGGAGATACCTTAGGTGCTGTTTCTGTTGGGGGTATTGATTTATACCATAAAGTTTATAAGCCGTTATTGTTTGAAATTGTACAAGCTGACAGCCCTTATTGTTACAGATGTCCTTGCGGTTGTAACAAAGAAACTTGCTCGGAAGAGTGTTTAAATTCTGTTGAAAAGATATTAAAAGAACAAAACAGTGAAATTGCAGGTATGATTATTGAACCGTTAGTTCAAGCTGCCGGCGGTATGATAATGTATAAATCCGAATACATAACAAAACTTCGTGCTTTATGTGATAAATATAATATTTTATTGTTAGATGATGAAGTTGCAATGGGATTTTACCGTACGGGTAAATTGTTTGCGTATGAACATGCCGGAATAACTCCTGATATTATATGTGCCGCAAAAGGTATAACCGCAGGGTATATGCCATTATCTGTAACTTTGGCAACAGATAAAATATATAATGCTTTTTATGATACGGATGAGGACGGCACAAAAACGTTCTATCACGGACACAGTTATACGGGATATCCTCTTGCGTGTGCAGTTGCAAATGAAAACTTGAAAATTTTAAAGGAAATGAATATTGAAGAATATTTAAAGCCTAAAATTGCAAAATTTTCTAAAGAACTTGAAAAGTTTAAATCTCATAAAAATGTTGGCGATGTTCGCCAATGGGGTATGATTTGTGCCATTGAGCTTGTAAAGAACAAAGAAACAAAAGAACCGTTTTCTTATGAGGACGGAATCGGTAAAAAAATCTATAAAAAAGGTTTAAAAATGGGTGCTTTATTGCGTCCGATGTGGAATTGTATATATTTCCTTACTCCGTATATAATTACGGAAGCTGAAATAGAAAAACTTACAAATATTGCTTGGACGGCATTAAATGAGGTATTACCCAATGATTAGACTATTTATTACAGGTACGGACACTGATATCGGAAAAACTTTTGTTACAAGTGCTTTAGCATTGACATTTCAATCAATGGGGTATAAAGTCGGTGTATTTAAGCCGTTGCAGAGTGGGGCAATTGAAACTCCAAACGGATTACTTGCTCCTGATATTGAAAGTGTAAAAAAACTTTCAACTGAAATTAAAACTAAATACAGTTATTTGTTAAAGGGTGAAGTGTCGCCTGCTTTAGCTGCAAAGTTAAGCGGAGTTGAAATTTCTATTGACAAAATTAAAAATGATTTTGAAGAACTTTCTAAAAGTCTTGATATCGTTTTAGTTGAAGGGGCAGGCGGACTTTGTGCTCCGGCTGCCGAAAATATGCTTATGGCTGATTTAATAAAAGCTCTTAATATTCCTGCAATTCTAGTAACAGGTGCATATTTAGGTTCTATAAATCATACTTTATTAAGTATAAAATATATGGAATCTCTTAATTTGGCAATAAAGGGATTGATTATTAATAATTATCCTAAAAATACGGATGATGTCGCCGTAAAAAATATGATAAAAGAATTAAAAGAGTTCACATCTGTTGATATTCAGGGGGTAATCGAACGACAAGAAAAAGCAGATAATAAAACTTTAATAGAGCTTTTCAAAGATTGTGCAAACAGGCTTATAAGTTAAACTGACTTTGCCGTCTTTCTCAAAAAGTGATTTGTACTTAGCTTCAAAGTTTTTGAGTTTTGACTTACTCCAAACGTATTCTTGCAAAGCATTGACACCTGTCAATTTTAAATGTTTAAGAACATCTTTGGGTGTGTCAAACCATAAAACTTGCGGGTTAAGTTCTATTGTGTGCATATTTTTACGTTCATTCGACTTTGTATAGTTTAACCCGATATTTAAAACTTCTTTTATTTCAAACAGGTTATCTTCTTTAAATGTTGAAAATGCCAGAATTCCGTCCTTTTCAAGCATGTTGATTAATTTATTAACCGTTGCGTTGATATCGTCTGACCATTGAAGTGCCGCATTTGAAATTATTAAATCAAATTTATCGGAAATATTAATTCTATCAATATCTCCGCTGATAAAGTTCTTTTTAGGTAATATTTTATCAATAAATGTTTCACAATCGGGAACAATATCATTCAAAAAATATTCTTTCGGCTGAAAATTTTTATAAATAATTTGTGTTAAAATTCCGCTCCCACAACCTATTTCAAACACCTTTTGGTAATTTTTTTTCGGTAAAAGTTCAACCAGTTTTTGAGCCGTAATTTTTTGAGATACGGCATTATCATTGTATGTATGCAGGCTTTTTTTAAATCGTTTTTTTAACAATTCTTTGTTAACCATTTATTATTTCGCTCCAATTTCTTAGTGCAAAAAACGGATAGTGTCCGCATTCTACGGTTTTAATTTCTGTATCGGGCTGTTTTTTCCAATAATTAAGTTGATTTTGTGTAGGTATAACTTTGTCAAAAGTTGGAATTATTGCTTTTTGAAAATCAGTTTCAATTGCTTTGTATCCCTTTTGAGCAATAAGTTCTTCTTTTAATTCTTCCGTTGTTCTGTTAATAAATTTTGAGTTATCAACCGCAAACATATTTTTCAGAAACTTTTTCTTTGATAAATCATTAAAATTATTAGCGGTTAAGTCATATATTTTAGTAGGAATTCCGAACTTATCATCAATTGGAGTCGGGGTTCCTGCTATTGCAGTTTTTGAAACAATATTATTAATTTTGTTTTCAAATAATGTACTCATCATTACACCCATTGACCAGCCTGCAACGTAAATTTCTTTGTATAAATTAATCACGTCAAAGACTTTTTCATTTATTTCAATGTTTCTGTAATCAAAAAAGATAACAAAGTCAAAACCTTCATAGTTCATGTGTTGAACAGACTTTTCATCCATTCCCCACCCGTTAAAAAATACAATTAATTTATTATTATCTTTTCTGTTTAGCCAAAAATATTGCATTATTTCACCTGTTTCAATTTATCTAAAAGCGGTCTTAATTCATCAAAAGTAATATCTGCCGTTAATGAAATTCTTAATCTTGATGTATTTGGAGGTACTGTTGGCGGACGTATCGGTAAAACATAAAAACCCATATCCTGCAATGCTTGTGCTTCCATTTTTGTTTTGTCGTTATCACCGATAATAAACGGAATAATTTGAGTCCTTTGATTTGCGTTCATGTACAAATTAACTTGTGTTATCAGATTTTGTAATTTTTTTTGCTGATTTTTTACCACCTCAAATTTCTCGTTTAGTAGGAAATATGTCCACATCACATTCACGGGTGCTAATGCAGTTGAGAATATAAAAGGAGCTGATTTGTTTATTAAATAATCAATAATTGTTGAATCTGCAACACAGAACGCCCCGACAGAAGCGAGTGATTTCCCGAAAGTTGCAGTTATAACATCTACGTCTTTCAATAAACCTTGTTCTTCACAGACTCCGCAGATATTTTCGCCAAATACTCCGAATGCGTGTGCCTCGTCAATCATAAGCATTGCATTATACTTCTTTTTAAGTTCGATAAGTTTTTCAATATCCGCAATATCCCCATCCATACTGAATACAGACTCTGAAATTATAAGTGTTCTTTCGTATTCTGAACGATGTTTTTTCAATAGCATTTCGAGGTTTTCGTAATCAAGATGTTTGTATCTGAAAAATTGTGCTCCTGATAATTTCATGCCCGCAATTATACTTGCGTGATTTAACTTATCTGATAATATAAGCGAGTTTTTTTGAGCTAAAGCACTGATTACTCCGAGATTGCATTGAAATCCCGTGTTAAAAATTAAGCATTTGTCTTTTTGAAAAATATTTGCAAGTTTATTTTCCAGTTTCTTATAAACTGATGATGTACCGGTTAAAAGTCTTGCGGAAGCAGCTGAAAACAAAAATTCTTTATCATTTTCGTATTTTTTAAGAAATTCTTTTTCTAAATCTTTTCTTGTGCTTAGCCCCAAATAATCATTAGAAGATAAATTCAACATTTTTTTGTTATTAACAAAAATAAAACTGTATTCTCTGTGAGATATGTTTTGGATTTCACGAAAACAATCGTTTTCTTTAAGTTTATCAAGTTCTTCCGCAAAAAAATTCATAATTACCTCAAGACTTTTCCCAGTCCGGCTACTCTTTCAATATCTTCTTCCGGAGAAATACCGATAGTTGTCAAGTAATTTCCGATTAATATACCTTCAACGCAATTTTTTAAGGCATACTCCATATTTTTTTTGCTCAGCCTGATTTGTCTTCCTCCTGCATATCTGATAACGGCATTCGGGTTTGCAATTTTGAAAATTGCAAGTGTTCTTACAATGTTATCTTCATCAATTTTATCAAGGTAATTCTCAAACGGAGTACCCTTGATTGGGGTCAGGAAGTTAACAGGAATACTGTCAGGTTGTATTTCAGCAAGCTCTAATGCCATTTCAATACGTTGTTCCACCGTTTCTCCCATTCCGAGAATAACTCCGCAACATAATGTCATTCCGTATTTTTTTACGAGTTTAACAGTATTTATTCTGTCGTCAAACGAATGAGTTGTACATATTTCATCGTGATATGACCTGCAAGTGTTTATATTATGATGATAACGGTTTAACCCTGCTTCTTTTAATCTTCTTGCTTGTTCTTCATTTAAAATACCTAAACTTGCACAACTTTTTAGTCCGCCGACTTTATTTATTTCTTTTATCATTTCAAGCATTTTATCAAAGTCGCTTTCATCGGGAGATTTTCCTGATGTAACAATAGCAAATCGGATTGCTTTATTTTTTTTTGATTCTTCTGCAGCATTTCTGACTTCTTCAACAGATACAAGGGGATGAGTTTCAATGTTTGTCATATAATGTGAACTTTGAGCACAATATTTGCAATTTTGTGAACATTTTCCTGTCCTTGCACTGATAAGAGAACAAAATTCAACTTCATTAGTCGTATATTCATCTGCAATTTGCATTAGTTCATCTAACGGCAAATTGTACAGCTTTAACAATTCATCTTTTGTCATTAATATTTCCCTTGACCTATGTATTTAACATATTTATTATAATCTAAATATAGAGCCGAATAACAAAATTTCTGTACAATTAATCGAGAATTTTTAAACCTCGTTTTGGATTATGTCAAAAGGAATTTTTCTTCCTCTTAGAGCAAAATAATCAATTCAAATACTATTTTCCCTATTCTAAAACAAGAAATTATCTTTTTTGATATTGTTTCACTAACAAATGTCAAAATACTCCATATATGGGCGAATTAGTTTAAATATATTAAATAGTAATGCAATACTAAAGTTCGCATAAGGTGATGGCTGTTTTTCCGTATCGGATAGGCATACTTTATCTGATAAATAAAGCCCTTGCGACACTGAAACAAGGTTCGGGGCGACATGTTATTATTGAAAAATGACAGAAGCCCTATGGACATGTCATTCTGCAAGATTAGAAAAACAAGCGTTAGCGTAGTTTTTTCAATCTGCCCGGAATCTCATACAGTTACTGTCTGATTAGTAAATCAGCTCTACAATTGATTATTGATAGGTATGCAACTATAAATTAATATTTTTATGGGTTTAAAATAATAGCATTTGAAATTAATTTTTTTAATAAATTTTCATCAAAAACAGTTTTTTTATCAGACGGAATATTTTTCAGTATTTTATCTATTGTTTCAATTGAAATATTTTCTTGTTTTGAAAGATATTTTGCATAATCGGGATGACAATGATTTATTGCCGCTAAATAATACGGAACAGAATATCCCCAGGGAGTTTTCTCAAAAATAGGATTAATATATTCGTGTATTGCCTGCAATATCGGAACAACATTATAGTTTGCGTGGTATTTATCGTTCAAATATTTTGCTAAAAGTTCGGTTTTTATATTTCCTGCTCCCCTGCCAATACCAAAAATTGTTGAATCTATTATAATATTTCTGTTTTCTGAAATGTTCATAAGAGTTTGTGCATTTGAAAATGATAACTGCAGGTTATTGTGTGCATGAAAACACAAAGTAATTTCATCATCCAAAGTATCATCAATAATTTTAAATAAGTGTTTTATGTCATCTTCCTTTAATACACCTAAAGAATCTACAATTGAAAATGCAAACGGTTTTATCTCATTAACACTCTTTATAATCGGCAATAATTCTTCGTCAGTATATTGGTCAATATAAGTCGGATTAATAAAAAGTTTATACCCTTTATCTTTAAGATTATTTGCATATATAAGAGCTTCTTTTGATTGAAACTTTTTAAATATGAGTCTTATTCCTGTAACACAAGACTCTTTTGCTTGAGGAACCTCATTTATCGGAAAATGAGAGAATGCTATCATTGCCAATAATTTTGTTTTATCAACGTGTTCAGGAATTATGTTCTTTATATCCGAAAATGAATTAAAAAGAGTTTTGTTGAAATCCGACTTATCTTTTGTTAGAAAACCTGTTTCAACAAAATCAATACCTGATTTATTAAGTAAAGAAATAATATTTCGAATATTATCTTCTCCGAAATTCCAATCATTTACATATCCGCCGTCACGAAGCGTGCAATCAAGCATTTTTATATTTTTCATAACAAATATATGTTACATAATAAAAAGGCACTTATCAAGAAACAATTATTCCGAAAATAATTCATCAAACACACTTAATATTCTTTGAGAACTGCTCTCTTCTGTTAAAACAGTACTTACGATTTCTTTTCTTTTTGCTAAAAGCTCATCTTTTTTATTAATAAGCAGAGATTTAAAGCACGTTTCAAATTCATTAAAAGAATTTACTCTATATGTTCCTGATACAATAAGTTCTCCAAATTTATTCAGTTTAGTGCTTTTTTTGTTTTCTAAGCGAATTATAGGGCGAAGAGTCGGCATATATTCAAGTAAAAACGCTGAACAATCGGTTATTAATAAATCCGAGGAATTAAACAAGTCAAAATATTCTCCCTGTTCATACACTTTTCCAATTTTTGCCCATTCGAAGTAATACTTTTCAACATATTTTGCCCCAAATTTTTTATCGTTAGTTAATTCATTTTTTAAAACAGGGTGTGGTTTAAATATCCAATTATATTCATTGTGCTTTTTTGCAAATTCAAGAATTTTTTCGCCTGTTTTATCAAAAGTTCCTATTTTTAAAATACTCTTAGGACTATAACTAAAATGAGGAGCATATATGACAGTCTTTGTTTCTTCTGTATTTATTTTTAACTTTTTATATACATCAAGTTTTGGAAATCCGACAACTTTTAAATTCTCATAACCGAAAGGTTTAAAAAATTCTTTTATTTGTTCATTAGGAATAAAATACAAAAATAATTTTTTATAAAACGGTAAATTTTCAACATCAGATTCAAAAAGATTAAGCCCGTAATGAAAATTACAGCAAAGTGCGTTATCGGAAACATTGTTTATTTCTTGATTTTCGGCTATTCCCCACGGCTGCTGATAAAATACAATATCAGGAGAAAATTCATTCAAATCAATATATCGTTTTTCTTGTTGATTATAAGCATAAAAAACTCGCTTACCTTGCTGCTTAAAAAAGTTATAATTTTCATCCAAATTATTTCTGGTTTTATCATTGCCAAAATGTACATAAGTTAAAAGAGTAACAAGTATAAACGGTTCATACACATCACTTTTTTCCAGCAAATCATATAATTCATCGGAATTCCATTTTGAATTTTCACTAACCAGAAAAGCAACCCTGATTTTTTCTTTAGTTCTGTATTTTTCTTTTATTTTATCCAACGCCTTTGTATAATCCGGACGAACAACCAAATTTTTGTTTAAAAATTTAAACTTAATACCTAAAATGGTTAATTCTGTTCTGCAAGTTGCCTGATTTTGATATACATTAAAAATTTTATTCATTTTAAATCTTTATCGGTAATAAAACACTACAAAATTATATTATAAAATACTATTATTCTCCATAGATATCTTTATAGAAGTCTATCGGTTTATTTTTTATTACTCCTTGCAATTTCCCTATTGTTTTGACAATTACTTCAAGGTTTTTAAAGAACATATAAACCCCAAGAAAAGATGACGGGAGTAATGAAATACAATTTAAGAAACAAACAATAGTGAATTTGATTGCGTATAAGACTCTTTTTTTCTTTTTTTTCGGATTTTTTAATTTTAATAAAGAAGAAGAATAGCCGTTATAAAAAGCCTTTTTAAGAATGTAATCTAAATTAGCTCTCGACTTTGTAACAAGTTCATAAACAATGGCTTCTTTATTCCAGGCAATAGTGAATCCTAATTTTGATGCCCTGCCAAAGAAATCACCGTCTTCTCCACCCATAAAGACGTATTCTGTTGAAAATCTCAAATTGTAATCTTTGGCTAACGAAACAGGGAAAAATACATTATTTGTTGCACATTTTTTTTTGACAGCACCTGTTTCTTTACTTGTGGACTGTTTAAATACAATAGAATCTGTAATATATTTAGGATATTTTCCTACAAACTTATTATAAGCAGGTCCTGAACTTATATATACCTTTTCGCAGTTATTATAAAAATTAACATGTTCTACAAGGCAGTTTTCATCTAAAATTTCATCATCATCAAAACATAAAACATGGCTTGCATTTAACTCTATTGCAGTTTCAAGAATTTTATTTCTGGCATAAGATATACCTCTTGTTTTTTCAACTGAATAGTGAATAGGAAGTTTTACCTTAGGTGATAATTCCTGAACTTTTTCTCTTGCAGACTCATTCTCATCATTATCAATAACAAGCACTTCAACTTTAACATTTTCAGGAATTTTAAGAGTATTTACGGAAAGTAACGCTTCTCCTAACATAAGAGGACGTTTACAAGTACATAACGATACTAAAACAAAGTCAATATTACTTTTCTTTATTGAATTCGGAGTAAGCTCCGCATTATCCTTTTCCATTCTCACCCTTAAATAAGTAATTCTTTAAACCGTCCATTATAAATAATATATGAAACAGAAAATTTTTCATAGTAATTATTTACGTCCGCAATAATTATTTTTTAGGGTTTTAATAAATATATGAATATTTCACATTTAAAATTTTTAAAGATAAATCCACAAACAAGTAACAATCAGGGGAATTTTATACAAAAGTATAGCATTCCGAATGATAGTGTTTCTTTTTCCGCAATGAAAAAAAGTGCTTTTAACGGAATAGATTTAGCAATGGTAAATCTGTTAAAATCACCAATTGAGAAATTTAATTCTAAAAAAGATTTTTATGATTATGAAAATAAGCAATTACAAGAACTTTTCAAAACCGAATATGAAGGGCGTGACTCAAAAATTACCTGTGCAAGAGCCGATTACCTCGCTCCATGGAAAACCGCTCTTTCACAAAAGCCGTATTCCGATAATCCCCCTTTAAGTTTATTTATTTATTCTTCAATAACAAAAAAATTAACAAAAAATTCAGACACTCTGCCCCCTCTTTTTACTCCCGAAGTTTTGACTAAAACAGTAGAGGACATGAGTGAAAAATTAATAAATAATCCAAAATCGGGATTTGACTTTGTAAAAAAATATAATGAAAATGCATTCAAATTCTTTGATATACCCAATGAGGGTTGGGTATCTGTTCCAAGCTCTATGCATGATATCGAAAATTCAATAATAAACCTTTCAAAACTAAAACTTTTAAGCACTAATACTTGGTGTACAAAAAGTGAAAAAAGTGTGGATTATATTACTGATAGTGATTTTTATATATATGTAAAAAATTCAAAGCCCCATATTTGTATAAAGGTAACAAGTGGTGCAATAGCAGAAATTCAAGGTTTTAAGAACAACAACGTTATTCCTTTTGAATATCTTGATATGGTTGAATCTTTTGTAAAAGAAAATCCGTTGTATGATGA
>CAYYPD010000066.1:0-9951 GCA_964473445.1 uncultured Muribaculaceae bacterium
GCCTCAACTTACGTTGAGACTTAAATGGAGGAGGAGGTGGGATTCGAACCCACGGTACGCTCGCACGTACGACGGTTTTCAAGACCGCTCCGATCAACCGCTCCGGCACTCCTCCATTACGTAATATTATATTAATAAAAAAATATTTTTTTGTAAAGCAAAAAATAAAAAGATTTATACTAAATGTATAAATCTTTTTATTTATTATATAATTTTTTCTTGAATTGCTTTTACTGCAGCCTGCACTCGGTCATCAACACAAAGTTTTTGAAGAATACTGCAAACGTGTGCTTTAGCTGTATGCACACTTACAATAAGTTCTTTTGCAATTTCGGTATTACTCTTACCTTGAACAAGATGTTTTAATACTTCAAGTTCTCTTTCTGTTAATTGAGCTCTTGCATCTTGAGGTTCTGCCGAATTTAACAGTGTTATGTTTTCAGGTTTCGGGAAAAACCCTAATGCAGCGGATGAAACCCCGGGGTCAACCCAACAAGCACCTTCTGCTACACTTTTTATTACTCTCGCTAATGTTTCAGGAGTTATATCCTTTAAACAATAAGCATTTGCCCCTGCTCCCAATGCTGCAATTACTTCTTCATTTCTTTCGTGCGAAGTTAAAACTATAACTTTTATGTCAGGATATTTTTCCTTAATCTTAATTGTAGCTTCAAGTCCGTTCATTCCCGGTAAACCCAAATCCATTAAAACTACATTCGGTTGAAGTTTTTCAATTACTGACATGCCGTCAATAGCATCTTCTGCTTCACCAATAACTTTAATATTTTCTAAACCGTTTAGAGTAGATTTCAATCCGACTCTCGTTAGTTTGTAATCTTCTACAATAACTACATTTATTGTTTCGTTTCCTGAAATTATATCTGTCACATTAAAACCTTTCTCTTTTGTATCCGATTTTATATTAAATCAACAAAAATTAATAAGAAATTAGTCGTACAACCAATTTACAAATAGCCACATGGCTAATTGTAATTTAAAAATTATGAGATATAATTACGAACATTATTTATCAACATTTTCTTTCTTATAGGGAGCAAATATAACATCACTTGCAATTATTTTTGCAGCATTTAAAGTCAATAAACATCCTGCCAGCTTACAGAAAGTTTTCTTTCCGAGTAATGCAATAGCAGAAAGTCCTAATACAGGTAATTTTAGACCTATTTTATTTATTGTGCCCGAAGCATAGCCTACAACTCTGCTTACTTGATTATCCAGTGTATAATCTTGTCTTGTGTTGTACCACCATTTTTTCAGTTGTGCAACCGTCGCGCTTCCCGAACCGGAACCTATATACTGCTTATAATTATTATAAAGTTTATTGGAAACATCTCTTTCATATTTAGCTACCGATTCTTCTTTCCCGCAGGTATGGGCATCATAAATTACAGAGGCAACACTTGCTGCCGCAATTACCTTAGAAGTTATTGCAAGCGGTTTGCCCGAGAACTTTTTTAAAGCTGTCGTTATACCGGATATAGCTGTCATTTGTTACTTACCTTATTTTTACTTCATTCCGCATCAATGGTTGTTCTTGTTTGGGCTGCTTTCAATAGTGAATCAGCTGCCATTTTGGCTTCTTGACCATACATTTTATCTGATTTTTGGAGATTTTCTAACAATCTGATTGTTGTTTCATCTCCTGAAGCCAGTTCTCCTGCTATAGCACTCATTGAAAGCATTCTGTTAGCAGGGTCAGGATCTTTTAAGGAAATATTTAAAAGCGCCGTCAAAGCCGGGTCATTGTGCCTTGTCGAGTCCTCCTGAAATCTTTTTATTAAATCTACTATCCCGTTCTTTCTTATGCTTTTATCGGGATTTTTTAAGTAATTTTCAAGTGTTTTTATATATGTATCAGTTAATTCAACCACATTTTTTTTCTTCTTTTCTTTTGTATCTTCTGCATTTACGGGAGTACTTGCAAGCGGAGCCGCTGCAGCAGGTTGTTCTTGTTGTGGTTGATTATTATTTGTATTTGTTTGATTAATTACCGGTAAAGGAGCATTCGGGAAATACGGTTGCGGATAATTTGCACTGGCAACCGAGGTTGAGTTAGGTGCCCCTATTGCCGACGGATTAAATATCTGTATTGTTACGCCCGAATCCGGTTTTTTATATATTGAAGTTGTAGGATAATTATAAACATAATTATTTGAGCCATCAGCAGGAGTTTGAAGCGTTGAACTAACCTGCTGTTGAGGTTGTCCCGCAACCGTCTGCCCCATTGCATATAATGGCGGATTATTGTTTACTTGTTGAGTATTTGTTTGAACAGTCATAATTTTCCTGCAGTTTTCTACTTCCATAAACACCTAAAATGAAAAAAACATGCTAATTTTATGTAATAAAGTTAATTTTTTGTAACAATAAAACCAAAAATATTATATAATTAGAAAAATAGAATGAAAAAGGATGTTTATATGGAAACTAAAAAAATTATAATCGGCTCTGACCACGCAGGCTTTAACTTAAAAAGCAAAATTATCAACTATTTAAAGGGCGAAGGTTACGAAGTTTTTGATAACGGAACTTTTTCAACAAACTCTGTTGATTACCCTTTGATAGCAAAAGATACGGCAAAAAAAGTTGCTTCCGGCGAATTTGAAAAAGGTATTCTTATCTGCGGTAGCGGTATTGGAATGAGCATTGTAGCCAATAAAGTTAAAGGTATTCGTGCAGTTGTATGTTCAGATACAACATCTGCAAGGTTTTCAAGATTACATAATGATTGCAACATTCTTTGCTTTGGAGAAAGAATTGTTGGAGAATATCTTGCAAAAGATATCTGCAAAATATGGTTGGAAACTCCTTTTGAAGCTGAAAGACACTTGAAAAGAGTAAATATGATAGAAAGTTAATTCTTCTGCTCCATTATGAAAGCAACTCCATCTTCAACGGAATTTGCAATCGTAATAACATCAGACAAATATGCAAAAGACAACGCTTCTTTTATGCTTGCGGACGGATTTATTATGACAAATTTTCCGCCGTTTTGAGCACAAATTTTATATATATCCGCAAAAATGTAAGCATTGTCTAATTCAAAAGAAGAAACTTCTCTTAAATCAAATAAAACATTTACAAGACCTGTGTACATTGATGAATTTATATTTTTTATAACAGAATCAAATACTTTCGGGTCGTTAAAAGATTTTATTATATAAGAAACAATGTTGTTATTAATAATAAACCTTGAATACGCAACATTTTTTTCTGACTGGAAAGATGAGCTTAAAAACTTAAGTAATTTAGAATGCCAATCTTTCTCCTTTTGAATATATAAATCAACACCTGCTTCATAGCATTTTTCAATCAAGGTAGTATCATCTGTTCCCGAAATAACTAAAATTTTGCAATTTGAGTTGTTTTCTGCTCTTTTTTTGACAGCTTCTCTAATCAAGTCTAAGCCGTCAGAACTGTCAGGAATAAACAAATCAATAATTATAGTATCAAACTGTGCTTTTTGGAGTTCTGATAATGCTTCTTCTTTGTGCCTTGCAACAACAGGAATAATACCGATTCTTTTAAGAACAGTGCTTAATTGATATATTGAAAGTTCCAAATCATCTGCAATTAAAACTTTTTTCTCTTTTAAAGTATCAGATTCGTTTTCTGCCGAGAAAGAATATATTTTTCTTTCAATTTCAATCAATGCTTCACTAACATCCGCAGAAGTAAGTTCAGCTTTCTTTAGCCTGTCTTCCATAGAAGCCAGCTCAAAAATTTTATTAATTTGTTCGTCTGTTAAATTCATATACTCAATTCCTGTTCCATAATAATAACAAATTATTACCTCATTTTCAAGAATGAATAAATAAAAGCTTATCAAAATAATGAGCATGTGAAAAGCAATCATTGTTTAAAAACACTAAAAAAGTTATAATAAGTTCCATAAAGAAAGAGGCTAATACGTTATGAAAAAAGTTTTTGCATTTGATATGGGGAAGTCCAGTATAGGATTTTGTGTCAGATTTGATAATGAAATTAAAGATTTAGGATCTGTTATAATAGATATTTCTCATTCAGATATAAAAGATAACAGTGCAAGAAGAAGAGTTCACAAAACAATAGAAGCACATCGTGCACGTGAAAAATGGTTTGATGATTTATGGCAAAGTAAAGGATTAACCTTGCTTGATAAAAGCGATGAAAGGTTTACAAAAGAATTTGCATCTAAAGGGGATGAGACAATATATAATTCTACAATGTTACGTTGTGCATTAATAATGGGAGAAAAGCTGGAAGACTGGCAAATCTATAAAGCATTGCATAGTGCAATTCAAAGAAGAGGATATGATAACAATATTGCGTGGGCTAATTTAACGGATGATAAAGAAAATGAAGAAGCTATAAAAAAGTATTCGCAATACAATGACATAGAAATCATAAATTCAGAAAAATACAAATACCCATGTTTCTATGATGCTGCTTTACTTGGATTATGGTCAGAGAAAAACCCAAATGCTTTTGAAAGAAGTATTGGGTTATTTCCTAAAAAAATCAGACTGGTAGGCCGAGTTACCCCAAGAGAGCTTGTCATAAAAGAGTTGACAACATTATGGACAAATGCAAAAAACCAACTGCAACAACTTGAAAATGTTTCAGTTGAAGAATTTTTATATGGAGAATATAGAGAGGCTTATGGGTCTTATTATAATTCGGAATGGGTACAACATAGAGGAACAAAAAGAGATTGGCAAGGTGTTTTAGGGCAAAAAATACCCAGATTTGATAACAGAATCATTGCAAAATGTCGGCTTTTACCTAAGCGTAATGTATGTAGTGCAGATACAATTGAGAATATCACATTTACATTATTAATGAAATTAAAAAATTTAAGATTTACTGATAATGAAACGAATAAATTAAGGCAACTTGAATCTTATGAAATAAAACAAATATATGATAATAAAATTCCGGATTGGGTTGAAAGTTTAAATATCATAAGAAGAGACAAAACTAAAAACCCGAGCTTTACTGTTACAAAAACAGATATTGAAAAAGTTATAGGGAAAAAAGTCATAAAAGAAAAATTAGAACCGTTTAAAGTAAATATTTCAGGTCGTTCATCTTTTTGCCGTCGTGCATGCCAAATCATGACCGATATCATTCTTTCCGGAAATAATCCAGACGAATTAGATATTGAAAAATACACAGATAAAGCAGGAACTCGTAATGGAATTACAAAAGAAGAAATACAAGAAATGCTTAAAAACTTTGGAGATATTGATAATCTCTATATTGGCGATAATAGAACAAATTTATATTCTACTGTACAAAATGCAGAGATAGAAAGTGATATTCTGATTGGAAATATTACTAATCCTGTAGTAAGAAACAGATTACAAATATTTAGAAATACTTTAAGTGATTTAATATCAAAATATGATAAACCTGATGAAGTTATATTTGAATTTGTTAGGGATGGTGCAGATAATTCTTTATTTGGGAAAATAAAAGCAAAGGCAAATGAAGATTATATCAAGAAACAAGAAAAAGAAAATGAACAATTAAAAAAAGAGTTAGAAGAAGCAGGCAGCTATTCTTCTACTAATTTTATAAAATGGAAATTAGCAAAAGAACAAGGTTTTCTATGCGTATATAGCGGAAAGAGAATTGGAGTCAGCGATTTGGATTTTTGCCAAATTGACCATATTTACCCTCGTACGGATATGGGAAATGATGCACTTTATAATAAAGTATTATGCTATTCAATTGAAAATCAAAACAAAAAAGGAAGAACTCCTTATGAGTGGTTATCCTCTGACAAAGAAAAATGGGCAATATATACAAATCGAATTATTGATATAAAAACACTGGGAAAGAAAAAGAAAAGCCTGCTTATTTCGCCCCCTGAAAAATGTGAAAAACTTATAGAAAGTTATAACGGACTAGCTGAAACAGCACAAGTTGCAAAGGTTTCAAGTGCTATTACTCACATGCTTTGCGGATGGGGAATGCAGGTAAAAGGAGAAAATCGACATGTCTTTGTCGAAAATGGTTCTATTACTGCAAAAATAAGAAATATATATAAATTAAATTCTCTTCTTGGAGATGACGAGAAGAAAAACAGAAGTAATCCTAAACACCACGCACTAGATGCCATTTGTATAAGTTATGTGCGAAATTTAAAACTGGATAAAGAAAAACATAAATATATTGTTGAAGGGTTATATAAACCTTATGTCGAACAAAAAATTAACGAACTTATGCCTATTCCATATACTCATAAGAAAGTTTTAAAATCCAACATAAGACCATTAGAAACTATATATGGGAAAAGGGTTATAGGAGATAGAACCTTTATCACATCTAAAATCAGCATTGAAAAAATAAAAAAAGAAGAAAAATCAATTAAGACAATTGTTGACGACGTTATTAAAAATGATTTACTGACTAAACTTGAAACCAATATGTCCAATGAGGATTGGATTAATATGCTTCAAAATTATGTTCACCCTAAAAAACGTACCTTTGTAAAAAGAGTATTAACAACTGTTTCTGCGGGAATAATAGAAACCGATGAAAACGGACATGAAAGATTAGGGGAGTACTGCGACTTTGGCAAAGGACAAACAAAAGGTCAATTTAAACACTCAAAAGGTCATAAAGGACAAATCTTATATTATGACAAAAAAGGTTCCGTAAGAGTAATGCCTATCTACTCAAATAAATCAACAAAAGATTCAAAAGAAAAATTGTTAAGTTCCGGTTGTAAACTTTATAAAGGAGGGGAAATGTTTACATCAGGCTGTTTAATCAACATTCCAAACGATTTTATGGCTGGTGCAATTAAATATCCAAAAGGAATTTATAAACTAAGAACAATAAGTGAAGCGGGACCAGTAAAAATAGAGAATAATATAGGGCAAGAAATTTTAACTAGTGCAAAGAATCTTTCTATTGCAGAATTTACAAGACTAAAAATATAATTGACATTTTAAAATAAAACATTAAAAGGAGTATATGAGCTATCATATACTCCATATTACCAAGAACGGAAGTTATATCTCAATAGATAAAGGACTTTTGTTTTGTGAAATAAAATCAACAGGAGAAATTTACAAATTGCCGATTGCAGACATAAAGGCTGTTGTTGTTTGTACTCCTGCCGTTGCCTTTTCTAATAGTGCAATTGCTGTTTTATTAAAAAATGACGTTGTAATACAACACTGTGATAGAAATTTTCAGCCTGTAGGATGGAGTGTTCCTTTTGCAAGAACAGTAAAAACAAATGTTTTTAAAAATCAAATTGCACAAAATGAACCTTTTACAATAAATTTATGGAAACAAATAGTAAAACAAAAAGCACTAAACCAAGCAAAAGTACTTGATTTAATGGGATGTAAAAATCACAATCTTTATAACCTAATTAATAAACCATTAATGAATGAAGCTAACATAGCAAAACAATATTGGCACAATTATTTCTTTTTTCTAAGTGAACCAATGAAAAGAGAACATCAAAATGCACAAAGTTTTGAAAATGTTTGTTTAAATTACGGATATGCCGTTCTAAAAACAATTATATACAGATCGGTTTTAATTCATGGACTGCTCCCAAATTTAGGAATTCACCATACAAGCAATTATAAAACGACACCCCTTGTCTATGATTTAGCCGAACCATTTAGAGCATTTATTGATATTTATTTATATAATTTTTCCCGAAATTATCCTGAAGAATTTGAAAATGAAGAAATTCAAGAATGGATTAAATTTTTACCAAATTGCTTGAAAGATTACAGAATTAAATATAAAAATTACAGTTATAAAATTATAGACTTAATTGATATTTATATTGAAGAAATTGTTTCTGCCTTTATAAATTACGATTGCTCAAAGATATTATTACCGGATATCAATGAACAATACTTGTATAAAGATAAACATAAGAATAGAGAATATGAAGAGTAAATATAGAATGGGTTGGCTATTTGTATGCTTTGATTTGCCGGTTGCCGAGAAAGAAGATATGCGATTGGCAAATAATTTTAGAAAAGATTTATTAAAGTTAGGCTATTTTATGCTTCAAAATTCTATATATGTCCGCTCTTGCGTAACTTATGACAGAACGGAACAATATACCAAAATGATAGAAAAACTGGCACCCACAACCGGACAAATAAATGTTTTTTATCTGACGGATATTCAATGGAGCAATTCAATTTGTATCCAAAAATCAGACTATAACCCATCAAAATATAAAAAACAAATGGGCGAAAACGCAGAAAAACAAATGACTTTTTGGTAATTTCATGTTAAAATAGAAAAGTCATGAATTTTGAAAAGGATTAGAGAATGAGCTATTACGTGCATTTACCATACAGAGGAACTAACTATTCTCTTTTCAATTATGATTGGTCTCTTAATTTAAAATATTTTATGTATTTATTATATATTATTTTGTGTCTTTTGTATATCCTATTATAACATATTTTAAATTAAGAGAAAATCAAAACAAAAACGCTGAAATAATTTTGTCCTTTTTTATTATAACATATTTTAAATTAAGAGAAAATCAAAACGGGTTTAAATCTTGTATTGTAACTCTACCTATTATAACATATTTTAAATTAAGAGAAAATCAAAACCTAAAATTTTTGTGTGTAATCTCTTTTTTTATTATAACATATTTTAAATTAAGAGAAAATCAAAACTGTTTCGTGAAAATTCATACCGAACAATAATTATAACATATTTTAAATTAAGAGAAAATCAAAACTATAAATAGTTGTTTCTGTTCCATTTTAATATTATAACATATTTTAAATTAAGAGAAAATCAAAACAGTTTTTGTTTGTTTATCTTTATTAGTAAAATTATAACATATTTTAAATTAAGAGAAAATCAAAACCTATTCCATTAAATATGTTATTTGCTGTACATTATAACATATTTTAAATTAAGAGAAAATCAAAACGACTTCTACGCCAGTTATAGTCAAATATTGAATTATAACATATTTTAAATTAAGAGAAAATCAAAACGGAATTCATTAATCATAATAGCTTGTCTAAATTATAACATATTTTAAATTAAGAGAAAATCAAAACTCTTGCATTTACAGGTATTGGTAATGTATATTATAACATATTTTAAATTAAGAGAAAATCAAAACCATCGTTTATATCTCCGTAATCATCGTTCTATTATAACATATTTTAAATTAAGAGAAAATCAAAACTTTGTTAAATTTCGGAACTCCGAAAATTGTATTATAACATATTTTAAATTAAGAGAAAATCAAAACCCTATTTTATAAAGTTTATAGTCTGAAAATATTATAACATATTTTAAATTAAGAGAAAATCAAAACTCCTGATGTGTATGTGCTGCCTATTGGTTTATTATAACATATTTTAAATTAAGAGAAAATCAAAACATGTTCTGTCTAATATGTCGTAGGTTTTGATTATAACATATTTTAAATTAAGAGAAAATCAAAACTAAACTCGGCTTAAAGTTTTTTGAAAAAAATTATAACATATTTTAAATTAAGAGAAAATCAAAACGTGTAGCGGACGTTTGTACTACTGGATTTGATTATAACATATTTTAAATTAAGAGAAAATCAAAACTGTATTCTATAAAGGTCATAGTCTGCTATAATTATAACATATTTTAAATTAAGAGAAAATCAAAACTTTGTGGAGTTAAGTAAGATTGTTCTACATATTATAACATATTTTAAATTAAGAGAAAATCAAAACAAATCATCGTTACTCATAATAAAACTATAAATTATAACATATTTTAAATTAAGAGAAAATCAAAACCATATTCTTCATAGGCTTTGTACCTTTTTCATTATAACATATTTTAAATTAAGAGAAAATCAAAACAAAGTGGAACCGATTGCTCTAATATCTTCTATTATAACATATTTTAAATTAAGAGAAAATCAAAACAGTATTCCGAAAATATACA
>CAYYPD010000067.1:0-9942 GCA_964473445.1 uncultured Muribaculaceae bacterium
ACAAACGCCTACCGGTGCATCAGATTGGGCAAAATCATCTATAGAAAATCTTTCTTTTGGTTTTTCTAACACAATTGGAGGAACAATATACTCCGGAATGCTTATAATAATTTTGCCGACGTGTTTTCCCTCATCTTGTATATAAAAAGTAAAACTATATTCGGCACTGTTTTGTATTGCCTTTTTTGTTGCGTCTTCTTTGTTAAAAGTTTTTTCTAATCTCTCATATAAAAAAATTGTAAATGAATTAATTAGTCCTGCTTCAATATCACTCAGATATTGCAAGTCGAACTTTTCTTCGGATTTTCCTAAAGAAGAGTCTAAAAGTATTCCTACAACATTTTCCGATAACTTTATTTTAAAATCGGTGTTTGGTGTAATGGCAATTTTATTCACAAAATATTCATCACCGTAAAACAAAATATTCTCGGAATTAGTCAATCCTAAAAAACGAAAAGTAAATTCTTTTTCAAAGAATACTTTTGAAACTTCTTTTACTTCATTAAAAAAATTATTATAAAACCAAGGGTAATCATAAATAAGATTATCCTTTAACGATGATTTATTCTTAATTTCTTCAGTTGAAACTGCCATATTTACCCTAATCTTTTATCCCTCAAAAATACAATATATTTTTTTATATACAAGAACATCATATATTTGTTGTATTTTTGATATTTAAAAAACACGAGTTCTTTCATGTATTAATGTTTTTTGGAGAATTTTCAAGTTGAATTTTCAAATACAATATTTGTACGATTAAAAAATACTCACATTTTTATATACTAAACAAACAGATATAGTATTTATTTGGAGAAATATTGTGAGAAAAGAAAACACAAAAAAGGTCAGAATACAGGAACTGCAACCTGATTTACGAATTGTTAAAGAAAGAAAGACAAAGCCATATAGCGACATTGACCTTAATAACTGGAAAGAATATTCACATATTAAAACTGATACTTGGTGGGAATTTGCTTCAAGAGATAATACTCACGGTCATTCAAACGATTACCACGGGAATTATATTCCTCAAATTGCTCAACAACTGTACGAAAGATTTACTAAAAAAGGCGACATTGTACTGGATATGTTTTTAGGTTCAGGTACATCTGCAATTGAAGCACTTAATATGGGAAGAAGATGTATCGGGGTAGAACTTAAAAGTGAACAGGTTGACATTGTTGCTAATAAATTCTCTCCCAAAGAACTTGTAACGGATGTAAACCTTATTTGTGAAGACAGTGCCTCTGACAGTGTAAAAGAGAAAGTTCAAACAAGACTTGATGTTATGAGAAGCGAGAAAGCACAATTTCTAATGCTTCATCCGCCTTATGACGATATTATAAAATTCTCTGATAAGAAAGAAGATTTATCAAACTGCGGTTCAACTGAAAAATTTTATGAATTGTTCGGAAAAGTTGCAAAAAACGGATATGATATGCTTGAAAAAGGAAGATTTGCTGCTTTGATTATCGGTGATAAATATGCAGACGGAGAAATTGTTCCTTTAGGAGCTGATTGTGCAGCTAAAATGCGTGAAATCGGATTTAAAATGAAAGCTGTTATCGTTAAAAATATGGAAGGTAACGAAAGAGCAAAAGGTAAAACTGCAAATTTGTGGAGATATAGAGCTTTAAACGGCGGATTTTATATCTTCAAACACGAATACATATATGTTTTCCAAAAAGTGTAGCTTTTATATAACATTATTAAGTTCAAATGACTAATTGCTAAAATATTAAATGTATTCTACAATTAGCGTATGAAGTTATTAGGTTATGTGATTAAAAGATTTTTGCAGACAATACCTCTATTGTTTTTGGTATCGCTGATTAGTTTTTTCTTAATAAGGTTAGCTCCTGTTGACCCGCTTGCCGAGTTAAGGCTTAATCCTTCTATTACACAAGAAACTTTAAACTCGGAAGTTCAGCGTTTAGGGCTGGATAAACCCGTAATTGTGCAGTATGGAAAATGGCTTGGAAGTTTTGTTCGGGGCGATTTAGGCTATTGCACTACGGGAGAAAAAGTTTCGGATAAATTAATGGAGAGAATACCAAATACTTTGCTTTTAACAGGGTTTGTTATTTTATTCACATGGCTTGCCGGCATACCCTTAGGTATTGTGGCAGCTCTTCATTGGCGAAAACCGATTGATAGAGTTTTAACTATTTTATCAAGTGTAGGAATGGCAATCCCGTCATTTTTCTTTGCTCTGTTATTGCTGATATTTGCGGTTAAAACAGGGTGGTTCCCAACAGGCGGACTTACAAGTTATAATTATTCCGAGTTAACACCTGTCGGCAAAATTCTTGACGTACTTCATCACCTTGTATTACCTGTAATTGTTTTGTTTACTATTTCTTTATCAGGCTTGCAGCGTCAAATGAGAGGTAATCTTTTGGATGTACTTGAATCTGATTATGTTAAATTTGCAAGAGCAAAAGGTTTGAGCGAAACAAAAGTAATATATAAACATGCTCTTCGTAATGCAATAAATCCAATGGTTACACTTTTAGGGTTTGAATTTGCTTCTCTTTTAAGCGGAGCAGCTTTAACAGAATATGTATTTCAATATCCGGGATTAGGCAGATTAATTCTTGAAGCGGTTATGAAATCTGATATTAACCTTGTAATGGCTTCTCTTATGATAGGAACAATAATGCTTGTTGCCGGCAACCTTATTGCGGATATATTGTTGAAAGTAGTTGACCCGAGAGTAGAGGTTGTATAATGGCAAAACAACTTCCTGATATCAGTTCTGTTCACGGACTTTCAATAATTAGAGCCATATTCAAAGATAAGTTTGCAAAATGTTCGTTTTTTATTCTTCTTGCATTATATTTAACTGTCTTTTGGGCTTCCTTTATTTGTCCTTATTCAAAAGATTATTCAAACAGAGATAAAGCATATTGCCCGCCATCAAAAATATATATAATTAATGAATATGGCAAGTTCTCGCTTCCATACACATATAACTATATAAGATATTTCGATAAAGAGAATTTCGATACAAAGTATGTTGAGGACAGAACAAAAAAATATGCCGTAAGATATTTTTCAAAGGGATATAAATATAAATTATTCGGGATAATTCCGATTGACAGACATTTTTACAATGTTGAAACAGGCGGAGAATTATATCTTTTAGGTACGGATATTAACGGTCGGGATAATTTTTCAAGATTGTTATTTGGCGGCAGAATTTCTTTAACAATCGGGTTCTTGGCACTATTTGTATCGTTCCCGTTAGGAATGCTTTATGGAGGTTTATCGGGGTATTTAGGCGGTAAAGTTGATTTTATCATGATGAGGGTAGCTGAAGCAATAATGTCAGTCCCGAGTTTTTATTTGCTCATTATTTTAGCGTCAATTCTTCCTGCAAACATGACAAGTGTTCAACGATTTTCATTGATAGTTTTAATTCTTGCTCTTATCGGTTGGGCAGGATTTTCAAGGGTAGTAAGAGGAATGGTTCTTTCAATAAAGAAAAAAGAATTTGTTATTGCCTCGGAAGCTCTTGGAGCAAGCAATATGAGGACAATAGTCCGCCATATTCTGCCGCAAACTCTAAGCTATGTAATAGTAGCAATGACACTAAGCGTTCCGTCTTACATATTATCCGAATCGGGGCTTAGTTTTCTCGGACTTGGTATTCAACAACCTGATGCAAGCTGGGGTAATATGTTGAAAGAAGCACAAGAATTTGCAAATATAGTTTCCCGACCTTGGCTTTTAATACCGGGATTTTTAATTTTTGTTGCGGTCTTAGCTTTTAACGTAATTGGTGATACAATTAGAGATGCAGTAGATCCCAACAGTAAGGAAAGATGATATGCATGATTTTCTCCAATATTTTCATATCGCTGATGCAGATATATTAGTAAGAATAGTTGTTTCCATAGTATTAGGCTCCGTTATAGGTTTTGAAAGAGAATTGACAAATAAATCGGCAGGGTTAAGAACTCAAATCCTTGTATGCTTAGGTTCTTGCATATTTACTATTCTTTCTGTATACGGATTTTCAACAGCAGTTTCTCTTTACCCGATGGGCGACCCGGCAAGAGTAGCAGCACAGATAATTACAGGCATCGGTTTTATAGGTGCAGGTACCGTATTAAGACAAGGTTTAACCGTTACGGGGCTGACAACTGCTTCTACGTTATGGATAGCGGCTGCGGTCGGAATGGCGTGCGGCTGCGGTAAGATTGATGTTGCTGTTGTTTCTACAATATTTACCGTTGCAGTACTTGTTTTAATCAGAATTTTCGAATTAAAATTAATGCCTAAAAACTTAAAACATTTTAAGAAAATAAAAGTTTCTTTCACTTGTAAATATGATGAATATGAAGAAGTTTACAAAAAATTAATTGACTTGTTCCCTGATATAATTGATTATAACCACAAAACAATTGATGAAGATGCTGATGTATTAAAGATAAACGCTAAGATTTATTCAAATGATAAAGCTCCTGTTTTAAAGGTCTATAAAGAATTGGAAGAGATTAAATGCTTACAAGCCGTAAGTGTAAAAGAAATATTTGATTAACATAAAAAAAATGTTATAATAATTAGGGATTAGGATTTATATAGTGAAAGAAGAAAAGTTATATTCAAACGTACCACCTACAAAACTTAGGAATAGGAAAGAGAAGTTTAGAAAAGCTCACAACTATCCGTTTTGGACTTGGCTCGCAGATAAAATTCTTTTTAGAATGCTAAGCCATAGATTTTATGCGTTAAGAGTTAAAAATCTTGAAGTCTTTAATGAACGAAGAAATAAAGATTATCCTTGCATAATTTATGCTCCGCACATGAATTGGTGGGACGGTATTGTCGGATACAATTTAATGCGTAGAGCGTTTCATGTTCGTGCAAGAATGATGATAGAAGAATTAAACAGATTTCCGCTTTTCGCTTTAATTGGGGCATTTCCCATAAATAAAGCGTCTGCTCAAGAAGCAATGAAATCATTAAAATATATTTCAGAAGATTTAAAAGAACCTGATATGGGCTTTTGGATTTTTCCTCAAGGTATTGTAAGACCGCCAAACTACAGACCTATTGAATTCCAAACGGGCATGGTTTATGTTGCACAAAAAGTTGCAAAAAATGTAGGAGGAGTTAATTTAATTCCTGTTGCGGTTAACTATACATTTTTGCGTGAAGACAGACCCGAATGTCTTGTAGAAGTCGGTGAACCTATTGTTTTAACAAAGGATAACGTAAATTTTGACAGGCATGAATTTACTCAAAAATTGCAAAAAGATTTTGAAGTACTTTGTGATGAACAGCTTTCCACTTTTTCAAAAGGGGAGGTAACAGGTTATGAATATATTTTCAGACAAGATTTACCTTGGAACAGAAAGATTGAAAAGAAATTAAAGACTGTTGATATAGATACCGACACACAAGAATAAATCTAAACTTTTGTAAAACTTTTAAGATTTTCTGCAATTTTAATGCTGTTATAACCTTTATACAAGTAGTGACAGTGTGGGGAATAATGGATAATAATTCGCAACTGGATTTGGAAATAAAACATCTGAAAACGGCTCTGAAAAAACTTGAAGCTGCGTGTGGAGATTTTATGTCCATAATTTCTAAAAATAAAGATAATTTCAATCATAGAAAAAAAATAATATTAATTCAGTATATTAATATATTTTTTTAAAAATTAAAATTGGGGAAATATCATATCATAACAAATAAATTAGTGATAGGTACAATCTTCTCCGGCTGCATCTTTACACATACCGCTAATCAAAGTTATTTCATCAAAATAAACATTATAAATTTTCGTTGCATTATATTTTGCCTGACACAAAATTGAACAAATTAAGTTTTTGATAAAATTAAACATAAGTATTTCTCCAATCGGTTAATAACTCCATTATATTTTTTATTCCCTCTGTTTACATATTTTTAACAAAAATTAATAACATTAAAATTACTCGTTGCATTTTATTTTTGAAATGGTATTATCTACTTAAATATAAAAGACTTACCCACCGAAAAAGTCACAATATTAAAGGATACAAACATGACAATTAATTTAAAAAACAAAGCTGAAATCGTTGCAAAATACGGTAAGAATGCTAAAGATACAGGAAGCGTTGAAACCCAAATCGCTTTATTAACAGAAAAAATCTTAGAATTAACCGAACACTTAAAATCTAATCAAAAAGATTTCCAAGGCAGACGTGGTCTTCTTATGATGGTTGGTAGAAGAAAAAGACTTCTTTCATACTTGAAAGACAGAAACCTTGAAGATTACAGGTCTTTAATTAAAAAGTTAAATATAAGAGAAGCAAAATAGTCTTATTTTAATAAGTTAAAAGAAACAAACCATACTATTACGGTTTGTTTCTTTTTGTTTGCTTTTTCCGAATGTTAGCGGTACACTTTTATAAGTTAGTTTAGGCAAGTTTGAAAAGGAAGCCAAAATGAGTTCGAGAAAATATTTATTTACTTCTGAATCCGTTACGGAAGGTCATCCTGATAAAGTTTGCGACCAAATATCAGACGCAATTTTAGATGAATTCCTTACTAAAGATTCAAAATCAAGAGTAGCAGCTGAAACTTCTGTTACTACCGGTATGGTACTTGTTTCAGGAGAAATTACTTCTTCTTGCTATGTTGATATTCCTCATGTAGTAAGAACTACAATCGAAAATATAGGTTATACGGGCAAATCTTCAGGCGGTTTTGACAACAAAACATGTGCAGTTATAACAAGTATTGACGAACAATCATCAGATATTGCAGGCGGTGTAAATAAAGCATTTGAAACAAGAGATAATAATGCAGCAGTTTCTTCTGATGAAACGAACAACATCGGTGCAGGCGACCAAGGTATTATGTTTGGTTTTGCTTGTAATGAAACTCCGGAATTAATGCCGTTGCCAATCAGTTTAGCTCACAAATTAGCATACAGACTTGCACAAGTTAGAAAGCAAGGTATTTTAAAATATTTAAGACCTGACGGAAAATCTCAAGTTACTGTTGAATATGAAAATGATAAACCGGTAAGAATTGATACTGTTGTTATTTCTACTCAGCACGATGATGTAATTGGCGGAATCGATGATAATACAAAAATTCAAGAAATTATTAAAAATGACATGATTAAATATGTTATTGATTATGTATTCGCTTCAGAAGAATTGAAACCTGACAGCTCAACAAAATACTTAATCAATCCGTCAGGAAGATTTGTTATTGGCGGTCCTCAAGGGGATGCAGGTTTAACAGGTCGTAAAATCATTGTAGATACATACGGCGGTTATTCAAGACACGGCGGGGGTGCTTTTTCAGGAAAAGACCCGACAAAAGTTGACAGAAGTGCTGCTTATGCTGCAAGATATGTTGCTAAAAACATTGTTGCTGCAGGATTAGCTGACAAATGTGAAATAGAACTCGGTTACGCTATCGGTGTAGCACAACCTGTTTCTATCTTTGTTGACACGTTTGGAACGGGTAAAATTTCAGATGATGCAATTATGGAATTGGTTGAAAAGAATTTCGATTTAAGACCTCGTGCTATTATTAACCAATTTGATTTAAGAAACTTACCTGCTAAAAACGGCGGTAAATTCTATCAAAAACTTGCTGCATACGGTCATTTGGGAAGAACTGACTTTGATGTTCCATGGGAACATACAGATAAGGCTCAATCATTAAAAGAACAAGCAGCTCAATTAATGGCAAAAGCGTAAAAATTGTAATTAAAACTATAAAAGGAGAAGCTAAAAACTTCTCCTTTTTAATTAGTTTGTTTTATCAAAAATTGTTTTACAAAATTTATTTCATCTTTCTTTGTTTTTAATTCGCCGTTTAATTTTTTATCTAAAATTTTGTCAAAAAGTTCAGAAAAATAAGCGGACGGGATAAATCCCAGCTCAATTAAATCTTTTCCCGTAATCAAAACTTCTATCTCTTTTAGAGCTTTTAAAAATCTTTCAACGATTTTGCTTCCTGTTATCAAATAATATATTGCGATTGACAGATTATTCAATTTATCAAACATATTATAAATTTCTTTATTTGTCAGATTTTCAGAATGTTTTTCTGCTATAAGTTCCCTTACTTCTCTTATTACTTTTAACTCTGCCGAGTTAAAATTTAATCGTTGGAGAGAAAAATCAGAATTAATTATCAATAAAACAACATAAATGAACCACATATTATTTTTTTGAAATAATTCAAAGTTTGATATAAGTTTAAAATTATCAGGATTAATATCTGTTATCGGGTTATCCGAAATCAGCTTGTATGTGTTTGTTTTAATTATTAACGGATACAAGCTGTCATTATTTATTGCAAAATATTGTTTGAGTTCACTTTTAATACGCTTTAACGGCATTGTTTTACTTACATCACACAAGTAACTTTGCATTAAAGCATAAGTTCGTTCCTCTATTTCAAAATCAAATCTGACTTTAAATTTTAATGCACGAATAATTCTTGACGGGTCATCAATGAAACTGTTATCATGCAAAACTCTTATTTTCTTATTTTTTATGTCATCATACCCGTTAAAATAATCAACGAGGGAGAATTTATCATTGCCCGTAAGTTTTATCGCTAAAGTATTAATTGTAAAATCACGTCTTTTTACATCCTCTGACAACAGGCAGCCAAAGTTGCAAGCAATTGGCAATACTCCTGACTCCACATAGTTTTCCTCACGAGTTGAAGCAAAATCTATTACATTACCGCTTTTAAATGCAACTTTTGCCGTGCGTAAATTTTCTTGCTCTGATACAATTTTACATTCCAAATTATCCGCTAATGAACGGCAAAAATTAATTGCATCCGCCTGCACAACAATATCAATATCTTTAATGGGATTATTTATAATTAAATCTCTGACGACTCCTCCAATTAAGAATATTTCGGTGCCAACACTTTCTGCAAATTTCGAAACATCAAGGATGTTTTCCTTGATGTTTTCCGAAATTAACTCTAAAAATTCTTTTTTTAAACTGATACCCATAAAATAATTATAACAAAATGTTTGTTAAACAAAAAGTAATGTTATTTTATTTTTTATATTTGTCTAAAAGGTTACCTCTGTATTTATCTAAAAGATTACCTTTGTAGTTATCTTTTGGAGTTGAAATGGTTGCTTGAAGTTGAGTATTTGCATTTTGATTATTTTGTTGTGCTTTTTTAGCATTAAGTTTCTTTGTGATAAAGATATTAAGTTTTGAAATACCTACACCTAAAACAATACCGGAGTACAAGTAACCTGCAACTTGTGAGAATGCAACTTTTGCAATCTTTGATTTTACGTCAGGAGCTGCAGTTTTAAGCATTTCAGCAAATGTTTTTGCTTTATCTTTATATACAACATTTGAAGTGTTTGGAACTAATACTTCATCAAAAGTTTTAACAGATGCTTTAGCCAGCCATTTAAGACTGTATTTCAATCCTTTTTTACCTTCTTGAGAAAGAGGGTTGTTGATTAAACCTTTACCGCCGATAGCTCTGGCCGTAAGTTTTGAAACCATGCCGCCAAGTATTAACCAGTTTGTAAAGCCTAAAGTATCTTTAATTAAAGATTCTCTTAATTCATTACCATCTCTTGAAGATAATAATCTTGAACCTATTGTAAGACCGTATAAGAACTTAAATTGGTTAATAGTCGGTACTTTACTGTTAAATTGAACGTTTGTAATTAAATCAGCAGGTTTACCGATTGACCTGATTGCTGCAAGAGGGAATGCAATACCTGAAAGCACTTTCAAAGGTTTATAGGCGTTTGATTTTTTTGTATCTTGAGTGTTGTTATTATTATCTACACCAACGAAACCGTCTTTCCCCGTTCTTTTCTTTGTTAAGTATCTGTTTAACGGTTGTACTCCCATACATAAAACAGCACAAATTCCAAGTCCGATAAGAGTTGCTTTTGTTTTGTTTTTGCTTAGGTCTTTAACA
>CAYYPD010000068.1:0-9543 GCA_964473445.1 uncultured Muribaculaceae bacterium
ACTAGACATCTACATCTCACTGATTTTTTAATCTCATTATTATAACCTGTTTACACCTGTTTTAGTTCGAGCGAATTTTTTGCAGAGGCTGGAGCAGTTTTGTTTGGAAGAAACGAAGTTTCTGAAAACAAAATGCGAAATGCCGTTTATCGCAAAAAATTCAAGACAGCCTCGTCGGTCCTGCCATTTAAATTAAGAGTCTTATTAAGAGGTCCTTTTTTAGTTCTTGATTGATTTCTCTGCGAGTTCGAACCTGTCATTTTGAGAGTGACCTACTCTATTCATCACTATTATGTCATTGCAGAATTTAAAACTTATAATATTAATACACAAAAATTTGAAGATTTATTGCATAGATTTCTAGGCTCTTGTCAAATAAGCATTGACGTATTCGATAATGATGGTTCTAGACATACTCCAAGAGAGTGGTTTCAAGTTCCTTATGAAATAGTTGAACAAGCTATCAAGCTAATAGTAACAGGTGAAGTTGTAAATTATAGATATGACCGAGAATCAAAGACTATACAGAATGTATAAGCTTAGCTAAACTATATATGGCAAGGTTAAAATGCATATTTATTATTTCCATATATGACGAAAATAGTTAAATTGATTATTAAACATGTTCAGCTGCTTCGGAGCTGATTTTAAAATCAACATTTTTGCCAAGTAAAGAATATTCTTTATAGTATTCTTCCGGATTTCTTCTTGCTGCATCGATTTTATCTGCTACACGAACAAAAATTCCTGCTAAATTCGGGTCAAATTGAGTACCTGAACATCTTCTTATTTCTGAAACCGCCGTTTCATGAGATAGAGCGGTTCTGTATGGTCTTGTTGATGTCATTGCGTCATAAGTGTCAGCTAAAGCAATAATACGTCCTGCTAATGGAATTTCTTCCCCTTTTAATCCGTCAGGATATCCGTTGCCGTCCCACTTTTCGTGATGTGCTTTTACCCACTCTGATATTTTTTGAAGTTTTTTTATGTTTATAACAATCTTTTCCCCTCTGACAGGATGAGATTTCATAACTAAAAATTCTTCATCAGTCAATTTCCCGTTTTTGCATAAAATGCTTTTGGGCATTGCAATTTTACCGATATCGTGCAATAAACCTGCAATCTCAATTTCTTCCATATATTCAGGGGAAAGATTTAATTCTTTCGCTATAATCATAGAATAAAGAGTAACTCTTAGTGAATGACCGTTTGTATAAGAATCTTTAGTATCCAAAGCATTAGAAATTGCTCTGATTGTTTTATAGAAAAGCTCCTTTAATTCTTGGTAATATACTTTATTGTTATTAGCCATAGAATATTTTTGAATGCCGTTATCAACCGCAATTTTCAGCTCTTCAGGCTCAAAAGGTTTTAATATATATTGGTACAAGTCGCAATCATTAATAGCTGCAACAAGAATATCGGTATCAACGTGCCCTGTTAAAAGAATTTTTATAATTTGAGGATTTGTTTCTCTGACTTTCTTAAAAAATTCAGTCCCTTCCATAACAGGCATTTTTTGGTCAGATACAATTAATGAGATTTCATCACCGTGTTGTTTTACCACGTCGAGAGCTTCTAAGCCGTTGTGTGCCATTAAAATATTGTATTTGTTTCTAAAAGTACGTCTTAATAATTGAAGATTGTTTTCTTCATCGTCTACGATTAAGATAGTATGTTTATCTTCACAGGCAAAATTTAAGACAACTTCTAAACTCTCTTTTAATTCACAAGAACTCATTAACTACCACCAATTTTCTTTTACCAGTTATTTATCGACTAAATAATTAATCTGCTTTATATTATTATAACATTATTTTACAAAAGTTAACAATATCATTTCTGTTAAAAAATTTAACTATTTAGCTGATATTAACAATATCATAAAATTGGCTTATAATAAGTTTAAATAGATTTTGAGGTTAACATGTTAAACGGGAAAAAGATAGTAGTTGTAATGCCTGCGTATAATGCAGAAAAAACATTGGAAAAAACATATAATGAAATATATAAAGATATAGTTGATGAAATTATTTTAACGGATGATAAATCCAGTGATAACACAAAAAAAATATCGAAAAATTTGAATATTACAACTATTGTACACAAAGAGAACAGGGGATATGGCGGAAATCAAAAATCTTGCTATACCGCAGCACTTAAAGCAGGTGCGGATATTGTAATTATGCTTCACCCTGATTATCAATATTCTCCGAAATTAATTCCTGCAATCGCTTCAATGCTTGTATTTGAAGAATATGATGCGGTTATTGCTTCAAGAATGTTATCAGATGCGTTAAAAGGCGGAATGCCACTTTATAAGTACATTTGTAATAAATGCTTGACTGCTTTTGAGAATTTCTTTTTGGGTCAGCATTTATCAGAATATCATACGGGTTTTAGGGGGTTTAAACGCTCTGTATTAGAAACGCTACCGCTTGAAGATTGTGATGATGATTTTATTTTTGATAATGAAATGCTTGCATTAGTTTTTTATTACGGATTTAAAACAGGAGAGTTAAGCTGCCCGACGAAATATTTTCCCGAGGCATCATCAATTAACTTCTCTCGTTCTTGTAAATACGGGTTTGGCGTTTTAGGCGTAAGTTTAAAGTATTTCCTTGCATACCTCGGAATATATAAATCTAAAATCTTCAAAAAAACAGCAAGAAAACTTGATATAAATGCAGAATTGCCTTACTACCATGAAAAGGGTGAAAATTAATAATTTATACAATTAAATATAAACCTGTTTCAATAATTGAAGTTATGAGATTTCCATTAAATATTAATTGCGAGTTCAATTGCTCTAATCATACTGTTTGGATTTGCGATATTTTTTCCTGCAATATCGAAAGCCGTACCGTGTGCAGGTGATGTTCTTAAAACATCCAGCCCTATTGTAGTATTTACGGCATTATCTTGTTCCAAAAGTTTTATTGGTATTAGTCCTTGGTCATGATACATTGCTACAAAACAGTCATAATCACAATTTTCTTTTAAACAATTTGTGAATAGAGTATCAGACGGGAATGGTCCTTTTATGTTAATTCCTAATGATTGCAGCGTTTGAACCGCAGGTATAATTTCAAGTTCCTCTTCATCTCCAAATAAACCGTTTTCCCCTGAGTGCGGATTTAATGCACAAATTGCAATCCTTGGATTATCAATTTTCAGTTGAGTTTTAAATGAATTTGCCAATGATTTAATTTTATTCACAATCATTTCTTTTGTAATAAAAGTCGGAACATCTTTTAGTGCAACGTGCCTTGTGAGCAAAAGAACAGAAAACTTATTGCATATAAATAACATTTCAGCGTGTTGGTTTATATTTGCTAAATATTGCTCTAAAACTTCTGTCTGCCCCGAATAATTATGACCTGCCATTTGCATTGCATTTTTTGATAGCGGTGCCGTAACAATTGCAGAAATTTCTTTATTTATTGCTAAATCACACGCTTTTTTTAATGTACAAAAAGCAAACTCTCCTGCTTCTTCCGTTTCTTTTCCTAATTTTATGTTTTCTTTAGAAAAAGGAATTTCAAGAATTTCATAATCCTTTTCTAAGCATAAATCAAAATTTGTTTTGTAATAATCAAAAATACATTTATTTGCAATTAAAACAACTTTATTTTTAGGTAAATCTAAAAAATTAAGTGCTTTTATTGTAATTTCGGGAGATATTCCGTTCGGGTCCCCCAAAGTTATTGCAATCTTTTTCATTATTTATCCTGTTCAAAGTATCTGACAATATCAATTAAAGTGTTTTGTGAGCCGAGGTTTCCCGATTTTGTTACAATAAACTGTCCCTTTGTATCTATACCCAAAGGAATAGCAGGAGCAACCGTATCCAAGATTTCAAGGCTTTTACACCCTATTGCACGGCAACATTTGTAGGAAGTTTCTCCTCCGACTGTTATTAAAACCGCTTGCTTTTGAAGAAGTACGGATCTTGTAATAGCAGCAAGATAGTCGCAGATTTTAGAAATAAACGTATCTTTTGTTAACTCATATTCAAGAAGCAAAGAACTCAACTTCTCATTATCTTCTATTAACTGTGAAGAATGAAGCACTACTACATTATCTTTAACCAAATTAGAAATAACTTTAGAAGCGATATCTTCAAAATCGTTTGTGAAAATGTTTTCAGGCTTTATTGCAATGAATGAAATATTATCAAAATCATCGTTGTCTTGAAGTCTTTTTATTTGAGCTGCAGTCATCTCTGTTGCACTGCCTGATACTATTAATTTCGGTAAATTCGGAATTTCTACATTTCTGCTGATATTTTCATCAGAATCGGAATACCAAATTTTGCTTAATGCTTGAGCCCCACCGGCAGAACCGCAAGGTAAAATATTGTAATTACTTTTTGATACCGCTAATGCAATCTGCTCTAAGTCAGTTGTTGAAACAGCATCAGCAACAATCATCTTTTTCCCTTTTGAAATCAACTCGTTAAGTTTAGTCAAAATAGGACCGGCACCTTTCATTACCGTATCCAGTGAAATTAAATCAACAT
The DNA here is from genome assembly GCA_964473445.1 of uncultured Muribaculaceae bacterium. GTDB lineage: Bacteria > Cyanobacteriota > Vampirovibrionia > Gastranaerophilales > Gastranaerophilaceae > Avigastranaerophilus. The sequence continues at coordinate 4,523 of CAYYPD010000068.1, forward strand.
GTTGCTTTTTATCTTCGCTAAGCTGCATTTTAAGTAAATTTACGATGTTTGATTCTACAACAGGAGAAAACGAATCCCGAGAAAACTCTGTACGTTGAATAGGTACCCCCTTTAGCAAGTGATAGCCGCCAACGGTAGTTCTTCCTTCTGACGGAAATGCAGGAAATATAATAGCTGCCTCATATTTTAAAGAGTCCAAAATAGTTGAAATTTCAACTGCAACATTCCCTCTTAAAACAGAGTCCATTTTTTTATAAATATACTCAAAATTATATTCTTTTAAGATTGTTTCACTGACTTTTTTTACCCGTTCAAGAGATATATCAGCCGTGACATTTCTGGTTTCGGTTGAAAGTGCAAAAACTTCAGTATTCAAATTTTCATCAAGAGAAATATCTTCACCAAACGCTACTTGCGTTTTACAACCTCTTAAAAAAAATTGCAAAGCCGTATCGTTTGCACCTGTGAGGTCGTCTGCGATAACGGCTATATAATTAGATGTATTCATCTGTTAATTGTCACCCTTTTTGCCTAAAAGACGCATATTATTTGCACGAATGACAAAACGTTCTTTTTGTTCTCCGTCTGCACCCGTCCATTTATTAGAAACAAGACGTCCGTCTATACAAATTTGGCTGCCTTTTTTTACATACTCACCTGCAACCTCAGCAGATTTATCCCATAATTCAATATTAAACCAGTCTGTTGTTTCTGATTTGCTTTTGTAATCCCATCTTGAAACTGCAACTGAGAATGTTGTTTTAACTTTTCCTGATTCAAAATATTTTACATCAGGATCTTGTCCTGCACGTCCGACTATTACTACTGAATTCATGTTTCCACCTTTTTTAATCTACATGTGAATTATATTCAAAATTACGATTTTTTGCAAAGCATGTTTATTGTGTGTTAAGAATTATTTTTTTAAGTTTAAAATAAATTGTTTAGCTTCTTCTTTGTTTGTTACGATACCTGACAATTGGGCTTCTTTAAGTTCTTTTATAATTAACCCCAATTCTTTTCCTTGAGGAATATTTAATAAATCCATAATTTCAACGCCGTCCAGAAGTTTTTCCAATGGTTTTATATTCTTTTTGCACTCCAAATAGTTATTTAAAAGTTTTGTTAAAGCGTTAATATTATTTTCTACAATTTCATCAGTTATAGCTTCACCCCTTGCAGATAACCTGTCTGCCATTGCTAAAATAATATCATCAATTACATATCCGTCCATTTTTCTGTAAAATTTCATAATCGCTTTGTCTGTAACCTCGGGGGCACAAATCATTCCTGACGGATAAATATGATACTTTATTAAGGTCTTAATATATTCAATTTGTTTTTTAGAGAATTTTAAATCTTTTAAAATCGGAACAACCAAATTAGCTCCGATTTCATCATGTTTTATAAATCTGTGCCTTTTAGTTTCTTCATCAATTGTCCAGCAAGATGGCTTACCGATATCGTGTAAAAATCCTGCAAGTTTTAAAAACGCAAGCTCTTTAACTCCTGCGTATTTTTGTATGTTTAAATATTCTTTTACTTCTGCATTAGAATTTTCATATATTAATTGGATTTGACGAACAGTTTCGATTAAATGATGAAGTAAATCCAAATGGTGATGAGAATTTTTAGGAATTTTCTTTACGTCATTATATATTGGAAAAATTTCGCATAATAAACCGCAATCGTCAAGCAATTGAAGAGCTTTGTCGCAATATTCTCCCTCAAACATTTTTAACAGTTCAACTGTAACACGTTCTTTAGCAGGTTCATTAATTCTTGTGTGCATTTTTTTTGAAAGTTCCAATAACTCCGGAACAATTTCAAAGCCTGTTTTTGAATAGAAACGAAAAATTCTTAATAAACGAAGCGTATCATCTTCAAAATTTTGATTTGAAATCCCTCTTATTTTTTTATTCTTTATGTCATCAATTCCGCCTACTAAATCAACGAATTTATCGTTATTTATATCGTAAGCAATGGCGTTTATTGTTAAATCTCGCCTTTTTATGTCTTTTTCGAAATTATCCTCTATCGGTTTTGTTATATCTATATAATTAATCTTGTCCGCAAAAACTATTCTGTATATTTTGTTTACGCTATCAAGTTCAATAAAATAAGCCCCCAATTTATCTGCAAGATTTCTCGAAAAATTTTCAACATCTTCTGTGCAAACAATTAAATCTCTATCAGGGCTTGTTTTTCCCATTAATATATCTCTGACGAACCCTCCGACTACATAGCTTTTGTATTCGCTTAAATATGGTTTTAATTGTTGTATAACTTCATCGTTTTTGATTTTTTCAATGTATTTATTCATTTAAAACTCCCGATATAACAGAAGTCAGAGCGGCAACTAAAGCTGTGTCTGCTCTATATATTAAGTTTCCGAGAGTGATTAACGGCAATTTCTTTTGTTTGAAAAAATCAAATTCTCTTTGTGAAAATCCGCCCTCAGGTCCGATTACTACTAATATTTTTTTTGTTTTATCAATTGACTCAGATTTTAAATAATCAAAAAAAGTTTGGTTTGTATCTCGTTCTGCAAACACAATTACATAATCAAAATTATCAATTATATTTTCAAGTTTTGATAGTTCAAAAACAGTAGGGATATCAGCTCTTTTACATTGTTTCACCGATTCAAGTGCTATTTTTTGCCATTTTTCAATTTTTGAATTTATAAAACTTTCTTTTACCGCACAATTGTCCGTATGAAGAGGTATTATACCTTTAACGCCGAGTTCGGTTGCTTTTTGTATTGAACTTGTTTGGGCATCAGAATTTAAAACACTTTGAGCAACATATAAATCTAAATTCAATTTTCTTGAAGATTTGTATTGTTTTTTTATTTCGCAAGAAAGTGAATTCCTGCTCATGCCGGACAAAATTGTTTCATATTGAATTTCATTTTCATCAAGAAATAAAAGCTGTTCGCCCAATCTTGTACGACGAACTTTTATAAGGTGATTATATAATTCCTTATCACTAATTGTAATTTTATTTTCATTAATATTTTCATTTTTTATCAAGAAATGTGGCATACTTCCCTCTTTTGTAATTATACAACAAATTCAAACTTTACATAAATGGGTTAAAATTATATCATTTATGTATGAGTGAAATTTCAACAAATTTAATAAAAGAAGTTGTATATAATTTATGTTTTGAAGCAAATACCTGCTTATGTGATGAGGTATATTCCAAAATTTTAAAAAATTATGAAGCACAAACCAATACAAAACTGAAAAACATATTGGGTCTGATTTTAAAAAATGCAAAAACAGCTTATGAAAAAAAACTCCCGTTATGCCAAGATACAGGGCAAGTAGTTGTATTTTTAGAAGTTGGACAGGATGTTTTAATAAAAGGTGAATTTGTTGGAGAAGCAATTAATTCGGCTGTAAGTAAGTGTTATACCGATAACTTTTTTAGAAAATCAGTTGTTAAAAATGCGGTTTTTGATAGAACAAACACTAAAAACAACACTCCTGTTATCATACATACAAAATTTATTAAGGGAGAAGAGTTAAACATAAAAGTTTTAATTAAGGGAGCAGGTTCCGAGAATAAATCAAGACTTGAAATGATGTTGCCGACTGTTTCAGAAGAAGAGATTTTTCAAAAAATTTCAAATCTTATTTTGGCTGCGGATGTAAACGCTTGCCCGCCAATGTTTATCGGAGTAGGAATAGGCGGAACAAGTGAAAAAGCAATGATTCTTTCTAAAGAAGCACTTGTTTGTGATGACTTTTCTCAAGAAGAAAGAGAATTTGCTCAAAAAATAAAGGCAGAAGTAAATAAAAAGGCTGATAATATTTACAAAAACTGCTACGTTGAAGACGTTAACGTTTTGACATCTTCGACTCACATAGCTTGTTTGCCTGTTGCCATAACTGTGAACTGTCATTCTGACAGGGTTGCAAGTTGTACAATATCTGATAATAAAATAACTTATAATAACAAAACTCCTAATTTTATTGAGATTACAAATGATTATTCTCAAGTAAAAGAAATTCAAACAACTGATATTTCTGCTGTTAGAGAACTTCAACAAGGTGATGAAGCTCTTTTAACAGGTGAAATTTATGTGGCGAGAGATATGGCTCATAAAAAAATGTTTGAAATGATTGAAAGAGGGGAGTCACTCCCATTTGATATAAAGGACAAAATTATATTTTATGCAGGGCCATGCCCGAATAAAGATGGCGAAATCATAGGTTCCATAGGACCAACAACCGCAAGCAGAATGGATAAATACGCTGAAAAATTTTATAATATAGGGTTGCTGGCAACAATAGGAAAAGGTTCAAGAAGTAAATCCGTAGCAGATTGTATAAAAAAGAATAATGCGAAGTATTTTTCAACAATAGGCGGTATTGCGGCACTTTTATCAGAAACAGTAAAAGAAAAAGAACTCATTGCTTTTGAGGAGTTAGGTGCAGAAGCCTTATACAAAATAAAAGTTGAGAAATTTCCGATTAAAACAGAAATTGCATAAAAATACTTGACGGCAGCTAATGTTGTTGATAAAGTTAAGGTACGATATTTTTAAAATTTTGATTTTATTAATATCGTGGGAGAGGTAGCATAGGATATGGTACTAATTCCAAAAGACAATCCAATATTGGATGTAGGCAGATTGACTCTGCCAAGGAGAGAACTAAATGTTCTCGACGAGAGGTAGCACCGTAGGTGCGATACCAAGTCAAAATAACAGTTTAATAGTTTATCGGGATGTAGCGCAGCTTGGTAGCGCACCTCGCTTGGGACGAGGGGGGCGCAGGTTCGAATCCTGTCATCCCGACCATTATAAGAACTCAATAAAATGAGTTCTTTTTTACTATTGCTATTGCATAACAATTTCAGGGTTGTAGAGGCTTTATTTGTTGAAAACGGTATGCCAACCGACATTATTTATTCAAACAGACGGACTTTGCCGTTGTTTTAATAAGTGAAATTACTGTAATTTAACGAGTAATTTGATTTAAACGGATAAAAAGATTATTTTGTGAAAT
>CAYYPD010000069.1:0-9311 GCA_964473445.1 uncultured Muribaculaceae bacterium
CAGCTTATATGCAAGGCGGATTAAACTATGCACATGTAAAAATAGCTTTAAAAGGAATTGTTGAAAGATTGGTTAAATAAGCAAATAAAATTAATCAGTAAATGTAATCTGTTTTTTATTAGCTCGAACTCTTGCCTACTTTAGCATAAGGTGTTACCATAATAGGGTTATTTGCATTTGGAAAGATTAATTAAAAATGGATAAATATAAACCTAAGGAAGCCAAGGACAGAATTATTCTGGCTCTTGATGTTGATAATATTGATGACGCAATTAAGTATGTTGATTTATTAAAAGATTATGTGGGATTTTTTAAAGTCGGATTACCTTTTTTAACTTCTTGCGGAATAGATTCAATTAATACTATAAAAGAACATGGCGGCAGAGTATATTTTGACGGAAAGTTTCATGATATTCCGAATGCAGTTGCACAAGCAAGCGTTAATATATTAAAAAAGGGTATTGATTTCTTTAATATAAGTGCGGCTGGCGGTACAAAAATGATGACAAAAACGCTTGAAACGTGTAATAACTATGCAAAAAAAGCTGATATTGAACCCCCGTTAGTTCTTGCTGTTACTTTGTTATCCAGCTTTGGACAAAGAACATTAACAAATGAGTTATGTGTAAATGCAAATATTTCCGCTTATGTTTTAAAATTAGCTAAGTTAGCTAAAAATGCCGGAGTAGCAGGTGTTGTTGCCCCTGATACTGATGCGGCAGGAATAAAAAAAGAACTTGGGAACGACTTTTTGGTTGTTTGTCCTGCTATTCGTCCTACATGGGCAATTGTAAATGATCAAATAAGAATAGTTACCCCGACTGATGCAATAAAAGCAGGAGCAGATTATATGATTATAGGTCGTCCGATAACACAGGCTAATGACCCTGTTGAAGCTACAAAATTAATTATTACGGAAATTGAAGAGGCACTTAAAGAAATTGAGGTTCAGTAATGAATATAGGAATCCCGAAAGAAACTAAGTTAAAAGAATTTAGAGTTTCTGTTACTCCTTATGGTGTTAGAGCTTTAGCTAAAGAACGTAAAGTTTTTGTTGAAAAATCATGCGGCGAAGCTGTCGGATTTTTTGATGAGGATTATATTCAAGCAGGTGCCGTGATTTGTGAATCGGCAGAAGAGGTTTATGAAAAATCGGATATGATAGTGAAAGTTAATGCACCATTATCATCTGAGTATCATTTACTAAAGAAAAATCAAATTTTATTTTCATCTTTAGATTTGGCAGATAACAAAGAACTTACAACAGAACTTTTGAATAAGAAAATTACAAGTATTTCTTATGAAAATATACAAAAAGAAGACGGAACTTTTCCGTTAATGCTACCTATGAGTGAAATCGCAGGTAAAATGGCTGTTCAATTGGCAACTGATTTACTTCAAACAAATAATAGCGGAGCAGGTGTATTATTAGGCGGAGTAACAGGTGTTCCACCAGGCACCGTTTTGATTATCGGGGCAGGTACGGTGGGATTAAATGCTGCAAGAGCTGCTTTGGGACTTGGTGCAGATGTATATATTACTGATATTAATATTGATAAGTTAAGAAACATAGAAAATACAGTCGGTTTAAATGTTAAAACATTTCTTCTTAATGAACCGATGATTGAAGATATCATCAAACGTGCAGATGCGGTTATTTGTGCAATTCATCTTCAAGATAAAAAATTGCCGGTTATAATTACCGAACAAATGGTAAAATCAATGAAAAAAGGTTCTGTTATTATCGATACAACCATGGATAAAGGCGGAGTTGTAGAAACAATGGATAGAATTACTACTATTGATACTCCTTATTTTGAAAAATACGGTATTATTCATTCAGCAGTTGATAATATTCCTAATTTTGTTTCAAGAACTTCAACAATTGCAGTAACAAATGCTTTGATGAAATACCTTTTAAAGACGGTAGAAATAGGAATTATTAACGCAATAAAAGAAGATAAAGAACTTGCAAAAGGAGTTGTAACCTTTAACGGTACAATTACAAATCCTGATGTTGCGGAAACTTTAAATAAAGAATACACAGAACTTTCCGGCTTTATCGGTTTTTAAAAAATTATTTTATGTCAACAATTGCGTCGCAGCAGGTTTGGCAAGCGGTAAATATTTTTGAATGGTATAAATTCTTCCTGAAACACTTAAATTTAGGTGTATTTATTGCATCTTTGAGTTTCATTTCCTTTAAATCAGCAACTTTATATGATAAACAAGGATATATAAATCCTTCAGGAGTAATATAAATACTTGTCATCGGAATTTGGCAGGGTTTATATAATTCTTTTACATCTTTGTTCCCTGCGTTAAAGAATTTTTCTATCTTATCAATATCTCCGGTCGGATTAAATCTGGGGGCATATCTTAATTCTGTTTTTGTGGTTTTACTTATACTTTCAAGCTCTTTATAGATTTCTTTAAAATGCTCCATATCAAAATAAAGCTCAATCGGATAAGTATCCTTATAGAATTCTTCAGAAAATTCTTCCCATAATTTTGAGTTTTGTCTGTGATTTTGCTTCCGCAAAAATGTTAAAGAGAAAAATTGTGAATTTAACCTGATAGCTTCTTTGTACAGTTTGGGTAAATCGTCAAGATTAGTTTCTAAAACACACGTTTTTATATCCAACATAGGCATATTTCTATTTTTTCGTTTGGAGTTAAATGTTTCTATGTTGTTAATTACTTTATCCCATAAACCGTTGAAATTTCTGTTTATATCGTGATTTTTACCATACCCGTCAAGCGAAACCGAGAGTAGAAATAAATTTTTTTTGACAAATAATTCTGCAATATCTTCTTTAAGGGCTAATCCGTTTGTAATAAGTGTAACTTTTCTAAATTTTTGAGAAGCTCTTTCATATATTTTTTCAAAATCTTTTTTTAAAAGAACTTCTCCGGCAACTAATGATATCAATCTAAATGGCGGTATTTGGTCTATTATATCAAACCATTGTTCGGTAGAGAGTTCTTCTTTTGTTCTGCTTTCCGAAATATAACAAAAAGGGCAACGTAAGTTGCAATTATAAGTAAGTTCTAAAATGTATCTGACAGGCATTTTAATTTTGCCTGACTTGTAGTCAAAAGCGTACTTTGCATATAATTGGCGAGCTTTATCAAATAAAAATGAGTTATTCATTGCAATTTTCTCTTGAGAAAATTTTACCACAAAATTATGTTAACATTTTGTAATGTATAAATTTCAAAAAGCAATTTTATAAAGCAAAAATTGTTTTTATAAATATACGGGGAACAGATATTACTAGGAGATACTAAATGGCATTCAAACAACAAGACAAAATTGATAAAAATTTGGTAAAAAAGTATTATAATCTGAAAATGGAAAATCCCGATACTACAAAGTTGGTGGACTCCCAGAAAATGCTTGATACAATGAATGATTATGCAATGATGCAACGTAACATGTTTGCAATGAATGAGAAGCTGAAAAGCATTTGTAATGATGTCACGTCGAAGTCGGTTGTATATATGAAAATTAATTATAATCTGCCGAAATTGAGGCGTAACAAATAAAAACTTTACAAATAAATAAATTTTATTAAAAAATAATTAACTTTTAATTACAATGTAATTACGGTTAATTATTTTTTTATGGAATTAATATGGAAAAAATAATACTTGCTTCAACTTCACCGAGGAGAAGAGAACTTTTAAAAAAAATAACTGAAAATTTTGAAATCGTTTCGCCTGATTATGACGAAAAAATTTGTGATAAAGAATTTAGTTATAATTTGGTTGAAACAACTGCAAAAAGGAAGTGTGAATCTGTTATAAGCTCCATAGACTATGATGCAATTGTTATAAGTGCCGATACGGTTGTTGTTTACGATAATAAAATTTTAGGCAAACCGAAAGATTTTAATAATGCTCTTGGCATGCTTGAAATGTTAAACGGAAAAACTCATAAGGTAGTAACTTCTGTTTGTATTGCAAATACAAAAAATAATAAAATTACGGTTCAATCCGAAACAAGTGAAGTTACATTCAAAAATCACTCTAAAGAAGAGTTAATTTCCTATATAAACGATTTTAAACCGTTTGACAAGGCAGGCTCTTATGGAATACAAGAGCTTCCTGAGGGTTTTGTAACTAACGTAAACGGAGATTATTATAATATAGTCGGTTTCCCTGTCTCTTTGGTCGAAAAAATTCTCTCGGCGGTCAGAACATAACAATCGGTAACACATAATATACACATGCAAAAGATTTATTGTAAAATGTAATTAAACGGTTTTAATAAGGAGAGTAAAATGGATACATTGCAGTTAGTAAAAGATAAAATCAGAAATATAAAAGATTTTCCGATAGAGGGAATTGTTTTTCGTGATATTACGACTGCAATAAAAGATAAAGATGCGTTAAGAGAAATGATAAACTTTTTAACGGAAAGATTTATCAATAAAGGGATTGATTATGTTGCAGTTGTTGAATCAAGAGGATTTATATTCGGTTCGGCACTTGCTTATAATATAGGTGCAGGCTGTATATTGGTAAGAAAATCCGGTAAACTTCCTGCCGAAACGATAAGTGAAGAATATTCTCTTGAATATGGAACCGATAAATTAGAAATTCACAAAGACGCAATTGAAAAAGGTAAAAAAGTTATTGTTATTGATGACTTATTAGCAACAGGCGGAACTGTTAATGCTGTATGTAAATTGTTAAGAAAAGCAGGGGCAGATGTTTTGGCGGCAGCATTTATTATTGAGTTAACAGACTTAAACGGCAGAAAAAATTTACCGCAAGATATTGATGTAGTTTCAATGATAACCTATTAATTTAGGAGAGCCCGATGGGTGATGAAGATAAACAGTTTGAAGCAAGCCAGCAGAAACTTCAAAAAGCAAGAAAAGAAGGTCAAGTTGTTAAATCAAAAGATTTTTCCACTGCGTTGGCTTTGCTTGTTATGTTTATTGTGATTATTAAACTTGCACCTTTTATTTGGGATCAAATCCTTATTCTGTTTGTTTATCTGTATGATAAAATTCCGGATAAACATTTGGCGGATATTGGGTATGTTCATTTAGCAGTAACAATATTAAAACCTGCAATGTTAATTATTGCTCCAATTCTTATTATGGCATCATTTATTGCAATTCTCGGCGATTTCATACAGGTAGGTCCTTTAGTTACAACAAAACCGTTAGAGCCAAAATTGGACAAATTAAATCCGACAAAATACTTTAAAAATTTGATGTCCCCAAAAACCGCATTTGAATTGGTGAAAAATATCTTGAAAGTATTTCTGTTGGCTTTTATCGGATGGAAGGTATATAACCAACATTTAGAATCAATTTTAATGCTGGCTGCTATTGACAACAGTTTTGCAATATTAAATGAATTCGGATCGTTGATTATCGACTTTGTTATTAAAGCGTGTATAGCCTTTTTAATTATTGCTGCGGCTGACTATGGTATGGTTCGCTGGAAATTTATGCAGGATCAAAAAATGTCTTTTAAAGAGCTAAAAGATGAATATAAAAACTCGGAAGGTGATCCGCAAGTAAAACAAGCCATCAGACAACGTCGTCAACAAATGATGCAGCAAAAAATGATGGATGCAGTTCCGGATGCGGATTTTGTTGTTTCCAACCCTACGCACATTGCCTGTGCAATAAAATATGATTCGGAAAAAATGGAATCTCCGCAATTAATTGCAAAAGGATCGGAGCTTTTTGCTAAAAAAATTATAGAAATTGCAAGAGAACACGGTATTCCCGTAATAGAAAATCCGCCCGTTGCAAGAGCTATATTTAGAATAGTTGAAGTAAATGCTTCAATTCCTCCCGAATTATACAAAGCTGTCGCAGAAATATTGATTTTTGTTTATAATTTGCGAAATGCACAAAAAAGTAGTAATATATAATTATGGATAACAGATTATAAAAATGCACGCAAAAATAAAAGATTACATTGAAATAATCGAAAAGGTAGCAAGGGTAGAGCATAAACGTATTCCTTCTCACATGGTGGATTACGATGAACTTGTCAGTATAGGTATTATTGCAATTCAAGTTTTAATAAAGGATAAAACGGAAGAACAACTTGAAAGATATAACAGTTCATATATTGCTACTGCTGTAAGGTGGGCGATTCGTAATGAATTACGAAATCGTTATAAATGGTATTCTTTAAAACATGCTAATGTTGAAAATCAGGATGAATCAGGCTCTGACGGCTCTGACGGAGAAGAAAACGGAAATGAAATAACTCCGGGGAAAGTCAGAGAAGCAGTTTATGAAACAATTCTTTCTATTGACAGTTTGGCAGCTTCCGCTTCCGATAATGATTCTCCGTTTGATTTTATCAAAGACCCGTCTGCTCTTCCTGACGAAAAAGCGGAAATATCAGAACTTGGCAGAGTAATAAGAGAAGCTATTGCAAAACTTCCGCCCAAAGAAAGAACCATTATAGAATATCGTTTTTACCGTAATATGCAGGTTAAAGAAATTGCAGAACAAGTAGGGCTTTCTTCTTCAAGAATTACAAGAATTATTCAATCCGCATTGAATACGGTAAGAGAATATTTGAATAAAAAAGATCATTACGATTACTAAAAAATTAAAAATAATGAAATAAAATGAAACAGAAAAATTATTTTGATTTTTTTATTTCCTACTTACTATTTACACTTCAAATAAAGAGTGAATTTTATCAATTATATCATCCGAATTAAGTTCGGGATTAATATTATTTAGTTCAAGAGCTTTTTGGAAATATTGAGCTGCTTCAATGTTTTTCTCTTTTTGTTCATATACCCGCCCGAGATTAAAGTAAGCCATAACATAATCACTCTTTATGGAAATAGCGGTTTTGAAAAGTTTCTCTGCTTCTTTTAAATTTCTTATTCCGTCAAGATAAATTACTCCAAGATTATTGTAAGCGGTATAATAGTCGGGATTAATTCCCAATGCCTTATGGTAAGCAATAATTGCTTCTTCTATATAATCTTTTTGCCAAAGTGCCATAGCACATTTGTTATATGCTACAGGATTTTTAGGATTTAATTTTATTGCTTCACAATATGATTTTATAGCACTGTCAATGTCGTCGCATTCGGAATAAATATCACCCAGCTCCATAAATGTTTCATCATTATTTTCATCAAGGATGATAGCCGTTTTTAGAAAATCCATAGCGGTATCTGTATCATCAAAAACCTTGTGATATAAAGAGGCTAACGCTTGGCATACAATTGCAGTCCATTCGGGGTCAGGATTTTTATCTATTGCAAATTTGTAATGCTCACAAGCTTCTTCAAATTGGTCAGCACGCACAAGTGCATAAGCTAAAGCATTGTGATAGAACGGATTTTCGCTGTCTTTATCTAAAGCTAATTTAAAAGCATTTATTGAATTAATAAAGTCTTCTTTTCTTAGGTATAAATGCCCTAATTCATAGAATATGCTCGGATTATCTTCTCCCAGCTCTAAAAGTTTAGAATAGCAATCAATTGCAGTATCTAAATCATCCTCAAAATACACTTGTGAAAGCGTTGCAATCTTTAACAACAATTCTTTATTATAAGGATTAGTTTCAAGTGCTTTAATGTAATAATTTTTTGCTCTTATAATTTCTTCGTTTTTAACGTTAATATCACCGATTTTTTGGTAATAACGTTCATTTCTGCCTGTTGTATTTGCAGCCATATCATAGGCTTTGACTGCCATTGAATAATTTTTGGTTTTTTCTAAAATATTTCCGATTGTGTCATAAAACATAAGAGAAAGGTTTTTGGAAACATTTTTATAAAGCATTTTTATAGACGGATAGTCAAGGGCTATACTTAAACTTCCTGATAACATATAGAAGAGAAAACCTGAAAAATCTTTTGCGTTAGCATTCCCTTCTTGCATTTTTTCCATATACAAAGAAGCTAAGGACAGTCTTGAACGAGCTGACTGTATCGGATTAAGTTTAATTGCTTCTTTAAATTCTTTTTCAGCTTCATCATATTGTTTTGCCATCTCAAGAAAAAATCCTGCATAAATTCTTGCATTTGAATTTGACGGAGAGATATTGATTGCTGATTTACACTGTTCAATTGCCGAAGAAAGATTAATTTCCCCTTTATCCCAAAGAAGAGTTGCCAATCTGTAATAGGCTTCTGCTATATTCGGATTGAATTTAATAGCATCAATGTAGCTGTCAACTGCATTCTCTAAATCAATCCTTGACCCTTTTATCAGGTATTGTTCATGAAATTTGCGGGCTTCTTCCATGTAATTTTGTGCTATTACAGAAAGATCTTCCTTTTTGTTTATTTCACTAAAAGTATAATTGGTTCTTTCTTCAAACATTCAAATTTCCTCTTTTAATATCATCCGATAAAATTCAAAAAAAAGGAATATTTTTTGCCGAAAATACAACGTTTAGAGTAGAATGTAAAGTTATAATAACTACTTGAAAAAAATAATGTCAATTTTAATACCTCTAATGTTTTTATATAAATAAGTAAAGTAAGGAGTATTGTATGTTAAACTACGGACTTGGTAGCGGCATTTATGTGGGCAAACGAACAAATACCAATTTATATGGTGAAAACCCTTTGAGTTATAATCGAACGCACCCAAAAGTTACAACTCAAAAGCTAAAAGATAATCAAAAAAAGAAAACCTTGAGAACAGTTGCATTAGTTGCAGTTGCGGGAGTGTTAGCTTATAAGGGTTCACCTGTTATAAGTAAGGTTGTAAAGACAGCCGGAGCCGGAATGAGAAGCTTGGGTAAAAAAGTCGCAACTAAATGTCCTAACTTAGCAAAGGCAGGAGAATACTTCATTAAGGCTTGTAAGACCCCTTTAAAGCCTATTGATAAATTGGTTGAAAAGGTAACTAAAAAAGCATAAATATAATACTTTATATATACAAGGAGATGAATACAATATTCATCTCTTTCTTTTATTTAGAAATGGAATATCAGGTTGCATACTTGTCAATAGTCAATTGTAGATATTTTTCTTGATTATTACAAAGTTGTAACAAATCAAGGAGTAAATAAAATCTTCCAAATTTGGTTAGAAACTTGTCTGGCAAGGCATTTGCGAGCAAGTCTCTTTGATTTACCTTCAGCCAATTTTTTCTGAAAATATTTAGAACCTTCTTCATCAAACCTTGATTGAAAAATAGAAATAGAATAAAGTAATGAGTTTAAAGTTCTGTTTCCTCGCTTGTTATTCCGAAATCTTGTAGAAAATCCGCTTGAACATTCAACAGGAGCAACGCCACAATAACTTGCAAATTCTGCTTTGCTCATCTTTTTACCTTTTGTTTCTGTGT
>CAYYPD010000070.1:0-8796 GCA_964473445.1 uncultured Muribaculaceae bacterium
TATTTATTCATTTTCGTATCATATTCTGAGGAACTTGCGTTCCTCTTTTTATTTTGTAACAAAACTTATTAAACATACTTCTTTTTGGCAAATTAAAAAAATTTTAGTTTTTAATTAATATAGATTATGAAGATAAATAATATACAGCATTTATTACCGTCAAAAGACGGCAATAACAATAATACGGATAAAGATTTACAAAATAATGACAATATTTGCAAATTGTGTGATACTGCAGCTTTGCAATGCAGTGCTAATTATAACATCGCTTTTGCGGGAATATTTAATCATAAAAACGCTAAGATAGAGGAAAAAGATACATATATCAAAACCGAAAATGTTACCGAAAAGCTCAAAATGATTCCTAATACAGAATATTTGGTTTCAGAAAATACAATTTTTTCTGTTGACGGATATGAAATCCCCTTAAATAATAAGCATATAAAAGAGATGATTGACAAGTTGCCCATAAACAAAGAGCTTGTTATAGGCAGAGAAGCAACACCTTCTTTAGAATTTCCAAAGACCGTTTCAAGGCAGCATTTTAGTATAAGAAAAGATAATAGAGGCAGATTAATAGCAAAGGATTTGAATTCTTTAAACGGAACAGATATTATGCCGAATTTAATTGTGCCGAGTAATACGGAAAATGGATTTACTCTTGAAAAAGGAAAACGGTATTTACTTCCTAAAACCTCAATATTAAGTGTGGGAGGTATAATTTTTGAATTTAATAAATACAATGAAATATTAAAAAAACTTAATAATGGTGAATCTGTTTCGGTTGGAAGAGAATCAGATGCTGATATAGCATTAAACAGTGGAACTGTTTCACGAGAACATTTAAGTATAACAAAATTCGATAACGGATATATTGTTAAAGATTTAGGCTCAAAAAACGGTACTAAATTTTTGCGAAAAGATAAAACTTTAACAAATATACCCTATTCCTATGATTATTCGGACATTACAGATATTGCCAAATTAAAACCGAATATGCCGACTTTATTGCCTAAAAATTCGCAATTAGTTATCGGTGATGTATATACTTTAGATACAAGAAATCCTAATTTATTAAGTTTACTTGATAAAAAAGGTCGTGTTACGATTGGAAGAAACTCCAATTGTGATATAGTCGTTAATTCTTGGAATTCAAAAGTATCAAGAGAGCATCTTTTATTGCAAAAAGACGGAGATGAATTAATTGCTACCGATACAAATCCTACCAATGCAACAAAAGTAGTACCTCAAAATCAAATAAAAGCTTTTTATTCGGGGGTTAAAGATATAAAAATTGCACAATCAAATATAGGTGATTGTTATTTATTATCAACAATTTATGCACTTTCCGTAACTCCAAACGGTCAAAAAATGTTAGAAAACATGGTATCTGTAGATAAAGACGGTAATTATATCGTTAAATTTTATAATGAAGCACCAATTACCGTAAAACTTGAAGAATTAGACGGGCAGAAGGATTCAAAGAGAAAAAAACGCCCGGAAAAGAAAAGTGTTTCGGGAGAACTTGGAGCAAAAGCAATTGAAAGAGCTTATGCTAAGTTAATAAAATCAAATTCTTTTAATTCGTCCTGTACCATGTTTGATGATATAGATAAAGGCGGAAGAATGGAAACAGCCTTGTTAAATATGACAGGTATTCACAGCCTGAGATTTAAACCGACAGAATATAATTTAAGTAAAATTATTGAAATGGGTACTGACAATGCTGTTATAACCTGTAGCACTCCGTATAAATTAAAAAATATGTATTGTGGATTTATTGCTAATCATGCATATGCGGTAAATTCCATTGACGCTAAAAATAGAACTATTGAACTTGTAAATCCCCATGATACAACAACTTCTCAAATAATTACTTGGGAAGAATTTTCAAGTATATTTGAAGATATAGTAATAGCAAAAATTTAAAATTTTTATGGTTTTTAAATAATTTTATTATATAATTTTTTCACAAGGATTTAAAATCTCACAGGAATTTAAGAAAAAGCATGAAAAACTATAATAACGAAGCTTTTGGTAGCCTAACATTAAAACAAAAAAAACTATACGAAATTAAATCAATATTAAAGAATGACAATATTGATTTAGACAATTTGTTCAAAAACTCTTTGAACAAACTGGATTCACTTTCTGTTATTGAGGCAGAAAGGAAAATGGCACTTGAAAATTTAAGAAATCTGACTTCTCAATTAAGAGAAAGAAGCCTAAATTTAAAAAATAATCAAAACAATGAATATTTTTCCGATTAATCGTTTTTAATCGGAATTGTAACTTTCGCAGGCTTCAAAACATCAAAAAGTTTTTTGCCCCCACCCTTATTGAAATAGATATATTCGTTATCTTTTTCTTTTGGTGCCTGATTTTGCAGTTCTACCATGAACATAATTAATCTTGGATTCATAAAACCTACCATAAATACTTACCACTTATATATAAAGTATTTTTCTTACAAAAAATTGCCAAAATAATTAAATTATTATCATTATGCAAAATTTATGATAAAATACAAAATATGTTAGCAGTAAAATTAATTAAAAATAAGCAATGTCCGTTAGATGTGTCCGAAGGCATTGAAGTTAAGCATGGCGATAAGGTTATTATTCTAACCGATAAAGGAGAAGAAGTAGCACAAGCATACATACTTCCGCCTCAAGTTGCGAGTATATTAGTCAGAAAGAAAATTCCGTCAGTTCCTTGTGTAAGAGTCATGACAGATAAAGACTTGGCTGTATATGAAGAAATAAAAAAGATGGAAGGGCAAGGATATAAAGATTGTCTTGATTTGATTAAACAACATAATTTACAAATGAATCTTATCCGATGCAAATACACTTTTGATAAAAGAAAAGTTACGTTTTATTATACAGCACCCGAAAGAGTTGATTTTAGAAATCTGTTAAAAGATTTAACAAAGGTATTCAGACACGTGAGAATTGATTTAAAGCATATCGGGGTAAGGGATGAAACGTCACTATGTTGTGGAAACGGACTTTGCGGAAGACCGTTTTGTTGTTGTACATTTAAAAGACAGTTTGATTCAATTAATATTAAATTAGCCCACGATCAAAGTATGCCGATTACTCCGAGTAAAATTTCGGGTACATGCGGAAGATTACTTTGCTGTTTAAATTATGAATATAAAAATTACATTGAAACTGCAAAAGAAATGGTTCCGATAGGTTCAGGTGTTATGACTTCTGAGGGCGTAGGCAGAGTTTGTGCATTGAATATTCTGACAAACCATGTAAGTGTTAAATTATCTGACGGAAAAATAAATGAGTTTCCCTCTACTGAAGTTGAAATGATTGATACAGATGTAAATATTGAAATCGATACAGGTTCAACCGGTTATAAATACGCTTCAATGCAACAATCAGAAGAAAATGTTGATATCAGGCAGTTTGAAGACGACAGAAACTCTTCAACCGGAAATATATAAACTGTCTGATTAGTAAATCAGACCTCGTACTATAGGAATAGAGAAATTAGTAGATAAAAGTTGAATCAGACCGAAGTCATAAAAGACTGTAATGTAGAACAATTTCTACTAATTTTTCTACTAAAATATATATTGATAGAAAAAGATTAATAAAACCTAAAACTAAAAAGTTTGTAATGTAGAACAAATCAAAATCTTGAAGTCCTTGAAAAATTGGATAGAATCATAGACTTAAAGTCTGAGTTTACGAGGTGAATGTTTAGGATGAATTCAAGATTAAACTATCATAGAAAGAGGTATAGTATGAGAGATTTGTGTGTAGGTATTGATATTGCTAAGAACAAATTTGATGTAATGTACACTGTTGATTGAGAAAAATTCTTCGGATATTCAACTTTCTCAAATGAGAAAAAAAGAATAAAAAAATTTGTAAAACAAGCCGAAAATTTCTTAAAACAAGAAAATTGTGAACAAATTCATTTTTGTATGGAAGCAACAGGAATATACCACTGCGAGCTTTGTGAATATCTGCAGAATTCAGCTCATAAAGTAAGTGTGGTAAATCCTGTACGAACTAAATCATTTTCTAAAAGTCTCCAGTTAAGAACTAAGAATGATAAAGTCGATTGTCAAATGATAGCACACTATACTTTCTTGTACAATCCTTCTCTAACACCAAAAATCCCAAAAGAATTGCAACACTTTAAAAAACTGGTAAAATTCAAAGAAACACTAGTTGAAGATAGAGCTCGGGAATTAACGAGAGTCAAAACTGCTTTAGATTCAGATGTTAAAGAATTAATTAACAAGCATATAGCCTTTCTTGAAAAACAAATTAAAGAAACAATGTACAAGATAGAAACTGTAGTAAAAGAAAACAAGTTTTTATCAAGAAATTTTAATCTATTAATAACGGTAGAAGGTATAAATTCTAATGTAGCTTGGCGAATACTTGCAGAATTGAATTACGAAACAATAAATGATATTACACCAAAATCATTAGTTGCACATGCAGGCTTATCACCAAGAGAAAATTCTTCCGGAGATAAATATGGAAAAGCAAATATTTCAAAAATCGGGAAAAGTGATTTAAGAAAAATAATGTACATGCCAGCACTTAGTTGTATTCATCATAATAACTATTTTGCAAGTTTTTATTTACATTTGTTAGAACAAAAAAAGCCAAAGAAGGTTGCAATAGTTGCAGTAATGCGAAAAATGATTTTAACAGCTATGGGAGTTTTGAGAAATCAAGAACCATTTGATCCGGAATGGGCAAAGAAAGTGCAGGCTAAGTATCAAGAAAAATTAATGACTGTTTAAGCCTATCAGATTACAAAACTACTAAAAACACCAAATGAGATTTTAGGTGTTTCTTTTATTTACTTTTAATTAAGTTTTATTATTAGTTATTTTGAAACTTGACTTTTTCAATAGAATCTACAATTGATTATTGATAGATATACAACCATATATGAATTTCCCTAATTTCACTTATTGAAACAACTACAAAAGCCCGTCTGTTTGAACAAATAATGCCTGTAGGGAATACTTTACCTAATAAATATGATTTTCGGTGTTTGTCAAGCAGTGTCGGACAAACACTTTATTAATAATTTAACATTTCATTAAACTAAAAACATCCCCGATTGATTAACATGTACAATAGTATTTTTTTATTGTAATATAAATCTATATTGAGTATAAGGAGAAAAACTTATGAAGTTAATGGAATGTAAAAGAGGGGTTATTTTTGGAGTCTCAAATACTCACGGAATAGCTTACGGAATAGCAAAACAATTATTTGAAGCAGGTGCTGAAATAGCATTTACTTATGCAGGTGAAGTTATGGAAAAAAGAGTTCGCCCAATTGCTGAAAGTATGAATGCTAAAATAATTATGTCTTGCGATGTTACAAAAGAAGACGAAGTTAAAGCAGTTTTTGCAGAAATTGAAAAAACATACGGAAAAATTGATTTTGTTGTTCACGCTGTTGCATTTGCAAACAGAGAAGATTTAACAGGCGAATTTGTTAACACTTCACTTGACGGTTGGAACTTAGCAATGGGCGTAAGTGCATACTCATTGGTTTCTATTGCAAGAAACGCAAGACCGGTAATGAATGAAGGCGGTTCTATTCTGGCTTTAACATACTTAGGCGGCGAAAAAGTTGTTGCAAACTACAATATTATGGGTGTTGCAAAAGCTGCTCTTGAAGCTTCTTCAAGATATCTTGCAGATAACTTAGGTAAAGACGGTATCAGAGTTAACTGCTTATCATCAGGTGCAGTTAAAACATTGGCAGCAAGCGGCATTGACGGATTCGGTAAAATGTTAAAAGCTGCAGTTGCTAAAGCTCCGTTAAGAAGAAATGTTACACTTGAAGATGTTGGTAAAACAGGTTTGTATTTATTATCTGATTTATCATCAGGTGTTACAGGTGAAGTTATTCACGTTGATTGCGGTTGCCACTGTGTATATTCTTCTCTTGAAGAAATGGCTCTTTTAACAAGATAATTTAATTAGTTTTATAAAAAGATGCAAACTAAAATTGCTTGCATCTTTTTTATATTTTTGAATACAAAAAAAGACGACTAATAAAAGTCGTCTTTTTTACTTATTTTTAATTCTTATTTCTTTAAGAAATCCGGAATATCAAGGATATTATTTGCAAAATCACTTGCAGTTTTTTGCGAAACTTTAGGTGTTGCACTTGGAGTGATTGTTGTTTGTCCGCCGAATAACTCATCAATATTAATCGGTTTTGTTTCTTGGTTTTGAGCTGCAAACTTATCAACTTCATTTTTTCTTAATTCAAAACCTGTTGCAATAACGGTAATTTGAATTTCGCCTTGAATTCTTTCATCAATAACGCTGCCGAAGTGGAATGTAACATCATCAGAAACAGCATCGTGAATAATATTAGCAGCGTCTGTAACTTCAAACAATGTCATATCGGGACCACCGGTAACATTCATAATGATACCTGATGCACCGTTTATAGAAGTTTCAAGCAATGGTGAATTGATAGCTGCTTTAGCTGCTTCCATAGCTCTTCCTTCGCCTGAACCACGACCTATACCCATTAAAGCTGAACCAGAAGATTCCATTACGCTTCTTACATCAGCAAAGTCAACGTTAATCATACCCGGAACAGTAATGATATCTGAAATACCTTGAACTCCTCTTAGAAGAACTTCATCAACGATTTGGAAAGATTCTCTAAAGGTTGTTCTTCTGTCAACTACTTCTAATAATTTATCGTTAGGTATAACAATAAGAGCGTCAACTGTTTCTTTTAATTTTTCAAGCCCTTGCATAGCCTGCGTCATTCTTTTCTTACCTTCAAAAGAGAAAGGTTTTGTAACAACCCCAATAGTTAAAGCCCCTAATTCTTTTGCAATTCTTGCAACAACGGGAGCCGCACCTGTTCCTGTTCCGCCGCCCATACCTGCTGTTACGAATACCATATCTGCTTTACCAATAGCATTAACAATTTCGTCCCTACTTTCTTCAGCTGATTTTTCGCCTTTTTCGGGGTTCCCGCCTGCACCTAAACCGTTTGTAAGTTTAGCACCGATTCTAATTTTATTTTCAGCTAAAGACATACTCAAAACTTGAGCATCTGTATTCATCGCCCAAAATTCAACACCGCTTAATCCGGCTTTAATCATTCTGTCAACTGCGTTTCCGCCACCACCGCCGACACCGATAACTTTAATATCAGCAGGTGTTCCGCCTGTCGGTTTTGTTGTGTTATCTGAATTGTTTTCTTTTTTTCCAAAGATGTCAGGAACAAAATTTTCCACTTATACGCCCTCTTATTTCTATAACTTGCTATTTTGCACTTTTATATAAGTACAATGTTTAATAATATACTATTGTAAAGGATACAAATAGTAAAGAAAAAAACTTAAAATATTATAGAAATTTAATATTTTTTAATTATTAAAAAATTATGAAATTTATTCTTTTGTTTCGCTTTTCCCTATAATTTCGGCGGCATTGCTCAAATTTTTAGCAATAGAATCGTAATAAGTTGAATCTTCGCCGTATGGAACTTGTATTCCGAGCATTGAATCCACATCTTGCGTTATGTCATTTAATTTTTCAACAGTTTCTTTTATTGAGTTCGATTTTTCCCTCAAAAAGAAATAATTTATAAGCGGAACTTTTGTGAATAAAAAATTAACAGCTTTTTTTATTTTATTTTCTTTTTTTTGATTTTGACCTGTTACAAAAATATTATTGTCAGTGCTTGTTTGAACTGCATTATTTTCATCAGGGAGATACTCTGAATCAAGTACATTTAAACGTTTTGTTTTTTTCCTTTTTTTTATGGGATGAGTTGTTAATTTGGCGGTTTCTTTTTTCTCCGCATTGAACGCAAACAAATTAGCAGAAGCAGTTGTTGCTTCTTTTTCAAATTCCTGTTTTATTATATTTTCGGTATTTTTATTGTAAAACCTTACAGGTTCTGAAAAATTATTCCCGTTAATTTCCATACTCATATTTTCCCATACTGATATTATAAGTATGGCGAAGCAAAAAATTACCGTTTAAATGAATGATTTTCTGCAAAAAATTTTGATATATCTTTTCTAACTTACTTTCGTTCATAGATTATATATTATTCCAAGTTATCATATTTATTTCTTAATAATAATCTATAATTGCTATTGTACTCTTTAATGTTTTTATCTATAGCTTCTATAATGAGATATTTTATATTTAAGTTATTATTTTTATGTACTGTTCTACTACATCAATTAGTGAAATGTCATAGTTATCATCCTCAGTAAAAGCCTTGTTTTTAAATGGGTACTTTTTATTAAATTTGTATTCCCAATTTTGTATGTAATATATAATTGAATCATTCAACATATAATCTGAATTTATTAATAAAGTATCAGGATTGTTTATTAAAAAATTTGCAACAACTTTTGCTGTAGAAAAGTTATTATTTATATCATTTTTTATTATTTTATATGGAAAAGGGAAAAAGAATAATATAGTAAAATACAGACACATGAATATCCCTAATAATTTTGTTTTGAACTCTTCATTTACAATCCAGTAAACAAAAGCAAAAATTGTAAATAGAATCCATATTTTTTGCATTGGAATTCCACCTAACCATACTTTTGTAAATATAAAAATAAAATAGATATAGGAAAAACTTAATAATATGAATAATTTTCTACTATATCTCAACGTAATTAATAATATGACCAATGATAAAATATTAAAGACGTATATAATAAATTGATTATTAATATTTAAAATCTCATTGGGGATTAAATTCCATAATTTTGGGAGTTCAAAATTTAATATCA
>CAYYPD010000071.1:0-8498 GCA_964473445.1 uncultured Muribaculaceae bacterium
GTTGAAGATAATATTAAATTGGTATTGGAGTTGAATGATAAACTTTCACCAAGTCAAAAAAAAGATAAACTTGAAGAACTTCTTGAAGAGTTTAGTATAAAAAAATTAAGAGATACAATGGCTGTTTCTCTATCCGGCGGGGAAAGAAGACGTGTTGAAATTGCAAGAGCATTAGCGGCAAGCCCTGAATTTATTCTTCTGGATGAACCCTTTGCGGGTATTGACCCTATTGCTATCGGGGAAATTAAAGATAACATAAAAATTCTTTCAAACAGAGGGTTAGGAGTTTTAATTACCGACCACAACCCAAAGGCAACTCTTTCTATTACAGATAGAGCCTATGTTATATTTGACGGAAAAATCAAAATAAAAGGATCAAGAGATGAAATTGCAAATGACAAGGTTGCAAAAGAATTTTACTTAGGAAAGGATTTCACTCTTTAATGAAAATTAAATTGATTGATAAGTATATTTTTTCTCAAGTGTTTTTTGCTTGCTTTGCGTGCATTTTTATCTTCATGATTGTTTGGATAATGCCGGAAATCCTTTTAAAAACCGTTCAACGTATAATTAACGGAACTTATACATTACAAACGGGCTTATCTATTTTGCTTTTTGAAATGCCAAAAGTTTTGAATATTGCACTTCCTGTCGGAATGTTATTAGGTACAATTTTGACATTCGATAAGTTAAGCAAAGATTTTGAAATTACTGTTTTAAGAGGTTCCGGAATTCCTTTTTTCAGAATTATTGCCTCTGTTATTTTGCTTAGCGTTTTGGCTACAGGAATGACGTTTATTGTCGGCTCAAAATTACTGCCTTTAAGTGCTAATAAATTAATTGATATAAAAGGTGATAACCGCTCATCGCAGTTTGTTTTTCCCGTAAAACAAGATGACGGTTATATGGATAAAATTCTTATTATATCTAACTTTGATGATAACAATATAAGAGATGTTATTGTTTTAAATTTCTACGATGAAGAAGATGAAAGTTCAAGTTTATTATCCAGTATTGTAGTTTCTGACTACGTAAAATATGATTATCAAAATTGGTCTATCAATAACGGGAAAAAATATGTAATTTCTCATGACGGGATTTTTAAAAGAATTGAAGATGTAAAAGATGTTTCTGTGTTAGACGGTCATAGTGCAACAAATGCTTATAAAATAATGAAATATTCCGTTTATCGTGACAGAGAATTAAACAACGCACAAATTTTTGAATATATTAAACTGTTAAAACAAGAACGTATGGATGATGAATATCGATTTATGCTAAATAAATTTATTCAAAGATTTACCCATTCATTTATGTGTGTAATTTTTGCGATTTTAGGATGTTTATTAGGGTTTTCACAGCCGAGAGAACAAAAATTTATCGGTATGTTAATTGCGGTAGGTATTATTTTTGCGTACTATATTACAATACCGTTTTTTGATTTACTTGCAGAAAAAGCGGTTCTTTCACCGTGGGTAACATCAATGATTGCACCTGTTTTGGCTTCTGCATTAATTGTATTACTAAAACGAATAAAGGATTTATAATGATAAATAACACTATTAAAATATTTTTGGTACTAATGTCAGCAGTATTATTTTCGTTCAATACTGCAAGTGCAAAAGTTTTAAGCCCATATAAAATTGTGCAGGATCCTGCCGGTGTTTATGTAGTTGAAATTAATACGGCTAAAGCAAAAAATAAATTACAACCGTATTTTGTAAAAGAGCTGGAAACAAATAATGATGTTTATAAATCGACAGGAGCAAGGCTGGTTGTTAATGCAGGCTTCTTTGACCCTAAAAATAAGAAAACAGTATCTTATGTAACTATAAACGGTCAAGTTGTTTTAAGTCCTGAAAATAATGAAAGTTTAATGAACAATGTAGCATTAAAGCCTTTCATGGATAAAATTTTAAATCGTTCCGAATTTAGAATTTTAGAAGATTCATACGGTAAATTAACTTATGATATAGCACCGCATAATGACCCCGTTAAAGAGGGTTATACCATAAAACACTCTTTGCAGGCAGGACCTATGCTTGTTCCAAATTTAAGGTTAGAAGAAGAATTTTTTGTTTTAAAAGATAAAAACGGTAAAATCATAAGTGAATCTGCTTCCGCATTACATCACTTTGCAAGAACCGGAATTGGTATAAGAAAAAACAATATATATCTTTTTATTGTTACAACCGAAGCTCCTATGACATTGGAAGAATTAGCAAATCTTGCAAAAGAGTGGGGAATGGAAAAAGCTATGGCTTTTGACGGTGGAGGCTCCACCTCATTTGATTCTCAAGAATTGCATGTAATTTCAGAAAAAAATCATTCGGCAAGAAAGCTAAAATCTTTCTTAATTTTAAAATAATTACTTTATTTCAAACAAAATGTTAGTAAATTCAATGTCATCAAAGTCGATTGAAGTAATTTTTTGAAGATTTCTTCCTGCTTTTATTGTTAAATTATTAAATTGATTGAAACGAACCAATCCTTTGGGAATTTTTATTTTCTGATTATCCCCGTTAATTTTTATGTCTGCTATTTTATTTCCGTTAATAAATACTTCCGGCGGACTTGCATAAGAACTAATAACCCTTGATTGCCCGAGTCGTTGAGAGTGGAGAGTATCTATTCCTATGATTGAACCGATGACCAAGTATAAATCTTCATCAGGCTTATATGTATGAACATTAAAATCGTTTGAATAAAATGACCCCATTGAGAGCAAGCTGAATTCTGAGGCATTTGCACTTCTTTCAGAGTATGAATCATCCCCGAGGTGAATCATATTCGTATCAACTACAATTTCATTCGGCGTTATTTTTTCAATTCCGATTTGAATAGGATTTTTAAAATTTTCTGCCAATGTCATAGAATACGGTTTGTAACCGTTTTTTTCAAGCAACATTATAGTTGGAAAATCAATTTGGGTTTTAAGTTGAAATGCCCCGTTCTTATCAGTCTTTGTAATTATCTTTTTTGCAGGCACTTTTATTACAACCCCTTCAATGGGTAAGTTAGTTGCATTGTCATAAATTATATTTTCGTTTCGCTGATTTTCTTTTGTAACCTCTCCCGTAATAACATCTGCATAAGAAGAGCAAGAAAAAAACAACAAAAATATAAGAATAATAAATCTCATAATGAAAGCCTTGTAAAAACCGTAGTGAAATAATTTTGTATTTTGAGTTTAAGAAATTTGCAAAATTTTTTATACGGTTAACAGGATATATTCTTTAAGATTAATTATTTAAGGGTTAAGAATTTTGACTTTTTATAAGTTTTTCAAATTCAACAAGAGCTTCCATTCCGACAAGCTGTTCCAATGCCGCCCTTGCCTCTAAAAATTCAAGCTCCAGTTTTGCTTTATTATCAATTGCAGAACGGTAGTATGCATCTGCAACCAACAATTGGTCTTGAGTTTGATAAATTCCCGAATTATAACGTTCTTCACGCTGTTTCGAATTTTTTTCCGTCATAATCAAAAGATTAAAAGTCGTCATATAATCAAAATATGCATCAATTACTTTCTTTTGAAGATTATCAACTTTTGTAATCAAAACAATCATATCGGCGTCGGTTACTTTTGTGTATTTGTAGTTTAAATCTTTATCGTTAAAGGAAAGTGAATTCAAAAGGTGTCCGCTGACAAGTGCGGCAGTAGCGGAAAACGGATCCCCAAGACCTGCTCCTGCAATTGAAGAAGCTGTTGATAAAGGTCTTATAATTTTTTTTATGATTGATTCATCAGGTTTATCAGCATCAGGGTTTGAAAGTTTATACAATGCAAATTTTATTGTTTCACTTCTAAGTGCAGCACCTGCCCACAAAATTTGTATGTGTTCAAGCATTTCTTCTTTTTCTATTGTCAGCAATTTCGAAATTTCGTCAGACAAATCTTTTAGAGAACTGTCTGCATAGGTGGAGTTTTTTATATATGCTTTTTCGTAAGAAGCTGTTTTTTCAGTTTTTCTTGAGGAAATATCCGTAATTTTATATTCATTTTCTATAGAATAAATTAAGCCTAGCCTGTAAGCAGGATTTTTAGGGATATTAAGTTCTTCCAAAGAATCTGATTTTACGCTTTGAAATGTCAACATAAATATAGATAATATTAATAAAAATTTTTTCATTGTTTTTTAATTTTTTCCGTATTAATCAACTGATTTTTTAGTGCATATTGAGAAAGTATCAGACTGTCAACCGCCTTTTTCCCCGCTAATCTTTCAAGCGACATATAATACTTTTTAGCTTCCTGCTCCTGTCTGTATTCTTGAAGTTGCATATCTTCATATAACGCAGAGGATACGGCAAGTTCGGTCAATGAACCTCTTTGAAGTGCATTTGAATAATTTTTGTTGTAGAGAATTATTCTTGAACGTGTATCTTTTAATTTATTTAATGCTCCTTTGTACCGGTAGTATGAAGAAATAATTTTTTCCTGTAAATCTTCGATTGTACCTGCAAGTTGAATAAGTTCGGTATCAGTAATCGGAGCTTGCTGACCCGCTGAAGCATCTTTATTTAAAAAATTATTAGCAAGTCGACCTGCAGAAAAGGAAGCAGATTGAATCATTGCATTGCTGCCCGTAAACATAGGAATAAAACTTGCTCCATATATTAATGATGATAAGCCCTTTGCCATTACAGAAGAGTGTAATCTTCTTTGAGATTCGGGTGTATTTAACTTATTCATCGTAAATTTTATAAGGGCATTGTTATCTATTGTAGCTCTCCATAAAAGCTCAATATCTTTAACTTCCTCTTCCTTTTGCATTTTAATCAAATCCTCAACAACATCTCTGTCTTTTATCACAAGATTTTTGTTATCGGGTTCCTTGTTATTGTTTAGTTGAAGAGTATTTTTTTCAACAGGTCCGAGCCTGATAACTTCAGCGAAACAAAACTCTGTTTGCAAAAATAAACAAACAACAATTAAAAATGCTAAAACTTTTGTATTCCGTAATTTCACTATCTATCCCTCAACAACTTTATAACATATAAACGCTGACCTTTCTATAAAAATTAAATTTTTGTAATATAAGTACCATTGGTTTCAATAAATGAAATTGAGAAATTACATTGGGTAATATTGTGAATATTTTTTATCTGATTCGGGGCATATCATCAAAATTTAACTATCATATCGACGGTTAAAAATGCAGCGAAACTACAGAGCCGGAATTTTCAACAGGCAAAAAATCAATTAATGTGTTTTTTAATTAGTAAGTAGATTTTTATTATAAAATACATTACAATAAGAAAAACGGAGAAAAACTATGCCCAAAGGCAAATACCCTGTTGAATATTTTGAAAATCCAAATATCAATAAACCTATAAAAGAAATTTACAAAGATATAGACGCTTATTCAGGTGAATTTTTTGAAGATGAAGAATATTTCAGAAAAAGAACAGACTTTTTTGTAATTTTACCGCCGCTAAAATACGAAAAAATTACGACAAAAGGAATATTTATGAGTCAAGGAGTTGACTATATTTATAAACTTTTTCCCAACATCAATAAAATATTTCACTCAATGGCATATACAATGTGGTCATCATATCCCTGGAGCGAAAAAGCTGATGTTTATTTAACATGCTATAAAAATCAGAAAAGAGAAGATTGGTATTTTAAAGAACACCCCGAAAAAAAGAGTAAAATTTTAATTCCTCTTCAAGATGCGGATTTTACAAACGAATATTTTATGGCACCTGCTTTTAATACGCTTAGAAATATTGATTTATTATATATTTCAAGAATTTCAAGAGTTAAAAACTTGCCGATTTTAGTAGAAGCACTTCATATTTTTGAGAAGAAATATAACCGAAAACTAAAAGTTACAATGATAAAAGGGAGTTCTTCCGATAATCAAAGCCAAGAAGCAAAAAACATCTTAAATGAGATTGAAACAAAATACGGCAAACTTGAAAACTACATGACTATTATCGACAATGTCGATTATTCGGCAATGAGTAAGTACTACTCAAGTGCGAAATTTACAGTTTTAACCTCGTTAATAGAGGGAAAGAACAGAACAATTCAAGAATCAATGTCATGCAACACTCCCGTTATTATATTTAAAGATCATAATAAGTACGCAAGAGGGGAACACGAACTATTTTATAAAGATAGCGGATTATATGTAAATGAATTTACCGCCGAAGCTCTGGCAGATACAATACACGACGGGCTGGAAAACTACTTTGGACGTTTCTTTGCAAGACGAAACTACTTAAAATACAACGGACGAAAAAACTTTGTAAATATATGCATTGATTCAATTCCATACTACAAAGAGAATCTGCCCGAGTATGAAAAAGGACGAATTCAAGATAATTTATGGGTTGATTTAGCAATGCAAGACAACTATCAAATAAGTTTCAATGATTTTATCTACGGAAAAAATCTTGCTATACAACAAGTTAAAGTAAATGAAGAAAAACACACACTGATAGATTTTTTCTATTCAAGGTTTGGAATAAAATAATTTTAAAACTATTTTACAAAGAAAAAAGAGGTCTTTCGACCTCTTTTCTTTATGTCTTTTTGATTATCTTACACAGTTAAGCGGTTTTGGACCTGCATTAACAATTTCAGACGGCATATTCGGATATTTGCTTGCAAAGTTATCAGCAAACATTTGAGCAAGTTTATTAGCTTGAGCATCATAAGCTGCTTTATCTTCCCACATACCTCTTGCATCCAATTTTTCAGCAGGAACATTCGGACAAGATGTCGGATAATCGACGTTGAAGATATCGTGGTGTTTAAATTCAACATTATCAAATGCACCTGTTAATGCAGCGGTAACCATAGCACGAGTATAAGCTAACTTCATACGTTTAGCACCAGAAGCAGCACTACCGCCTGCCCAGCCTGTGTTTACCAAGTATACTTTTGTACCGTATTTATCAAGTTTTTCACCTAACATTTTTGCATAAACCGAAGCATCCATAGGCATGAACGGTTCACCAAACAATGTAGAGAATGTAGGTTGAGGTTCTGTAATACCTCTTTCAGTACCTGCCAATTTAGAAGTGAAACCTGTTACAAAGTGGTACATAGCAGCGTTTTTATCCAATCTTGAGATAGGAGGTAAAACACCGAATGCATCAGCTGTTAAGAAGATAACAACTTTCGGAATTCCGCCTTTTGAAGGAATTTGAGCATTGTTGATGTAGTTAATAGGATAACCGACACGAGTATTTTCTGTTAAAGAACCGTCGTTGAAATCGAATTCTCTTGTTTCAGGGTTCATAATAACGTTTTCAACTAATGAACCAAATTTAATAGCATTGTAGATATCAGGTTCATTTTCAGCAGATAAGTTGATACATTTAGCGTAACAACCGCCTTCAAAGTTGAATACGCCATCAGGTGACCATCCGTGTTCATCATCACCGATTAACTTACGAGAAGGATCAGCTGATAAAGTTGTTTTACCTGTTCCTGATAAACCGAAAAATACGGCAGTCTCACCTGTTTCAGGATCCATGTTAGCACTGCAGTGCATAGGAAGAACATTTTTCTTTGTCATAATGTAGTTCATAGTAGCGAATACAGATTTTTTAATTTCGCCTGAATATTGAGAACCGCAAATAATAATTGTATGAGCTTCATAGTCAATAGCAATACAAGCTTCTGAATTTACGCCGTCAACTTCAGGATCACATTTGAATCCGGGAGCACATAAAATAGTGTAATCAGGTTCACCGTAAGAAGCTAATTCTTCAGCTGTAGGACGGATTAACAATTCATGAATGAACAAGTTTTGGCTTGCTAATTCGTTGATTACACGGAATTTTTGAGTATAAGTCTTGTCCGCACCTGCAAAACCATCAAAGATAAATACTTCTCTGTTTTCTAAGTAAGCGGCAATTTTGCCTTTAATTGCATTAAATTTTTCTCTAGAAACAGGTCTGTTAACTTTTCCCCAAGCAATTTCGTTGTGAACACCGTCAGTATCAACAATAAATTTATCTTTAGGAGAACGACCGGTGTATTTACCTGTTGTAACTACTAAAGCACCGGTGTTGCTTAAAGAACCTTCACCGCGTCTTAAAGCTGCTTCTGTAAGTTGAGCAGGTGTTAAGTTACGATATACGGCTTTCGGGTTGATTATACCCCATTTTTCAATACCATAAGTTTCCATACTTTACCTCCATAATGTTACGGCACTAATCAAGAATATTTTATTATAAAAAAATATAAAAAAAAACTACTTTAATAAAATTTTAATGTTTTGTTTATATTTAAAATAGAAATCAGTGAAGTGTTAAATATAATTTGAGTTTTAACATGTGGCTTGGCAGTTCACTATTATTCCATAATACATGTCACCTTGAACTTGCTTCATGGTTGCAAGAGCTTTATGTGTCGGGTAGAGTATGACTAACTGACATTGCTTTTGTTCTGTTCCTTCTACTTGGGGAGAAGGTTAGAAATAAAAAAGATTAATCACCAAAAACAACTACGGGTAAATCGTTTTCTTTTGCAT
>CAYYPD010000072.1:0-8180 GCA_964473445.1 uncultured Muribaculaceae bacterium
AATTTTTTCTTTCAACTTATACAAAAACACTGCCATATCCGCCCTTGTAACGTATTGATTAACATTAAGCTGTCTTTCATAAGGCGGTTCTTTAGGTATAACCCCTAACATTTCCGCTTTACCTGCCGTCACTTTAAACCAATCAGGAATATCATCAAAATCATCATATGCATTTTGAAGTGCAAAAAGAGCATCTTTTTTTGTAATATCCTCTGATTTTAATATATTTACAAGAAATGTTATAACGTCAGTTTTTGTTATATGGTCATCAGGACAAAAGTAATAATCTTCAACAGGGTACAATATATTAAGATTTAAGGCTCTTATCACATATTTCCAAGCCCAATGAGAACTGTTAATATCATCAAAAGAATATGCTTCATCAATCGGCATATCTTCTTTGCCGAGAACTTTTACAATCATGGTTGCGTATTCCGCTCTTGTAACAAGTTTATCAGGCAAGAATTTACCGTCGGAATAACCTGTCATATAATGATTTTTTACTGTCCCTTCTATCTCTTTATATGCCCAAAAACCGTATGGAATATCAGCAAAATGTTCGGCCAAAACAAAATTCACATGCCCAAAGCTTAATAATAGAAATAATATCAACCTGTTTAGAGTATATTTTTTCATCAGTTATCCTTTATATAATTCAAAAAAGAGAAGATTATTTACCTTCTCTTTCTGTCTTTATGTTGTTTTTCTTTTTGCACTTTCTCAATACTTGTTTCAATAATTTCTTTTTTGATTAATTCTTCTTTTAAATCATCATCTTCAAGAAGTTTTTTTCGCTTATTTTGCAGAACAGAAACGACATTCAACAGTGCAAGAGAATTCAAAGACGCTCTAAGCTGCATGCTTCTGTCTTCAAAAGGTTGGTTTTGAGAATTTTCTTGATCTTCACCTTCTTGCATGAAATATTCACTGCCTTGGCTTGCTCTGTCATCTGCGGTTTTTGCTGCGGTACCTGAAATATCTCCGCTCTTGAAGTTTATGCCTCCGCCGATTCCGAGAATACCGGCTGATCTGTTATCAACCATGAATATCTCTCCTTTTACTTCTCTTAGCTTAAATATTATATCCTATTTTTGAGTTTTTAACAACTCATCATTGTTATAAAACATGAAAAGGAGATTTTTTGCTAATTAATTTTGTAAACCTTTGAAGATTTCAGGAATATTTTTATTGTAATTCATAGCTGATTGTTTTTGCATTTCTTCAAGTTGTTTCGCTTTTGCAACTTTCTTTTCTGTTACTGCACGGTTGTATTTTGGAAGCACAACACCAAGTGCAATTATTGAGAACGCAATATCTGCAACTCTGCATATATTTCTTAAATTACGAGTTTTAATATTAGCTACTTCACCTGCTGTTTTTAAATCTGTATTTTTAATCCAGTTTCCAAATTGTTTTGCTCTGTAACCCGCTTGTGTTAATATTTTCTTACCAATACTTGCACTTTGTTCAATAACAGGTTTTGCAATTTCCTTTTTACGGTTTAAAAGTACAACATTCTCCCCGACAAGTTTTGCACCTTGTTTTGTCTTAGATAACGCTTCAATCCCTGACGCAACACCTTTTTTGACGTAGTCTCCAAGAAAATATAAGCCTGCAAATGAAGCTAAATCTCTTACGGTTGTTTCTCTTAACTCATTTTCATCTTCTGCTGCCAACATTCTGCTTGCAAAAGTTGATGAAGCAATCCAACGGCATTGGTCTAATGTCGGGAAAATGCCTGAAAATTGGAACATGCCTAATGACGGCTTTTTCATCATTGATAATGCTGCAACACCATACATGCTTGCTGCAGCCAATGCTTTTTTAACCCCGAAAGTTTTTTTCTGCTTTTCGTCCATTTTTTGGGTAGTATCTTTTTTCCCAAAATCTTTGTATATCGGAGCACCCTCCGCATTAAATTGTTTTCTTGTTATGGCTCTGTTTATTGTTTGAATACTTACAGCTATGCCGATAACAATTCCAAGTCCGATTAAACTTTTCTTATTAACAAACTTCTTTAATGAGTTGCCGTATTTGTTTATTGAGTCAGCAACCTTTGCATTAACTTCTTCTTTCGGCATTGTGTTTGCAGCTTCGCCAAGAGAGGATATTGTTGTGTGTTTAACGGTATTAAATTTAGATCCTAAATCGGTAATATCACGAAGAGTTTCCTCTAAGTTTGATTGAGGAGTACCGTTAAATTTTAATACACTTTCAGTCTTAGTCAAGTTGACAAGTTTTGATTGTGCTTGTTTTAAAAGATTTTTTCTGTCTTTACCTTTAGCAGAGATTGCATCGGTAATATTTGTAATTGCATCCTGATAAATCGGATTTGAAGCATTATCAGCAAAGTTTTTCCAAGTTTTTCCGTCTAACCCTGATAATGAACCGATTGCTTTTGAAACGTATTCTCTTGTAGTATCTGTTGCACCTGATTCTTGTGCTTGAGCAAACACGTCTTGAAGTTTGTTTATAGAATCACCGTTTGCCCAAGAATTAACAACACCTGTGCCTTTAAGTTCTTTTGACTTAGGAAGAATTTCCGCAATCCCTTTTACTACAAGACCGGGCATTAAGCAGTTAACAAACAATCCTGAAAATTCACGTCTGCATGTTTCAAGAGCAGCCGCCAAGCCTGTTTTTAAGTCAACCAATGTTCTCGGAATGTTTGTTGATACGGTATCAACAAAAGATACTTGTATCATTGCATTTTTATCAAGAACTTTAAATCCCTTATCTAACAAATTAAAAGCAGTATCAGATACCCCGCCTTTAAAGTTTTTATTTAAGTTTTCTCTCTTTGCATTTCTGTTTATCGGCGTATTTAGTGTATTTATTCTGTTTAAATCTCGTCTTTGAATGTTGTTACTTACTTGCAATTTACTTACCTTCAATTCAAATACATGTCACTTGCAATAATATCAATTTAAAGTTTAAACACAAATTTCTTTGCGTTTTAATTCTCTTATTTAAGAAGATTGTCATCAAAAAATTTTACATTTTTGCAAAAAATTAGTGCAATTTTTCTAAAAACAACACAAAAATTAAAAAAATTGTTTTATTTTTGTGCAAAATGTAAAAAATCAACTTTCAAAAATTCAACTTTACAAAAGTTAATTTTTATTGGCAAAAAATAATCTATATGTGTTTTTATAAATATTATAGGGAAATTGGTAAGTATGAGAATATCACTCGCAAATTTCTGCACATATAACGGAGTAGTAAGACGTTTAAAAACTTTTGGTCAAGAAAAAAACGAAAGTGCAGCTCAGTCTGCCGAAAGACAGCAGGTTACTCAACTTCCAAACACAACTTATTATGTAATGCCGTCAACTGACGAAAGAATATACACAAGTGCAAGCAAGGAGCTGGTCGATGTTCCGTCTAACTTTAAGATTAATGCTTTTGACAATGTACCTTGTCCGGCCTGCGGTAGAAAAATGCTCCCGAAAGAGAAATTTTTAGAATTTCAAGACAAAATTGACAATGCTGATTCTGATGAATATTTAGATATTCTTGGCGATTACAAAGATTATATGCACCCTGTTGAACTGAGTGTTTTTGAAGAAATAAGTGAAATTTCAAAGGCTACAGGTGAAAAAGACGTAAGAAAATTACTTGAATCTTTAAGAGATACGAAACTGCCTGTCTTACAAAAAGTTCAGATAGATAAAGTAAAACAAATGACTTATCTTGCAAGAAGGCTGCCGAAAGACGAAAAGAAAGTTTTACTTAGAAAAATTAACGGGCTTCAAAAAATCATATACAAAAAGAACAGCGAAGCTCCTTTTCGAAGGAAAATTTTAATAGACCGAATAAGTAAGATAAATATTAAAAATAAACATAAATATGACAAACTTCAACAAATAGTTAAAAGTTTTCCGACATCTTTTGATATGAACTCGGCATGGATAGTTAAGTATTCAGGCAAGAACAAAAAAGGTGAGGATTGGAATTCACACGATATTGCGATGAGAATGCTCTGCTATTCAGTGCCCAATACAGACCATATACTTGCAAGAGGGATAGAGTTAAACCATGATGACTTGTCTAACTATATGGCAATGCACACGTCATGCAACACTCAAAAATCAAGCAAACCGTTTCTGCAATGGTATTTCGAAAACAAAAATTTAAGAGCAAAAAGTTTAAAAAGCTATTTTGAAAAATCTCAAGAACTCATTTCATCAGGTCAAATTTCTGATTCCAGATATAACAGTTATGTTGCAAATGCAACGCAACTAATCAGAGAAATATCAAACGGCGTAGTTGATATAAAAACAGATGAAAAAGAAGAGCCTAAAGAATAATTTCAAACAATCTATGCAATAATTTGATATTTTCTGTTAGGTTTTATCGGCTGGCTTGCAACTTTCTTTTTGTTCTTTGATGAAACCTTTTTATCAGGCGGATGATTAGGTGATGTTGCTGCAATTTCAGGATCTCTAAGCATATATATTTCTTCAACCCTGTTTCTCAAAATTTCGGGGGAACGCTTATATAAACTTGCCGCATAATCCATTTCAGGATCCTCTACTCCGTCAGAGTGCTTAATCCAAAAATCAGTTGCAACTTCATAAGCATCTTGTTCTTCATAAACAGATGTATATCCGTCTTTATCTTTAGCATGAATACTTTCATGTGTTATATATGCTGCAATTACCTGCGGAGCAGCATAGATATAAGAATCTGAAACAGTTATTGTCTTTTTACTGTTTTCATATTGAGCAATATTTACCGTTCCGCCCATTGATGCAGTTTCACCAAACAGAACCCGTACATCCGCCAAATCTTTCATAAATTGGGGAGATAAATAGTTGACAGTCATGCCAAGTGCAGCCCTAAGATTTTCGTTTGCTTTTTGTTGTTTTTCTTCTAAAGCTCTTTGAGGGGAATAAATACTTAATATATTATTTTTTGTTTCAAGTAAACTTCTGTTTGCCAAGTCATTTTTAGGGTTTATTTCTTTTGCACGTTCAAAACTTTTTAATGCATTATTATATCTGCCGCTTTGACGTTGAACCTCACCTAAACCAATCCATATTTCATCATCTTCAGGTTTTTGAGCCAAATAAGTTTTATAATGCTCTTCTGCAGACGGGTAATCTTTTAAATTTTGATATGCCTTACCAATTTTTTTATATATATTAATATCATCAGGGTTGTTTTCCAGTGCCTGTTTATAATTATTTAACGCATCCGAGAACCTGTTTTCATTTAAAGCTCTGTTCCCTTTTTCAACAAATGAAGAGGCAGCGGCAATTGATACAAAATTTGTATTCAACAATTGACGTTTAAAATGTATGTTATTTGTCATCAACGGTGAGATTTTTATCAAAACAATTACCTTTTATTCTTTCATCTTAAAAATTATCAATCAATTTTATTGACAGAAAATTATTTTTTATGAAGAAATATTTCACAAAAAAATTGTAAAAACAAGAAATTATTGAATTATTTAAGACCTTTTTATATTAGACCTAGCAAGTTTTTTTTTGAGAAGTTTTAAAAAAAGTACAAAAGCATGGAAAAAGAGGAAGAAGTAATGAAGATATCTCCGGTATCATTCAAATCAATAATGGTTTTTACACTTAACGACGGGAAACCTAAGGCTCCCGTTATGGACTTAGTCAGAACTGCGTTTGAGTACAATCCTGTACTCCAATCGTATTCTTTAGATAAAGACAATTTTGTTTTTGAAGATAAAGTAAATGGAGCTGCTTACAATGCTTCAACTAATTTTACTAAGTTTTTAGACCGAAAATATTCTGATTTACTCCCCAAAGGCTCAAACAGAGTTATTGCAACCGAAGCTGATTTCTACTCAAACACAAGAGATTACGAGAAAAGATATTTCTTAACTGCTGCGACAAAAGAAGACGAAGAAAGAATACACAAATGCCTTTCAAAAAGTAAAATTTTCTATGCTGCAAGATTTTCTAATAAGAAAGGTTAAAATATTCTTTAAACCCCGCAGTCATTGCATTAACAATATCTAATCTTGTTAAATCAGGGTTGATTTCTTTTATGCATGTGATTGTATTTTCAGGCGTAGTTTCATTAAAAATCGTATCTACGACATCTTTTTTATAGCTAAACAAAACAGAGCCATGCTGTAAAAGGTAGTTTTGCTTTCTAAATTGAGCCGAGCCTATAAGTTTTTTATCCTCATAACATAAATCTGCACCGGTTGAAAGTGCCATGCAATAATCGAAAGAATTGTTAATTTTTTTCTTTCCGCCAAAATCAAGTTCAATTCCAAGTTTTTTAAACCCGAGTATTATTGCGGAAGATATCTCTTTATAAGATTTAATGATACTTTCTCCGCCAATTAAATAATCACAAGGACAAACAAAAGAATATGTAACTTCATCATCATGCAACAGTCCTCGTCCGCCTGTTACCCTTCTCACAGTATCAATATTATGAGCTTTACAGTATTCTGTATTAACGTGTTCTTCTTTTTGATTACGCCCTAAAGAAACACAGGCAGGATTCCAAGCGTAAAATCTTACAATCGGCTCTGTTACTTCATTACTTATTGACTCTTCCAATATTTCAGAATCAATTTGCATGTTCTTTATACCGCTATAAACTTTATATTCTATTAATTTTGCCATCTTTCTAAACTAAAACTGCGTTTGAAAGTTCTTTCTTTATATCTTCAACCAAAACGTGTTCAATTGGAGAGTTGTCATCTTTTCTTAAATATACATCTTTAATTCCTGATTGAACAATAAACCTTTTACACAATATACAAATAAAGTTATGACCATAGATGTACATTGTTGCATTTTGACATCTGTCTTGCCCTGCTTGGATTATAGCATTTTGTTCTGCATGAATACTTCTGCAGGTTTCATACCTTGTTCCCGAGGGAATATTATTTTCTATTCGATAACATTTACCGATTTCATAACAGGAAACTACTTTTGACGGAGTTCCGTTATAACCTGTTGCTTTTATTTTCTTGTCCCCGCCTACAATTACAGCTCCAACATTAGCCCTTATGCAGTTAGAACGAGAAGCACACGTTTTTGCAATTTCTAAAAAATATTCATTCCACTCTTTAACCATGGTTTTCTCCTTTGACTCTTTAATAATAGCAGACTTGAGCATGACTTTATATTATGTAATAAATATTGTTAAAATATTATACAAAATGCGGTTTTTTTGTTTA
The DNA here is from genome assembly GCA_964473445.1 of uncultured Muribaculaceae bacterium. GTDB lineage: Bacteria > Cyanobacteriota > Vampirovibrionia > Gastranaerophilales > Gastranaerophilaceae > Avigastranaerophilus. Next base: position 7,181 of record CAYYPD010000072.1, read on the forward strand.
AAATTTAATTATGGAACAATACGAATTTTTAAGTAAAAATAAGAACTTATGGATTAGTCTTACAGGTTATAGAACATTATTTCTTCTAAGATTATTGATAGAAAAAAGCAGAACAATGGAAGAGTTGATTTCTATTTTTGAAAAAAACAAATATACCTGTAAATCACTTTCTAAAGATACCATAAGATTAACAATGAATACCTTAAAAAATGCAGGCTGTAAAATTTCAAGACCTTGCAAGAAAAACGGTTATGCTTATGAGCTTGTATCACATCCGTTTGTTCTAAATATATCAGAGGAAGAATTAAACGCTTTCATCAGATTGCGTGAAATAATTTCCGAAAAATTGACGCTGGATGAGGTTTTTCAGTTAAATACTTTATACAAAAAAATATTTTCTCTCACTTGTAATGAAGAACAACAACTTTTAATAGAAAATTCAGAGCCGTTATACAGTGTGGATAAAAAAATCTTAGCTGAATTTATGAGCAGCAAGTTAAACGGGAAAAAAATACAGATAAAATATAACTCTGTAAGCAATAACATTGAAGATATCTATATTATTCCGCAAAAAATTATATACGAACACGGAAAAATTTATTTGAATTGCTACAACTTTAAATATGAAAGCAATAGTGTTCTGAATGTTGAAAGAATTTTGAAAATTAACAGTGTTGATTTATTTAACACATATAATATAAAGAAATTTTATGAAGTTGTATTTGAAGTGTCAGGGGCTGCAACAGTTGATTTTGAACTGAAAGATAATGAAACAATTCTTGAACAAAAGCAAGATTATTTGAAGATTAAGGCAAATGTAGGAAATGAATTTTTCTTTATACAAAGATTATTCCTTTTAGGAAGTGATTTTAAGATTGTTTCACCTGATTTCTTTAAAGAAAAACTTATTAATAAAATTAAGATGATACAAGGCAGGTATTACAATGGTTAGAGCTGAAAAACAATTTGATACCGGATTAAGAATTTTAGAAATTTTAAA
>CAYYPD010000073.1:0-8034 GCA_964473445.1 uncultured Muribaculaceae bacterium
CTTCTATTGAGGGCGATGAATTTTTTTCGGAAGTTTCCGAGGATGTTTTGGCAGGAAGCGGTGTTTTGTTGCCGAAAGGTACAATTGCTCACGGTAAAATTAAAAACATTGTGGATCCGAAAAGATTAGGTCGGGACGGTTATATTGAACTCGGGTTTGATTATCTTATTACTCCTGACGGAAGAGAAATTCCGATTGAGGGGGAAATGTCTTCTAAACTTCACCCTGCAAAAGGTACTGCTCAAAAAATCGGTGAAGATGTTGCATATACCGCCGTCGGAGGGGTATATGGTGCAGTTGCAGCTCTTGAATTGGCAGGATTAGAAGGTGCTATTGCAAGTCAAGGTTATACGTTAATGGGTGGAGCCGCTATCGGCGGAGTTATAGCTTTAGGATTGGCATTGTTCAGAAAAGGAAAAGATGTCCTTATTGCTCCCGGGGATGAAATAAAAGTAAGAATAAAAAGTACCGAAGCAATTCCGGTAATGACTCACGAAGCCGTAAGACAGGATGAGTTATTCTATGACGGGCTGGATGTTGATATTACGGATGTTTTCTTAGAAAAAGACCCTTTTGGTCATTTGAATACAATTTCGTTGGATTTAATTATCAAAAATAACTCAAAAACCGATTTCTCTTCATTTGATATAGCTCTTGTCAGTGATTTAAGACAAAGCTATACGCCGTCTATATTTACGGATTACAGAAATTCATTGGCAATGCAAACAATTAAAAAAGGAACTAATGTTTCAGGCATTTTATCTTTCTCCGTAGATAATCCAAAACGTCAACATTGGCTTGTTTTTTATGATAAAAGAACACATAAACCGTTGGCAAAAATTTCTGTTGATAACGCTCAAAAGAGATTAAACATTAAAGATTTAGAAAAAAATAAGAAAAAAAGAAAAAGAGTATAATGCTCCAAATAGATTTGTTTGAAAAAATTGAAGATAATCAAGTTTTAGAACTTTTAAAATGTACGGGAATTAAAACAAAACATTTTAAAGACGGGGCGATTATTTTAAAAACAGGCGGTAAAATAGATTATTTGGGTATTATTTTAAGCGGTAATGCCGTAATGCAAAAAACTGATATTCTTGGGAAGCGCAATGTTATTGAAAAATTAAAAATGAATGACATTTTTGGGCATAATATTGTCTGTTGCGGAAAGAATATCAGCCCTGTTGATGTCATAGTAAAAAATGAATGCGAAGTTCTCTTTTTACCGTTTGAGAAAGTTGTTACGCCTTGTGAAAAACTATGTAAATATCATTTGCAGTTAATAAAGAATATTATGAAAATGATTTCCAAAAGAAATACTATTCTAACTGACAAAATTGATATTTTAGGGCAAAAAACAACAAGAGAGAAAATTTTATCATTATTGGAAACATATAATAACGGACAAAAAGTATTTACTATTCCTTATTCAAGAGAAGAAATGGCAAAGTTTTTATGTGTAGATAGAAGTGCAATGTCAAGAGAACTTTGTAAAATGCGAGATGAGGGCATTTTAAAATTTTCTAAAAATCGTTTTGAGATTTTGTAACATAAAAGTGTTGATTTATTCGGAAAAGCCATGTTTGTTTTATAATCAAGACAGGAACAAATACTATGGCAGCATTTTTAGATAAATCAAGAATAAAAATCTTATCAGGCAAAGGCGGAAATGGAGCAGTTGCTTGGAGAAGAGAAAAATATGTAGATAAAGGCGGTCCCGCGGGCGGAAACGGCGGAAAGGGCGGCGATATTTATCTTGTTGCTTCTGAAGATATGTCAACATTAATGGATTTTCAATTTCAATCAGTATTTAAAGCTGAAAACGGCGAGAACGGTTACATTAAAACTCAACACGGGAAATGCGGTAAAGATTTACATATTAAAGTTCCTGTCGGAACAATTGTAAGAGATGTTGAAACAGGCAAAGTTATTGCCGATTTGAATGAAAAAGACAAAACTATTCTTGTTGCAAAAGGCGGACGTGGCGGAAGAGGTAATGCTTGCTTTGCAACCGCACAAAAAAAAGCTCCTCAATTCTGTGAACCCGGTGAAAACGGAATTGAAAGAACGCTTGAACTTGAACTTAAGTTAATTGCGGATGTAGGTTTATTAGGTATGCCAAATGCAGGCAAATCAACGCTTATTAGTGCAATAAGTTCTGCTAAACCTAAAATTGCGGACTATCCTTTTACAACAATTGTTCCAAACCTTGGAGTTGTCAGAAAGCCTAACGGCGACGGTTATGTAGTTGCAGATATTCCGGGGTTAATTGAGGGTGCATCAGAAGGCATAGGGCTTGGACACGAATTTTTACGTCACGTTGAAAGATGTCGTTTTTTAATTCACCTTGTAGATTTAACGCAAGAAGACCCTATTAAAAATTACAAATTAATAAATGAAGAATTAAAAAAACACTCTGAACAACTAGCAAAAGTGTATCAGGTTATTGCACTAAATAAAATTGATTCGGTAGATGAAGAATTACAACAAAAATATTATGAAGAGTTCAAGAAAATTGCGGATGATGTATTTTTGATTTCTGCCGTAACAAGAAAAAATCTTGATGAATTTATGTATTTTGTTGCTCAAAAAGTTGATGAAATTCCAAAACCTGTTATCGAGATTGAAGTAGAAGAAGATGACGGTGCAACCGATAACGATGACAGTGCATACAGTGTTTATAAAGTTGATAAACACATGTTTGTTGTTGAGGGCGGTAAGATTTTTAGATTAGCAAATGTTACTGACGGTAGAAACACTGAACAATTATATCGTTTCCAAAATATCCTTAAATCAATGGGTGTATTTGACGCATTAAAAGCAGCAGGTGTTCAAGAGGGTGATACCGTTAAAATCGGTCATTTGGAATTTGATTATCTATTCTGATTTATTTTAATTCTTGATAAAAGTAACCGTTTTGCCCGAACATAATCTTTATGATATGATGTATTCAGAGGGAGAGATATTCGTGCCGAGAAAAAAGTGTATTGAAATAGTTTTAGACGTTGAAACAACAGGGTTAGATTATACAAAAGAAAGAATGGTAGAATTTGCCGCTATTCGTTTAGAAAACGGCAAAATGAAAGATAGATTTGAAACGTTAATTAATCCCGAACAACACATAAGAAAATCAAGTATTGCTGTTCACGGGATTACGGAAGAAGATGTAAAAGATGCTCCGACAGAAGCAGAAGTAATGCCTATGATTTTAGACTTTATAGGTGATTACCCGATTGTAGCTCATAATGCGATATTTGATTATTCTTTTATTAATGAAGCAAGTATCAGACAAACAGGAAAACCGATTACAAACCCGAGAATAGATTCTCAGATGATGTTTAAAGAAATTTATCCTGATTTGGAGTCTTGCGGATTAGAAAGTTTGATGACTAAATTCAATGTTGAATTCTCAACTCGTCATAGAGCAATGGCTGATACAGAGGGTTTAGCTCAAGCGTATCCCGAATTAAAAAAGTTATATGAAAAAAAGTATGCTTGGCAAATTCAACAGCTTGATAATGTTGATTATTTATTTGAAAGATATTTAAGAATTCAACAGGCAGTACAAATAATGCAATCTGAAATGCAGGATTTAAAATCAGTTTTCAGATTATATTTTGAAAAAGGCGGAGAAAGTATTCACTCTCCAAACGGTGAAACTCTGGTTTATCAATCAAAACAAACTTATGCCTATGATTTTCTTGAAATAAAAGATATTTTAGATGAATTAGGAGCATTACCTAAAGCGGTTAAATTGAATAATAATTTTATTGACAGATTAATTGCTTCAGGCAGTATAAATAAAGAAACGAAAGAAAAATTAGCAGCCGCAAGACAACAATTATCTGAAACAAGAAATATTCATATTATAAAGGCGGATAAGAAAGCTGACAAAGCTCAAGTTTAATCTATGGATTTTGAAAATTACGAAAAGTTCCTTGAAAGCATTGATAGTGATTTAAAGAAGATTTTTGAATATCAAAGTGAGTATTTATGCTGTAAACGAGGTTGTTCTCTTTGTTGTGAAAGAGGAGATTACCCTTTATCTCGACTTGAATTTGAATATTTAAAATCAGGTTTTAATAAATCTGATATAAGCATAAAAAATGAAGTTAAAAAGAATATTGAATTACTAAGAACGGCGGATAAAGAATCTTATATATGTCCTTTTTTGATAAAAAGTACTTGCTCCATATATAAGTACAGACCTTTTGTTTGCAGAGCTTTTGGCGTTCTGACAGTTGATGCAAAAGGAAAACCGACATTTCCTTTTTGCACTACAGAGGGGCTTAATTACTCAAAAATCTATGATAAAGAAAAAGATTGCCTTTCCTTTGAATTAGTAATGAAAAATAAATATAAAACTATGCCTAAATTCTTCAATCTGAGCAATAAAGTTATGCTCCAATTACCAAAAACAAAAGAATTAAATCTTGATTTTGGTGAAACAAAAAGCATGATATATTTTCTGCTTGAAGATTTAAAAAATTGAAGTAAGTATATCCCAAATAAGTATTTTGTTTAATACTTATATAAGTCTAAAATACTAATTGTTAATAATAAAAATATTAGAAATATGTGTATTTATATTTCATGTCATTGATAATGATAATATTAAAACAAATTGTTATAAATATTCAAAAGAATATATAAATCAGAAATGTTCAAAAAGTGTTTCTTGGAGAAATGAAAACTGCTGCACGGCAAAAGTTATGAATGACGGTTGGCAATTCAAAAGTGATTATCCGTAGTAATTTAAAATATATTTGCAAAGGATAGATAATAGTCGCAGATAATATCAAATATTGTAGGCATTACAACAATCAATATTGCAGACCCCATACAAGGTTTAAATAAGAAGCTCATTTGGAATACGTTTACTTGTGGGGCTGTTTTTGAAATGATACCGAGTATAATATCTTGTCCCAAAGTCGCAATTAGTACGGGAGAAGCTATTTGTAAGCCTATATATAATACATTTGAAGTTATTTTTATCAGATATGGCATATTAATTATTTCATCAAGCGGAATCGCTTGGGAATATAACGGAAATATTTCAAAACTTCTTACAAAAGCGTTAAAAGTCCAATAAACCCCGCCTATCTCCATAAAAATAATCAGACCAAGTAAGCTGAAAATTCTACCCATAATAGAAATTTGTGATGATGTAGTAGGATCCATAATTGTAGCGGATGAAACACCTTGCTGCATATTTATCATATCTCCGCCTGCTTCAACGGCTTTAATTATACAGTTGATAATGAATCCTATAATTGCTCCACACATGTAGTTTAAAACAATTGTATAAAGGATAAAGTCATTACTCGGAGAGGTTTGCGGTTTAAGTACAATTGTTAAAAGTACTGAAAAAATAAGTGCAAATCCGATTTTTGCAATATTAGGAATTTCTGTTCTTTGCAAAAACGGTGTAGTTCTCATTAATCCTGCAACCCTTGCAAACACAGGTATTCCGCAGGCAAGAGTTTTATCTATCTCTGGAAAAATTTTTGGAAACTCACTCATTATCGTATCAAGCATGTTACTTCACTTCTTTACTCATGTTTGCAGGGATATCAATTTTTATAAGATCTATATTATTGTTATCATCAAACTTTTGACCTGATACAAATCTGATTTTATATTCATCTTTTTGGGTTTTTATGACGGTATCGCAAACTCCCGATTTATTAGCTTTTATAAAAACTAATTTCCCGTCATCCGACAATGATGTCATAGGAAAAATTTCCAGCATACTTTCATCGTCAACACTTATTATTAACGCTTTAGAGTTGACATCCAACAAATACATATTCTTTTCTTTTAAATTAATATTATTTATATCGCTCGTTGATAAGGCACAAAAACCTGCTGATACGGAAGTAAAAAATAATACTAAAACAAGAAAAAGTTTATTCATTATCTGTTTTTCTCCCTAATTACTTTTCTTTCAGCTAAATTTGGAGTCGGAACTTCAAGTCCTTGTCTTCTGTTAAAGCTGAATTTCTCTTTTTGAGCGGTACCTTGCGGTCTTACTGTATTGTTAAGAATATGGCTCATCGGTGTCATATCTTTTTTTACTTCCGTTTTCATTTCGTCAATGAATGGCTTTGTATAATTGTAATAATCAGACGGTAATACAAAATCATCACTATGAGGAATAACCTCAAATGCAATATTGGCCCCCTCATTAAACAAGTTAGTTAACATTGTAAGATATGTTGTTCCAAGAATAATAATGACCAAGAATACCGCAAATATTTTAGGAGCAGCGGCAATTGTCTGTTCTTGAACCTGTGTTACCGCTTGTAAAATACCTACAATAAGACCGATAACCGCTGCCGTCAATACGCAAGGCATAGCTATCATCAGCATTACCATTAAACCTTTTGCAAAAAATTCAAGTAATAATTCCATAGCATATACCCTTAATTAAAGCTGCCGACAAGACCGTTTACAATTAAGCCCCACCCGTCAACCGCAATAAATATCAGCAGTTTAAACGGCAGAGAAATAATCGTCGGAGATAACATAAACATACCTAATGCCAAGAGTACGTTTGCAATTACCAAGTCCAAAACTATAAACGGAACAAATATAATAAAACTTATTTCAAAAGCTGTCTTTAATTCGCTTAAAATATAAGCCGGTGCTACTTCCCAAATAGTTACTTCTTCAACGGAAGCAGGTGCTTCTTTTCTTGCCAATCGGACAAAAAAGGCTAAATCACTTTCCCTTGTTTGTTTAAGCATAAACTCTTTTAAAGGTTTAGAACCCTCTGCTATACCTTGTACAATTGACCCCGTTTCCTGATAAGGCTTTGAGCCGACTTCATACATTTGCTGAAAAACAGAACCCATTGTATAAAAAGTCAAAATTATTGATAATCCGACAAGTACTATTGCAGGCGGAATTTGTTGAGCTCCTAACGCTTGCTTTAAAAATCCGAAAACAATAGCGTATCTTAAAAAACTTGTCATACAAACAAACATAAACGGCAATAAAGAAAATATTGCCATTACTGATAATAATTGAAGTATAGGACTTAAATCTTTTAATAATGTATCCATTTCAACCTCTGCCTAATTTCTGTATAGATTCTTTTAATGTTGTGAAATCCATTATTCTTTCGGTTTTACTTTCTTCTTGAATTTCGACATTATTTCCATTAAGTTTTGCTAACATTGTTGTATTTGCGGCATCACCTGCAATTAAAAACCTTTCGTTTCCTGCTTTAATTACATAAACCGTTTTTGTCGGAGCAATCCTTAGAGTGCTTTCAACCTTTAAAAATTTTTTGTATGCTGATTGTGATGATGGGGCAACCGCCTTTTTATACACAAATAATAACATTACGAGAAAGCCAATCATCGCAAATGTATATGTAGCAAAATGTATAATATAACTGTTCATTATATTCTCCTAGATACTTTCATCTTCTATTTCAAAATCGCTGTAGTCAAAGTTTTCATCACCCTCTTTTGCAGCGGGTTTTTCTTCTTTTGCTTTTGTTGCGGGCTTTTTTGTCGCTGTCGGTTTTTCTTGAGTTTTTGTCTTTTGTTCAGGTGCTTTTTCCTCTTTTACAGGAGTTTGTGTTTCTGATTCTTTTGTTACTTCATCAATTCTTACACCGTATCTGTCATTAATAATAACCAATTCCCCGGTTGCAACAACTTGATTTTCAACTCTTAACTTGATTTTGTTATCATAAATAGATCCGACATCAATAACCAAACCCTCAGAGATTTGTTTCAACTCGCCAAGCGTTAACTTAACGTTATCAAACTCGGCAACGATATCGACAAGAATAGAATCCCACATATTTTGAGGATTTGTGTTTGTTTCTTCAGCCATTTCATTGTCTCCATTATTATTTACGCTTATTATTAATGACGGATTAGGGTTTATTCTGAAACTGACGTTTCTGTCTTCCCAAATTACCGCCATTTGATTTATATCACTGTTTTCAAGAACAATAACATCGCCCTCTTCCAAGGCTTTTATGTCATTTAATGTTATTTTTGATGTTCCGACACA
>CAYYPD010000074.1:0-7625 GCA_964473445.1 uncultured Muribaculaceae bacterium
CTTACAATCCTGATGAACTATTATTAATAGTTCAAAATGCAATTGAATACTGGCAATTAAAATCTGATAACAGTAATCTTGTTCAAGATTTAAAAGAACTGTTTGCAGGTACTGTAACGGCTATTGTGGAAGCACTTGACGCAAAAGATTCTTATACATTAGGCAGAAGCAGAAGAGTAACTTTCTATTCCGTAAAAATTGCAAAAGCGTTGCATTTAAGTGAAACTACCGTTGGAAAGGTTGAACTTGCAGGCTTACTTCACGATATAGGAATGATAGGTATTTCTGATGATATTTTATCTAAAGTTGAGAAACTTACACAAGAGGAATACTTAGAAATTCAACAGCACGTTAACCACAGTGTAAGAATTTTGGATGATATTAAACAACTTAGTGATGTTGTTGATATTATAAGATATCACCATGAATTTTATGACGGGAACGGTTACCCTTATGGTAAAAAAGGTGATGACATTCCAATCGGAGCAAGAATAATATCTGTCGCGGATGCTTTTGATTCAATGGTTACACCAAAAGTATATCGTCAGCAAATATTACCGTCAGAAGCACTGAAAAAAATTAAAGATGAAGCAGGTAAACAATTTGACCCTGTTGTTGTAGAAGCATTTGAAACAATTCTTCCATCTGCAATCAGAGAACTGAAAGAAATGGAACGAAAAATGCACCAACAAATTCAATAAAGCTGTGGTAATGGCTATTCATATTATTTTCTTCTTTATTCGAGCGTAGTTGTCGTATAAAAAGTTTGTTGTGCTTTTTAATTGGTAGAATTCCTTGTGCATACATAAGTTTTGAAAATTAAACGGTTTAGTTTATAATTGATTTAAGATTTATTGGACAGGATAGTATATGAAAAAGATTTTATTTTTCTCTTTAGTGATTTTTTCGTTTTTGTTTGTATTTCCGTCGCAATCGTTTGCCGATGACAAATTAGCAGAGTTTGAAGAAAATATCATATTGCAAAAGCATATTGATAATATCGGCTACAAGTTATTAAATGCAAATAAAATCAATAAAAGAATGGTATTTACATATAAGGGCAAGGAAGAAATGGTAAAACTTGACCCTGCACTTACTAAAAGAAACATCTTTGTATATGACAAAATAATTCAATTTACATCCGAAGAAGATGAAATTGCTGCATATTTAGCATTAGGAATAGGCAGAGTTGCAGAATCTTACGACGGAATATTTAAAGGTTATGTAACTTCCTTACAAATGAAAGGTGCACCTAAAAAATACGAATACTATTTTGATAAATTAGCAGTGGATTATATGGTTAAAGCAGGCTATAATCCTTTAGGCTTAATTACTTTTATACACAAAGCATTTCCGCAAAAACGTTATGATAAGGTTTCAAGACATAATTTAACCTCAAAAAGATTAGCAAAAATTTATGAATATATATATGTAAAATATCCGTATTTCATAAAAAATAATACTTATATTACAAACGAAGTTTATCAAAACTTTCTTTTGACATCTGTTGATAACAGAAAATTGTTGTATGAAAAACTAAAAACAGGTTCAAAGAAAGCTGTGCATTATGAATAAAATAGCAAGCGGAATATTGTTTATATTGTGTGCTTTTTTTATGTTTTCTTATGCCAATGCGGCAGAACTCTTACAAGATGAATATATTGATGAGTACGCAAAGCAAGTTGAAATAAAACAACCTGAAACTAATTTAAAATATAATTATAATTCTACTAACAGAATAAAAATAAAGTTAAAATTAGTAGGTTCTCCAATTTCAACTAAAAAACAAAATTTATATGACGGTCAACCGCTTGATTTTGTTGTTAAACAAAATGTTAAATATAACGGAAAAGTGTTTATAAAACAGGGAACTCGTGCGACAGGCGAAATACAAACTTATATGCCAAGAGGAATGAACGGTATCCCTGCCATAATTTCAATTGACAATTTTGAAATACAAGGTTTGGATAAAAATAAAACCCATGGATTTTATACAAAAAAAGGTCATAGCAGAACTTTGCTTTTGCTCCCGATAAAATGGGCATTAACCCTGTTGTGGCCGAGCGGTTATTTTGTTAACTTTATAAAAGGCGGAAATGCAACCTTTGACGATAGGGACGTTGTTTATTTATATTACTATCCGAATTGGCATGAAAATCTATAAATAATGTTATTGTTTTTTCTGTTTTTTTGTTAATCTGATAAGTATAAAAATAAGGAGAAAACAATGGATGAAGTAATTAAGCAAATGATATTGACCCACGCAGGGAAAATCAACCTTTTTATGGTAATGAAAGCAATAATAGAAACAATATTATTTGTTGTATTTATAAAACTCGGCAACAAAACCTTTAACGTATTTTTTGACAAAATTATTGCAAAATTGCACGATACGGAAATGAAGAAGCAATATCAAACATTGCGTCAGCTTGGTATTTATATACTTGATGCAATTTTAATTTTGTTCTTTACAACTAATATTTTAGGTGATTTTGGAATAGACATGAAACCTATTTTGGCAACTGCAGGTGTAGTTGGTGTTGCAGTCGGTTTTGGCGGTAAAAAGTTTGTAGAAGATTTATTGACAGGTTTATCAATTATTTTTTCGGGACAATTAAGAGTCGGGGATTATGTTACGGTAAACAGTTCTACTGGAACAGTTGAAAAAGTAACTCTGACAATGATTGTTTTAAGAGCATATAATGGTGATGTTCACTATTTAAGAAACGGTCAAATAGATACAATAATTAACCAAACAAAAAATTACTCCACACCGATATTTGATATAGCCGTTGCATACTCTACAAACATAAATCACGTTATAAGAGTTTTGAATGAATTAGGCAAAGAAATAAGAGAAATGCCGGAATATGGCAAATATGTTCTTGCTGATATAATGATTAGCGGTTTAAATGAATTTCAAGATTCTGCAATTATTGTTCAATGCAGACTTAAAACAACTCCGCAAGAACAATGGATAATTAAACGCAAATTTAATCAAATGATTAAAGAAAGATTTGAAAAAGAAGGAATTGAAATTCCGTTTCCGCAAGTTGTTGTTAATAAACCAAGCGAGAATGAAGAAAAGGTTTCGTAATTCATCGGTTTGTTTTTAATGTATAATACAAGAGTTAAAGCATAAAGAAAGGGTTATTATGGGAAAACAAAATTTAGTCTCAGGTATGCGTTCAACAGGTAAGCTCCACTTTGGACACTATATGGGCGTACTTACAAACTGGGTTAAATTGCAAGATGATTATAACTGCTTTTATTTTGTTGCCGATTGGCACGCTTTAACTACAAAATATGATAAAACAGAAACATTAAGACAAGATAAACTTGATGTTGTTATGGATTGGCTGGCATGTGGGATTGACCCGAATAAGTCAACAATCTATTTCCAATCAAAGGTATTGCAAATAGCGGAGCTTCATGTTCTTTTGAGTATGATAACCCCGAATAACTGGGTAGAACGTGACCCTACGCTTAAAGATATGGTTAAAATTATTAAAAATAAAGACTGTGATTCAACTGAAAATATTCCGCAACTTAACTATGGTTTGTTGGGATATCCTGTTTTGATGTCTGCTGATATTATGGCACTAAATGCACAAATTGTTCCTGTTGGTGTTGATCAGCTTGCTCACCTTGAAATTACAAGAGATATTGCAAGAAGATTTAATAATATTTATAAAACGAATTTATTCAATGAACCAATGCCAAAACTTACTGAAATACCGTTATTGCTTGGTATTGACGGTCAAAAAATGGGTAAATCGTTCCGGAATGATATTAAAATTTCGGATGACGAAATGACAACTTCAAAAAAACTTATGCAATGTATTACAGATAGAAGCAGAGCAAGAAAAGATGACCCCGGACATCCTGATAAATGTGAAGTTGCATTTAAGTACTATCAAGTTTTTGCAGATTCTGAAACTGTTAAGCAGGTTGAAACAGAATGTAAAGGCGGTCAAAGAGGTTGTGCGGATTGTAAACGTATGCTAGGTTGCATAATAAATCAAAAGTTTGCACCTATAAGAGAAAAACGTGCAGAACTTGCGAAAGATACGGATAAAGTTTACGATATAATCAATGACGGTAACAAAAAAGCCGCTATAGAAGTCGAAAAGGTTATGAAACAAGTTAGAGATGCCGTAAATATATAGAAAGTCCAACAGTGAAAACAAAAGTATTAACAATATTCGGAACAAGACCGGAAGCAATAAAAATGGCACCATTGGTAAAAGAAATCGAAAAGAATTCTGATACTCTTGAAAGTATTGTGTGCGTTACTGCTCAACACAGACAAATTTTGGATCAGGTACTTGAACTGTTCAATATTAAGCCTGATTATGACTTAAACATAATGAAAGAAAACCAAAATTTATGGTCATTAACAAGTGATGTTCTTCTAAAAACAAAAGAAGTTATTGACGAAGTTAAACCTGATGTTGTGCTTGTGCATGGAGATACAACAACTTCAATGGCAGCGGCTTTATCTGCTTTTTACGCTAAAGTTCCTGTTGGGCATGTTGAAGCAGGATTAAGAACATTTAATAAATACTATCCGTTCCCCGAAGAAATCAACAGAGTTTTTACGGATGCGGTTTGTACTTATTATTTTGCACCTACGGATAAATCTTGTGATAATTTAAAAAAATCACAAGCCAACCCCGAGAACATCTATAAAACAGGTAATACGGTCATTGATGCTCTTCTTTACACCGTAAAAAATCACTCGAAAGAAATTGACGGATTAAAGTTAAATCCCGAGTTAAAAACAATTCTTTTAACTTCTCACAGACGTGAAAATTTTGGAGATCCGATTAGAGAAATATGTGCTGCAATGTTAGAACTCGTTAACAACAACAAAAATATCGAAGTGGTTTATCCTGTTCACCCTAACCCCAATGTAAGAAAACCTGTTTATGAATTGCTCGGTAATAAAGAGAGAATTCATTTAATTGAGCCGTTAGAATACGCAGAATTTTGTTCTCTTATGAAAAAGGCTCACATTATATTGACGGATTCAGGAGGCGTTCAGGAAGAGGCTCCATCTTTAGGAAAACCTGTTCTTGTTCTTCGAGATACAACAGAACGTCCCGAAGCAATCAAATACGGCACCGTAAAATTAGTCGGAACAAATAAAAATAAAATTGTTTCAACTGTTCAAAATTTACTCAATGACGAAAATGAGTATAAAAAAATGTCAGAAGCAATTAACCCTTATGGGGATGGATTGGCTTCAAAACGAATTGTTGAAGTATTAAAAGCGATAAAAAAGGAAGTTTAATTTAAACTTCCTTTTTTAATATTGTTTATATCTTTTATTCTCTTTCTTTCAAAGCAGTTCTTACTTTATCTTCAATTTCCTGTTCAAGTTCAGGTCTTGCAGATAAAAATTCTTTTACTCTGTCTCTGCCTTGTCCGATTTTTTCATCATTATAGCTGAACCAAGCACCTGCTTTTTTAATAATATCTAAGGATACTGCCATATCAATAATACAACCTTGTTTACTGATACCTTTTCCGTAAATAATATCAAATTCGGCAGTTCTAAACGGCGGAGCTACCTTATTTTTTACAACTTTAACTTTTACTCTGTTTCCGATTTCTTTGTCATCTTTCTTAAGTGTTTCAATTTTTCTTATATCAAGTCTGATACTTGCATAATATTTAAGAGCATTACCACCTGTTGTTGTTTCTGGGCTTCCGTACATAACACCGATTTTTTGCCTTAATTGGTTGATAAATATAACTGTTGTATTTGTTTTACTTACAATACCCGTTAATTTTCTTAATGCTTTGGACATTAGCCTTGCTTGTAAGCCCATTTGCTTATCTTCCATAGCTCCTTCAATTTCATCTTTAGGAACTAATGCAGCAACAGAGTCCACAACAACAATATCAACCGCTGCCGAACGAACAAGTTCTTCCGTGATTTCAAGAGCCTGTTCACCTGTATCAGGTTGTGAAATTAATAATTCATCAACATTTACACCTAAATTTCTTGCATATTCAGGGTCAAGTGCGTGTTCTGCATCAACGAATGCAGCAATTCCGCCTTTTTTTTGACATTCGGCAACTATATGTTGTGCAAGTGTTGTTTTACCGCTGGCTTCAGGACCGTAAACTTCAACAATTCTGCCTCTCGGGATACCGCCGATACCAAGTGCTACATCTAAAGATAAAGCTCCTGTCGGTATAGTTTCGACGTTAACTGCAGGCTTATCTCCCAAACGCATAATTGAACCTTTGCCAAAATCTTTTTCAATTTTATCGATAGCTAATTTAAGTGCTTTTTTTCTTTCTTCCGAAACATTTACAGTTTCTGATTCTTTTTCTTTTGTAACCATTTCAAATTCCTTATATTTATAAAACATTATACCATTGAGTCAGTAAATTAATCATATATTTACATCCTGTAACAAAACTCTTCATGTTTTATCAATAAATAATTTCACATTTACTTTAAATTAATATGCAAGTGCTACAATTGTAAAGGGATTTATAATGGGATTGGAATTTAGTATAAGTGAATTTTATAAAAAGCCTGAAATGACTGAGATAATGCCATATAGGAATATGCTTAACGAACTGCAAAAAATGACAACAAAATGTCTTGAAGAGAATTCAGCAGAAGCATTTAGGACACAACAGCAAAACAGAAGCATTTAGGACACAACAGCAAAACTTATTAAATGTTCTTGAACAAGCAGAAATGGACTTATTTGCTAGGACTGAACAATGTAGCGGGGAACAGTTTATGTCATTAAGTAAACTTTCTTCCAGATGTGAAAGTGCAAAATCGCTGAAAGAACTTAAATCAATATCATCAGAATATATAACAATAATGAAATCTGCTAAAGAAGAAGCTTATTCATCTGCATTAAGACAACAAGGTATTAATGCTCAAGTTTCAGCCTTTAAAAATGAAGCATCAAAATATATGCCGGAAGTAATAACTGAAAATTCAGTACATAGAAGTGCCGAAATTATCAAACCGTCTTTAGAACAAGTTGAAAAACAGGAAATAGCAAAAGAAGCATTAAAAAGAACTCAAGCAGAAAATGCAGCAAAGGAAACTGCAGAAAAAGCACAAAAATATTATACTCAAATATCAGATGCAACAACAGGAAAATCTGCACAGCAAAGTGCCGAAGTTTTTAAGACAGTATTGGAAAAAGCTGAAAAGCAAGAGCTTCCTAAAGAAACTTTAACTCAAGCAAATAAAGCCACAAAGGAAACTGCGTCAAAACTATCTGATGCAACAAAAGATAAAGTAGATGATGTATTAAAAACAACAAGCGGAAAACAAAATATTAAGGATAAAGTGAAAAACTTGTATTCAAAGAAGATAGCTCCTGTTATAAAAACAAAGAAATTTAAAGCAATTGTTGCAGTTTCTACGGTTTTGGCTGTTGTTACAGGTATCATTATACACAATAATAAAGCGAAGAAAGATAACCAAAAGTCAGGTGTTATTTACCCTTAGCTTGTTTGTAATATTAAACAAATGGTTTTATATGATTTTAAAAAATTCTCGAATTCGAGAATCTTTTTGTTTTGAGTGCGTTCAAGAAGCAATCGCAACACTAACACCTCAAGTATAGTAAAATTAG
>CAYYPD010000075.1:0-7491 GCA_964473445.1 uncultured Muribaculaceae bacterium
AGCTAAATCTTTTGACATAGAAGAATTATCTTTTAAAATTCGTTTTAAATTAAGTGCTGTTGCAGGTGAAATTTTTGCACTCATTAAAAACTCATTAATTCTGTCGCCATTGCTTTTTTCATCAGGCTTATTTTTATATATAAAATTATCCGTTTCACCTGTATTATAAGCAAATGGATTTGAACTTCTTCTAAAAGATATATATTTTGGTGAAAAATCTGTTTGATTTATTTTAATCATTAAATTTACATCAAATTTAGTAACCGGCAAACGAAGTAATGCACGTAAATATTATAATTTGCTTATATTCTGTCAAAATCTTGTAATTTTTAACAAAAAAAGAAATATAATACGTATAATTCTGTATTGTGTTATTTGTTAAAAATCTGTTACAATATATAAAAACAGATATGTTTAGAGGTCAAATATGGAAGATATAAAAAGAAGTCAAATAAATTACCCGTTTTTAGAACGTCCTGTTGAAATTTTTGAAAGAAAAAACGGACATAAAATTGTTTTTGCATATAAGCAATCAGAATTAATAAACATTAGCAGCTGGGTAAAAACAGGTTCTATTAACGAAAATGATAAAAATAACGGTATATCTCATTTTCTTGAACACTTAATGTTTAAAGGAACTTCTAAACATAAGGCGGGTGAATTTGACAGAACGCTTGAGGGGAGAGGTGCTATTGTCAATGCTGCAACTTGGAAAGATTATACATTTTATTATGTAACAATTCCAAAAGGTTGTGATGATAAAAATTTTAACGATACCTTAAATTTACACGCAGATATGATGTTAGACCCTGTCATTCCCGATAACGAAATAGGTGAACCTTTTGATATAAATGAACCTAAAGTTATGAGTAAAAGAGAACGCCATGTTGTTATTGAAGAAATAAGAATGCGTAAAGATCAACCGTGGACGAAAGTTTATAACTTAACAAATGCCAATATGTACACTCAACACCCCTACAAACGTGATGTTATAGGTAATGAACAAATTATTTCAACCGTAACGAGAGAAGAAGTTCTTGATTATTACAGAACTCATTACACGCCAAACAAAATTACAACAATAATTGTCGGCGATATTGATATTGAAAAAGTTTTGCCTCAAATATGTAAGGAATTTGGTTTTAAGGGCAGACAAAATACCCCTGCGACGGTTTATAAAATTGATGAACCGACACAAGAAACCAAATATGTTGAAGAATATGCAAAAATTAATACAGGATTTCTAATGTCAGGTTATCTCGGAGTGCCTGCTTGTGAAGTAAAAACAGCAACAATGCTTGAAATTATATGTTTGATTTTAGGGCAAGGACAAAGTTCAAGATTATACCAAGAACTTATAGAAAAGAGACCAAACTCAATATTTAACATTGTTTCAACTGATTACTACCATTTTAGAGATGGCGGGAATATGTTTATTCAAGCAAATTTCAAATCCGAAGCAAAAGATGAAGCAATTAAATTAATCACTGAACAAATTAACAAAATGTACTCTGACGGTATCACTGAAAGAGAACTGAAAAAGGCAAAGAAAAAACTAAAAGCAAGTTTTGCGGAAAGCTCGGAAACGGTTTCCGATATTGCGGAAAATATAGGTTTTTATATGACTGTTTGCGGAAAACTTGAATGTGTTGAAGAATACATAAATGCAATTGAAGACATTACTTTAGAAGAAGTAAATGCTTGTATAAAAAAATATCTGGATTTTAACCATGCCGTAATTGCGACATTAATGCCGGGAAAGAAATAAAGGGATAAATTATGGAAAGATATACTCTTAATAATAAAATTGAAGCAATTGTAAAAAGAAACAAAAATACTCCGAGAATAGCAATTGTAATGTACATAAGATTAAATGAAGATGAAAAATATTCAGGGCTTTATTTCTTGCTTACTCAATTATTGCTGCAAGGAACAAAAAATCGTAATTCCGAACAATTGGCTATAGAACTTGATGAAAACGCAATTGATTTAAATTTTGATAAGAAAGCGGATTATATAAGATTTAAAGTTCAATGTCTTAATGAGGATATAAATAAAGCACTTGAAATTTTGCAAGATATAATTGAAAATACAACTTTTGATGACTATAAAAAAGAAATCGGCAAGATAAAAGGTGAATTTAAAGCGGATTTAGATTCGGCTAAAGTTCAAGCACAAGATACATATTACAGAACTATATTCAAAAATCATCCATACGGAATCGGAAGAAAAGAGATGATGGAAGGATTTGATTTAATCACAAAAGAAGATATTCTTACCGCTTGGGATAATATCAGATTTAATTCGCAAAAAAATATTGCGGCAGTAGGGGATATAGAACCGGCTGAAGTTATTGAACTTTTAAATAAACACTTGTCTTGTTTAAAAGTAACAGAACAAAATGATAGAAGAAAACAAGTTGAAGCTATTGAAGCAAACAGAGTAGCACTCATTGAAAAAGAGGATGCGAACCAAGCACAAATTTTTCAAGGATGGATTTTCCCGAGTATTTATTCTCCTGATTATGCCACAATTTCTTTATTAAATACTATTTTAGGGTCATCAGGACTTTCTTCCAGACTCTATTTAGAGTTAAGAGAAAAACAAGGTCTTGCATATACAGTAAGAAGTGTATGGGAGCCTTACAGGTTATCAGGAAACTTCTTTGTTTATATAGCAACGGAACCTAAAAATATTGATACTTCAATAAAAGGCATTGCAACCGAGATAAACAAAATCACAACCGAATTAATCTCCGATGAAGAACTTGAAAGAGCAAAGAGCAATACTATCGGTAAAAGACAATTCTATCAACAAACAAATTTATCGGAAGCCTCACTGAAAGGGTACTATGAGTATGCTCATTTAGGTTTTGATTTTGCTGAAGAAATAAAACAGAGCATACAAAATGTTACAAAAGAACAATTAATGGAAACCGCAAAAAGGTATTTTGCAACAAATACGGCAATGTGCGTGTTGGCACCTAAAAAATATTTAAGTGAAGCAGGATTAATTTAATTGTTCAAAATGTAGTGAGTATGGTAAAATTTTCAAAGAACTATGAATAAGACACTGAAAAAAATAAACAGAGAAATAGATAAGCTTCAAAAGACAGGGAATATCCAAATGGCGGTCGAAACTTGTAAAAAAGCTATTTTAGAAAACGAAGATGATGCTCAATTGCACATTAAATTAGGCGATTTATATTTGCAATGGCATTTGGATATTCATCAAATTCAACAGTACGCCGATGAAGCAATTACCGAATATCAGCGTGCATTAGAAACCAGTGTTAATTCTTATGAGATATATTTTAAGATAGCTACTGCTTTTTATTATAAAAGAGATTTAGACAAAGCATTAAATTATTATAAGTTAACTTTAGAACACAATACAAAGTCAGCAGAAACTTTATATATGATGGCTGAAGTATTTATGAGAAAAGGTGATTTAATCGAAGCGGTTGAATATGCAAGAAATGCAATTAAAACTGCACCCTTACGCTCAGCAAGAGCTTATATGCTTATATTCAACATTTCTTTGCTGTTAAGAAGAAAATCGTATTGGGAACAAGCAAAGAATTTGTTGATGTTCTTGTTGACATTACCGTTTGATAAGTATGCCATAAAAGATGTCATAAGAAAAATTTCTTATTTGCAATTTTTGCCAATGCTTTTAAGGATTACTTTTACGGGTATTTCACCTAAAATGGCGGATATATACAGAGAATCCATAGAAAAAGCTCCGGGGTGTTCTGCTTTGTATGTTAATTTAGGTGTTATTTATCAGGAATTAAAAAGACTTGAAGATGCCGAATGTGAATACAAAATGGCAATTTGGCTTGACAGTCTTAATACAAGAGCATACAGTTTTCTTTGTACTTTGTATGAAGAAACAAAAGAGTATGAAAAGGCAATTTCTGTTTGTGAAAAATTAATTGAATTACAGCCTCATAATGCGGAATATCAATCAAAAATGGCACAATATTTGTACCTTTCCGGAAATGTTGATGCCGCTATAGAACATTATCAAACAGCAATTACATTAAGCAAAAATTCAAAATGGACAAGCGTAATTGCACAAACATTAGGTTATATTTTCCAAGAAAATACAAATAACTTAGATGCTGCAATTGCTTCATTGCAAAATGCATACAATCTCAATTCTGAAGATATAGATATTTATGTTAATCTGGGAAACGTATTTTATGAAAAAGGCTCTTATGATAACGCTTTGATAATTTACAAGAAAGCACTTGAGAATTCACCTTGCAACCCTAAAATACACTGTAATTTAGGTTATTTGTATTGGGGAAAAGGTTATATTGATGAAGCCGTAAAAGAATACGAAAAAGCAATTCAATATGATAATACTTATGATATTGCTTATAACAACTTAGGTGTTATATATTTGGATGATTTCGGAAAAGTTCAAAAAGCAATAGAACTATTTGAAAATGCAAGAAAATACAACCCGAATTATGCATTGGCAAACTACAATTTAGCTCGTTCAATAGCAATCACGGGGGATAAAATTGAGGCAGCAAAACTGTATCAGGCAGCAGCAGAAATTAATAAATATACTCAAGAGCTAGACCCTCTTGATATAGAAGAAAAAATTCAAGATTTATTTACATAGAAGGAACGGGAATGGAACATATTCAAGAAATAAGGGTACTGTATAGCGACACAGACTCCTATGGAGTTGTTTGGCACGGTGCATATACAAAATGGTTTGAGGCTGCAAGAGTTGAGTATTGCGAAAAAATCGGGCTTGACATAGCTGAACTTGAAAGCAAAAATATAGTTTTTCCCGTTGTTGAACTCAATATAAGGTATAAATCTTCCGCTTTAATGAACGAAAGAATTGTAATAAAGACGGTTATATCAGAGTTAACGACTTTAAGAGTAACTTTTGAACATAAGGTTTACAAAAAAGATACCGACATATTAAGGGTAATAGCACATTCAACTATTGTCAGCGTTAACGGAAAAGAAAAGAAAATGATGAAATTACCCGAAAATCTTTATAAAGCGTTTGCAAATTCAATTGAAAAATAACTATTTTTGAATAATTCCCGTAGCTTTTTTGCCGTTGTAATAGTATTCAAGAATATAGTAACCTTTGCCGGAGTCCTCTATTTTTGCATAGTTTCTTGCTGCCGCACGTTCTCTGAATGCGGTTAAATCTTCTTCCGCTTTTCTGTATTTTTTCAACTTTTTTGCATTTTGTGCTTTTTGTAACCTGTCTATAATTTCCGCTTCTTCATCCAGTTCTTCATTTGTGAACATTTTTTCCACAAGTTTTATAACTTTTACTCTGGCTTTAAGAGTGTTGCTTTGATACAATTCCAAATATTTTAAATCTAAAGATAACGCAACAGTATAAAACCCTTCCGAAATAGTATCACCCATATCATCATAGAGCGAGCAAGGAAGCGTCAATGTCGGATAAGTTGAAGAAGGCGGACCAAACTTATATTGTGTTTTATCTGCGTCATAAACTCCTGCGGGGTAAAACGGTTGAGGAAAATGACGGGACGGTCCGTTAAAATCCGTCATAAAATCATATGCAACTAAAACAACATCTGCCTGCAATATTTAACCCTCATTTAATAATATTTTATCAGATAATGTACTATTTTCATAATTTTGTATATAATACTTGTATAGATTTGAGGTAGTTATGGATAAAAACAAAATTTTGGGTTATATTCCGACGGTTATTGAGTCATCAGCAAGAGGAGAAAACTCTTTTGATATATTTTCAAGAATGTTAAGAGAAAGAATTATATTCTTAGGAGAAGAAATTGATGATGAAATGGCAAATTCCATAGTTGCCCAATTGCTTATTTTAGATGCTGAAAATCCCGAAAAAGATATTATGATGTATATAAATAGCCCCGGGGGTGTTATAACTGCAGGTTTGGCAATCTATGATACAATGAAGCACATAAGAGCCGATGTATGTACAATATGTTTAGGTGAAGCTGCTTCAATGGGTGCTTTCTTATTATCTGCAGGTACAAAAGGGAAAAGAATGGCACTTCCAAGTGCAAGAATAATGATTCACCAACCTTTAGGCGGAGCTCAAGGTCAAGCTACAGATATTGAACTTGAAGCAAAAGAAATTTTAAGAATGAAAAAAGAACTGAATACACTTCTTTCTAACCATACAGGTCAACCGCTTGAAAAAATTTATGAAGATACGGAACGTGATAACTACATGTCATCACAAGAAGCAGTAGAATACGGATTAATTGATAAGGTTCTTTAGTCTATACGATTTTCTATATTCAACGTCCTGATATTAACAATTATATTTTCTGTTAGAACTCTTATATTGGAGATTTAATATGAAAACTATAATTTTTTATGATACAAAAAAATACGAGCAAGAATTTTTTACAAAAGAACTTTTTGATGATTATGAGCTTGTTTTTAGGGAATATAATTTAACTTCACAACAAGAGTTAAATTATCAGGAAGAAAACGCAGAAATAATTTCTGTTTTCACCGGTTCATTTTTAAATGAAAGTATTCTGAATAAGTTTAAGAATTTGAAATTAATATTAACTCGTTCTGTCGGATTTAGTCATATTGACATTGATTACTGCAACAAAAAAGGAATAATAGTTGCAAATACGCCTCATTATGGAGATTATACCGTTGCAGAATTTTCATTTGGACTATTGCTTAACTTAGTCAGGAAAATTTGTTTCGGTCAAAACGAATTAAGAATGGGAGATTTATACCCTGAAACATTAGGAATGGAACTTTTTGACAAAACAATCGGGATTATCGGAACAGGTTCTATCGGTGAAAAATCAATCAAAATAGCAAAAGGTTTTTCAATGAATGTAATATGTTATGATGTTTTTGAGAATATTGAAATTGAAAAGAAATATAATGTAAAATATGCAAGTTCAGATACTTTGTGCAAACTATCAGATATTATTATGCTGCATGCTCCTTTAAATTCAAGTTCTTACCACCTGATAGACAGAGAAAAGATTAATTTAATGAAGAGTAATGCGGTTATTATAAATACTGCAAGAGGCGAACTCATTGATACGGAAGCCCTTTATGATGCTTTATTAGATAAACGAATAAGTGGTGCGGCACTTGACGTTTTGGATTTTGAAGAAACAATTTCAAATAAACGTCCGGGGGATAATATAGATTTGAAAAACTTAAGAACATCACTTATAAATGCAAAACTTTTAAACTTACAAAATGTAATTGCAACTCCTCACATTGCCTACGATACAAAAGAAGCAATAGAGAGAATAATGTATAAAACTCTTGAAAATTTACTTGAGTACGGAAAACATGAAATTATTAAAAATGCTGTAAATCATAAAAATTAAAACAGATTATTACCTGTTTTTATAAAACCCTACCCATATTCAAGAAGCAGTCACAACCATATTAAGTTATGTAAAAAATTGGTCGCCAGACCTAAAGAAATAAAATTAAAATCCGAATAATA
>CAYYPD010000076.1:0-7405 GCA_964473445.1 uncultured Muribaculaceae bacterium
AAGTTGTAAGACTATCTGATAAAATTGCATATATTAACCATGATATTCAGGATGCTTTAAGAGCTAACATAATTAAAGTTGAGGACATGCCTGCTGAAAGCATAGAATATTTCTCGGCAACAAACAGAATTCGTGTTACAAAATTCGTAACGGATATTGTAGAATACAGTTTCGGTAAAGAGGTTGTATCAATGTCCTCGGAGTGTTTTGAACAATTTGTTTTACTCAGGAAGTGGATGTTTGAGCATGTCTATTCAAATTCCCCTGCAAAAATGGCGGAAGATAAAGCTCAAAATGTAATAAGATGTTTGTTTGAATTCTATTGTGATGAGCTTGAAAAAAAATTTCCAAATTCAAATAAAGACAGTATTCTTCAAACTGCATGCGACTATGTCTCAGGCATGACAGACAGATATGTGTTGATTAAATTTGAAGAAAACTTCTTGCCGGCACCTCTAATACAAAAAAATAATGATGAATTTTTATTCAAATTAGCTGATATGAACGGACTTAAATAATAAATGACAACAGAAAAGACATATTCGGAAGTTATAGATGAAATAAGAAACCGTCTTAATATATTAGATGCGGTTCAATCTCGTGTTGTCTTGAAAAAAAAGGGGGCAAACTATTGGGGTTGCTGTCCTTTTCATAATGAAAAAACTCCGTCTTTTTGCGTAAATGTGCAAAAAGGTATTTTTAAATGTTTTGGTTGCGGTGAAGGCGGCGATGCTATCAGCTTTTTGATGAAGATAAACAATCAATCTTTTACTGATGTTATAAGGGATTTAGCAGAACAATACGGAATAGAATTGCCTAAAACATACGGTAATTCTAAGCAAAATTCCGAAGAAAAAAAACAAATTAAAGAACTTTTAAAGGACGTATGTGAATATTTTCACGAAAATCTCTATTCTATGCCGGAAGCAAAAGGAGCATTAGAATACCTTACAAACAGAGGAATTACAAAAGAAATTATTGATGAATATAAGTTAGGGTACTCTCCTAAAGGGTACGGAGAATTACATCAAAAGTTCAAAGATAAATATACTCCCATAATTTTTGAAAAAGCTGGCTTAACGGTAAAAACAGAAAAGGGTGATGTGGTTGACAGATTTCATCACAGAATAATGATTCCTATTAGAGATGATGCAGGTTCAGTAATAGCTTTTGGAGCAAGAGCAGTTGAGTCGGGACAAAATCCAAAGTATTTGAATTCGCCTGATACGCCTCTATATAACAAAAGCAGGATATTATACGGTATTGACGTAGCAAAAAATCAAATGATTCAAGATGATTTTGTTGTTATCATGGAAGGATATTTTGATGTCATAACGGCACAAGCTGCAGGGTTAAAAAATGCAGTTGCTTCTTGCGGAACAGCATTAACGGTTGACCATGTCCGTTTAATTGCGAAATATTCAAAATCAAGAAAAATATATTTGGCTTTTGATACTGATTCGGCAGGTTTAAAAGCTACTCAACGAAGCACGGAAGTCATTAAAGAAGCATTTACGGGGCTTGGCAGCTTAAAAATATTTGACCAAACCTATGCCGGTCTTTCTGATGATAAATATACCTGCGAAATAAGAGTCGTTGCACCGTTTGACAGCAAAGACCCTGATGAATACATTAGAGAATACGGCATTGACGAATATAAAAAATACATAATGAATGCTCCTCTTCTATTTGATTTTCAGCTTGAACAATGCTTGAAAGACTATAATGAAAACTTATCTCCGACAGATAAACTAAAACTCGTAAAAAAAATCATGCCTTTAATTGAGGAAATTCCAAACAATATAGTTCAAAATGAATATATAAGATTAATATCTGACAGAATTAACATTGATGAAAAGGCATTAATTAGGGAAATTAACCGAACAAAAATGACTCAAATAATGTCAGAAAAGGACTTTGTGGGAATTGTAACAAAATCTTCAAATATTTCGGAAAAAGCACAAAAAAATTTATTAAGCTTGTTTCTAACTGATGACAGAAATACAGACATAAAGTTTCTTTCAGAAGTAGTAAAAAATGTTAAATTTACAGATAAGAACTTAATTATTATTCTTGAGACAATTGACAAATTGTTATATGGGGTAAATAATGGGGTGGAAAACTTAGTACAAGCCCTGTATAAGCAGTTTGCCGAGGATAATAGTTTAAAGGAAATAGTAACAGATTTAATATATATAGCTGACAGCTTTAAAAACCTGTCAATAAAGGATTTTAAAGCAGTGGCACTTGAAAATGCAAAGAAAATTCAAGAATGTCAGATTAATGATGAAAAAAAAGAACTGATTTCAAAATATAAAAAATTGAATGATGATGACATTGAATCTATGCAGTATCAAATGCAATTACGCGAGAAACTTAAGAATAAACAAAAAATCGGAGAAAGTATTAATGAGTAAGAAGAAAATTTCAGATTTATCGGTAGTTAGTATGATGGACGAAGAAGAAGCAATGGAAAACGAAACTTCCGATACTTCGGGTATTATTATGATGTCTGAACCTGATACAATGAGCAGTGATAGCATAGATGTAATTATCAATTCCGAAAGAAACAAGATTATCGATACAATGGAAAATGAAGATTTATTTTCCGCCGATATAGCCGAAGAAGATAATGAAGATATTTCCCTGACAGATGCATTATTACCGAAAGGAGTTTCATTTGATGACCCTGTCAGAATGTATTTAAGAGAAATCGGAAGAATTAAACTTTTAACCGCAGAACAAGAAATTGATCTTGCAAAAAAAATTACACAAGGCGGCAACGCAGGTGCTATTGCAAAAAGAAAATTAGTTCAAGCAAACTTAAGACTTGTTGTAAGTATCGCTAAAAAATATGTCGGAAGAGGAATGCTTTTCTTAGACTTAATACAAGAAGGTAATTTGGGTTTAATCAGAGCAGCAGAAAAATTTGACCACGAAAGAGGTTATAAATTCTCTACTTATGCTACTTGGTGGATTAGACAAGCTATAACAAGAGCAATTGCGGACCAAGCAAGAACAATCAGAATTCCTGTTCACATGGTTGAAACAATAAATAAATTGAAAAAAGTTACAAGAAAATTAGCTCAAGAACTTTCTCGTAAACCGACCGAAGAAGAATTAGCATTAGAAATGAATATTTCGGTTCCTAAATTAAGAGAAATCGTAAAAGTAGCACAAGAACCTTTATCATTAGAAACCCCAATCGGAAAAGAAGAAGATTCAAGACTCGGTGATTTTATTGAAGATAAAGATGCAGATGCACCTGTAAAAACAGTTGCACAAGAACTTTTAAGAGAAGACTTAGCTGAAGTATTAAGCGGTTTATCACCCAGAGAAAGAGATGTACTTCGTTTAAGATTTGGTATGGATGACGGAAGACAAAGAACATTAGAAGAAGTAGGACAATTGTTCGGAGTAACAAGAGAACGTATCAGACAAATTGAAGCAAAAGCATTGCGTAAATTAAGACATCCAAACAGAAGCAAACGTTTAAAAGAATATATTGAAGTTTAAACAAAAATCAATATTTAACTAAAAAACACTTGAAAACTTTGAATGGTTTTTGAGTGTTTTTTTATTCTTAGTGTGCCAAGAGTGTCGCAAACAATAGAATTAAAGCTCAATTTTTTGCTATATAGTAATTGCCGGAAACAGACAAAAATAGGCAAAAAAAATGTTTGCAGAGTTTGCAAACATCAAATAAACACGAGGATATTAAGAGAGAGAGTAAAAATTTGTTTGTAATCATTTTGCCTAAAATGGCTGATTGTTTGGTTCTGACTTAACATTGCCTCTTTTGTGTTTTTTTTATTTTATTTGGATTTTATCCTTTCATTTTGTTTTAATCTTTACTCTTATATAAAGTTTTTTTTTGTTTGTAAATTGCTTTTTTGAAATGAAATTTATTAACATTTGTTTACAAAGCCTGAAAACTTCATCTATCGGTATTTTTCGTGAAATAACTAAAATGATATTTGTTATTTTATTAAAGTTAATTCACAATATGCCGATAGTAAATTTATGTAGAAATAGAAAAGGTGTTGAAATGGAACAGATTAACGGTGCAAAAAAATACAGTGGAATTGAACAGTCAGCAGGAGAATATATAAAAAAGAAATGGAACGAAGAAAGTAAAGATGTAAATTCCGACGTTCAAAATGTTATGGCAGATATTTCTGACAATCTCTATAACCCTACAAAAAGCGACTATTCACTATTTTTAGCAGATGATAATTTGTGGAGTTTTAATGATGACGACGATGAAAAAATAGATAAAAATGAGTATAGCGATATTTTTACACAATTATCAGATATCTACGGAGTTGATATAGATCAAAGTAACCTTGATGTATTATTTGATATTCTTGATGTTGATGATGACGGAACATTATCAAAAGGTGAATATGAATTTCTAATGTATAAAAATGGAATAACAGGTTATTCTCTAATTCATGCATTGGGAACAAGAGATGATAATATTGCAGATCATGCGAAAAGCAATGCTTCCTCAATATATAAAGGTGCGATTTCGTTTGCTGACAGCGAAGAAAAAGAATCTCTTTTAGATAAAGTCAAAGAAATTTACGGGGAAGACAGTGAGGAATATAAAGCTGTTAGCAATGCTGATGAAAATGAGAAGATTAAAGTTTCTGATTTAGAAGATGATGAAATTAAAAAATTGGCAGAAAAGCTTTTCCAAGAGAGTGATTCTTCAATAAAAGATTATAAATCAGCAATGACTAATGCAAGCTATATAAAACTTGAAGAAATGGTAAAAGAACTGAAAGCAGAAGCCACTGAAACAGAACAATCCGAAGAAGAAACAGAACATGGTTCTGATTAAACAGTTTCTGTTGACGATAATTTAAGTGAATCATAGCTTAATAACTGTACAAAGTATGTAAAGGAAAGGTAACTCATGGGCGAAGGTAATATCGAATCATCCGCTGGAAAATATATAAAAAAGATTTATGAAAATCAAGGTACTGATGAAACTCGTAAAGTAACTAAAGCAATGCGTAACATTTCTGATGCTTTATATAATCCTGATACAGAGGATTCCTTATATTTAGCAGATGATAAGTTGTGGGACTACTCTCGTGATGATGACGGAACTCTTGATAGAGATGAATACAATGACATATTTAATCAGTTAAATGATAAATATGGAGTTGAGATCAGTGATGAGGATAAAGAATTACTTTTCCAAATTCTTGATACAGATGGAAGCAGTTCACTTTCAAAAAGTGAAATAGAATTTTTGATGGATAAAAAGGGAATAACAGGTTATTCTCTTATACATGCCTTAGGCACAAGAGATGATAATGTTGAGGATTATGTAGAAGCTCATAAAAATTCTATTTTTGGTAATGACTCAACCTCAGAAGATGTATCTCAAAATGAGGACAAAACTACATTTCCTGCAACATCTCAATCACAAACTCAAGCAAATAATCCATCAACCGAACAATCTACAGTTACGTTTTCAGTAGAAAATTACCGTAATTTAATAGAAACATTGGTAAACCAAAAAGCTGATGATAATTTAACATGCCCGCAAAATATAATTGATGAGTGGTTTGCAAACGGAAGAATTACGGAAACACAAGCACAAGAACTTGTTGAGTCATATTATAGCTTTGCGGAAGATGATGCTGAATCACAAATAGAGAAGTACCGTAATGAAACAGGACTTTCAAGAGCTGAAGCAATAAGCGATTTAGCGAATTTTGGTTTAATTACTGTTTTAACCGATTCAAATACTCCGTTAGATGATTCAAAAGCTCCTGAACAAGATTCTACTCAAACAACTTCTCAAACTCAACCTCAGAAAGAAGAAAATACGCTTGATGAAACAATATTAAGTGCAGCAGAAGTAACTGAAAGAGTTTCAAAATTTGGTGCAAAATCAGTTCATGAAACAAGTTTATACGTGGATGACGGTATTAATGAAAAACTTATGGACAAAGATTCTTTCATTAATTCCTTGTATGTTGCTGACGGATATTCAAAAGAAGATCTGGGTGTTTTATTTGACGCCGTTGTTAAATTAGGTTTATCTTCTGATGAATTAAAAGACCCGAATGATGAATCAGATGTTATAAGAGCAGGGTTAATTGAACTTGCAAAAATTGGAGGGAATGAAAATACAATAACAAAAAAAGATATACAAGTACTTGTAAATCAAATCAAAAACGGTAAAATAGAACTTAGCGATTCAGTTCCCGAAAAAGTTGAAATTGAAAATATCGAAGCAAAAAATACAAAAGAAGTTCCCCTAAAAGTGGGAAATAAATATAATTCTGCATTTTCTTCAAGAGATAATTTTATTGCAGCATTCAGAACAGATGAAAACGGATATACAGATGAAGAACTTGGCGTGATTTATGACAAGTTAGTTGAGTATGGCGAATCCGGCTACTTAAGAAGATATGTTGTTGAACAATTTGCAAAATTAAATGGTGATGAAAAGAGTATTTCATCGGAAGATTTTAAAATTCTTTTGCAAAATATAAAAGAAAATAAAGATTTGTTCGGCGAAAAAGAACCTGTTGATAAAGATTCACAGGGCAATGATGATACAAAGCCAACCGAAGAAACTAAAGAAACACAAGCTCCGACAGTATCTCCAACACCAAGTGAAGAAGTAACCTCTGATCCAACCGCTACTCCTGAAACAACGGCAGAAGAAACACAAGCTCCGACAGTATCTCCAACATCGAGTGAAGAAGTAACATCTGAACCAACTGCTACTCCTGAAACAACGGCAGAAGAAACTCAAGCTCCGACAGTATCTCCAACTCCGAGTGAAGAAGTAACACCTGATCCAACCGCTACTCCTGAAACAACGGCAGAAGAAACTCAATCTCCGACTACATCTCCGACTCCAAGTATAGAAGTAACACCTACACCTGAATCATTAAAATACCAGGTATTTAATGACGAAGAAGACATTGTACCTGAGCTTCTAACTAAAGATGGTTTCATAAACACAATGATTAATTCAAACAGCGGATACACGGAAGAATCTTTAGGCGAATTTTTTGATTACATTATCGCCTTAGGAATACAATCACATGAATATTCGGAAGATTTATCCGATGAAGAGGTTGCTTATATAGGTATGCGCAAATTTGCACATTTAGGTGGCGACGGGTTATTCATAACCGCTGAAGATTTTGATAAATTAAACAAAATGATTTCTAATAGCGAAATCAAGTTACCGATTGAAGCAGGTCAAGAAGCCGATGTTGAGGAACCTGATTTAGATACATCAGGAACTGCAACATATACGCAGTTTAATAAATCTGATGATATAATATTTGGCGAAAAAGAACTCTCCATTGATACAGTTGACACAATTATTAACAATATTTTCTTCCAATCATTGTATAATGAAGAA
>CAYYPD010000077.1:0-7318 GCA_964473445.1 uncultured Muribaculaceae bacterium
TGAGTACGAAGTACGAGTTATGCCGTTTGGGTTGAACTTACAAATGACAAATACGTAATATCAGGGAGAGAGCTTCTTTGGATACTTTCCTTGTCGGTACAAGAAAGTATCAATTAAAATAATTTGAGTTTTGAATACTATCATTCTAATAATTAAATAATTAATAAAAGGATATTTGTTAGGCAAGTATGCCCAACCGACACCAAAAAAAGAACTAACATTATTACTAATATCAGTTCTTCTGATAAAGACCCTCTAATGAGGTGGCAGGGTGTTAACGGCACCCTTACTATTATTTAACACATTCTTCTTTTGGTTTGTCTGTTTCGTCTTTTACATATTCATATTCTGTCAATTCGGCTACTTTTCGACCCCATTCATCTATGATTTTATCGTATTCTTGGTCGTAAGAAATAATATCACCAATCATTACTTTTATTTTGCCTTTAAACGGAATCCAGTTGTATTCTTCACTGCCGATTATTCCGACAGGTAAAATATCTGTTTTCATCTGTTTTGCAATTACTGCAAACCCTTTATTGATTTTTTCAAGTTTTCTATTTCTTCTTATTCCGCCTTGCGGGAATATTCCAAGTCGCCATTTATCTGTTTTTAATACATTTAATGCCGTTTTTATTGTTGAAATTTCAAGTTTTTCACGGTTTACAGCGAAACAACATAAATTTCTTAGTAGAAATGCTAAAATTTTATTTTCAAACAATTCCTTTTTACCCATAAAGGCTAAGGGTTGATTGATGGCTTCTCCGCATACAAACGGGTCAAAATATGAAATATGATTGCCTGCGAGTACAAAATTCCTGTCTTGCGGAATTTTTTCTCTTCCTACATATTCAATCTTATAAAAAATAGGTAATAAAAATTTAGTTGATAACC
Source organism: uncultured Muribaculaceae bacterium (assembly GCA_964473445.1). Lineage (GTDB taxonomy): Bacteria > Cyanobacteriota > Vampirovibrionia > Gastranaerophilales > Gastranaerophilaceae > Avigastranaerophilus. Next base: position 895 of record CAYYPD010000077.1, read on the forward strand.
AACGTCCGAACAATTGGAACTTATATCTTCCGTCAGAAAAGTCGGAGAGTTCTAATTTTGCGTAATTTATTTTTTTCTTATCTTTATTATCTGCCATAATTGAACCTTTCTTTATGAAGGAATATATTCTAATCCTGCGTCTTTACTGATAACATTACACCATTTATTGTAAATATCATCAACGGAATCTTTGCATGAAATTGCTTCACCGATTTTTACATATAAATCCTTTTTGCCGTTTTTATTATTATCTTCAATAATAATGGAAACAGGTAAAACATCCATTCCCATTTTTTTTGCCATTGTTGCAAAACCTTTAGTAACGTGCTCTAACTTTCCGTTATTGCAGCGTGTTCCTTGCGGGAATAAACCTAAATTCCAATCGGTTTTCTTAATAGATAATGCGGTTTTAATAGTTGAAACGCTTACGTTATCTCTATCTACAGCAAATGCTCCGCACCAATCCATAAGTCGTCTTGACCAAAACGGTTCAAATAGTTCTTTTTTTGCCATATATGCTATCGGAATATGGAGTTGTGATTGTATAAAAAACGGGTCAAAACCTGTTGTGTGGTTACTTGTAACTACATATTGTTTTTTTCTATCAATATTTTCAAGTCCGATCGGTTTTTTTACGTTATACTTTGCTTTTACACCCCTAATAATAAACCAATTGCAAGCTATATATTGGAATATTTTTCTTGCTAAATTAAACTCTTTAACATTTCTCTCTGAAAAATTCTTTGTCATAATAACCTTTTTATCATTTGTACAATTTAGATTATATCAAAAAGTAGTGATTATGGGTATAAAAAAAGAAGAGTACTTTTGAACTCTTCTTTTTTGTTTATAAAATGATTTTTAGTAATCTTTCCAGCTCCAACCGTTGAAATCTCCGCTATGATTGTAAAAATCCAAATTTGCTTCTTGCCCGGGGACAATGTAGTGATATACACGTCTTGCAACATTCTTGAAATTATTTTCTTCAACATAAGGGTCTCTATACGGATCATCTGCAACAACTTTTACTTGTTTCGCAGCATCTTTTGAATAACCTATGTTATACAAAAATTGCTCAGATTTCATATATTGCGAATCAATAGCCGCAAAAACCGATTGAGATATAAATAACATTGTTAATAATACAATAGTCTTTTTCATATTAAACAAATCCTCTTTATTAATATGATAGCCTATTTTTTAAGAGAATGCAACTTCTACATATTCTCCGTTTGGATGATATTTATAAATTCGTCAACTAATTTTTCTTCGGGAAGGCGTTTTATAATTTCACCTTTCTTAAAGATGTAACCCTCATTTATCCCCCCTGCTATACCGTAATCAGCGTGTTTTGCTTCCCCCGGTCCATTTACGGCACAACCCATAACTGCAATTGTTAAAGGTTTATCGAAGCTCTCAAGTCGTTTTTCTACTTCTTTAGCTAATTCTATTAAATTTATTTGTGTTCTTCCGCAAGTCGGACAAGAAACAAAGTTTATACCTCTTTTCCTTAATCCGAGTGCTTTTAATATCGAGTAACCTGCTTTAACTTCTTCAATTGGGGAGTCTGTAAGAGAAACTCTTATTGTATCACCGATTCCCTCTGCCAACAAAGTTCCGATTCCGATTGATGATTTAATGATACCTCCCGTAAAAGTACCTGCTTCTGTTACTCCCAGGTGAAGAGGATAGTCAACTTTTTGTGCCATAAGTCTGTAGGCTTCAATTGTTGTTAAAACATCACTTGACTTTAAAGAAATAACAATTTTATCAAAATTGTTGTCTTCTAAAATTTTAATATGCCTTAATGCACTGATAACCATTTTTTCTGCAAGCGGAATTTGCATTATTTCAAGGTCTTTCTCTAAAGACCCGCCGTTTATACCGATTCTTATCGGTATATTATTTGCTTTTGCAAGAGAAACTACTTTCCTTACATTTTCTTCTTTTCCGATATTTCCCGGGTTTATTCTGAGTGCATCAACCCCGTTTTCAATACATTTTAAGGCTAACCTGTAATCAAAATGTATATCGGATACGATAGGTAGAGGTGATGATTTTTTTATTTTTCTTATTGCTTCTGTCGCATCGGAGTTTAAAACTGCCAGCCTGATAATTTCACAGCCTGTTTCTGCCAAATTGTAAATTTGTTTTAAGGTTGATTTTACATCTCTAGTGTCGGTGTTAGTCATTGACTGGACTGAAATTGGAGCATCTCCTCCGATTTTTATATTTCCGACTTGTACTTGTTTTGAAATTCTTCTTTGTATCATGATATTTATTCCTGTTACAATAATTTTAGCACATAATATTAGGGATAAATAAATGAAAATTGCAATAATCTCCGATATACACGGAAATCTTGATGCGTTGAGTGCCGTGCTTGCCGATTTAGAAAAAGAGAAGTGTCGAAAGATATTTTGCTTGGGAGATTTAGTCATGGCAGGACCCGAGCCTCATGAAACGTTAAATAAAATTCATGACTTAATTAATACTAAAAATATAAATATAATTCAGGGAAATACAGACAACATGTTGTCTGTATTTTCTTTAGAAACGTATAATAAAATCATAAAAGTTAATGATGTTATGGCTAACGCTTATATGGCAGACAGTGAATTGTTGACTGACGAAGAAAAAGAGTTTTTGAAAAATCTTCCTCCGCAAAAAGAAATAACAATCGGGAATATAAAAATATTATTAGTACATGGTTCTCCAAGACGTAATGATGAAAATATATTTCCTAATTTAAAAATTGAGGAAGTTGAGGAAATGATAAAAGGCACTGACGCAAATATTATTTTTTGCGGTCATACACACGTGCCTTGCGGTTATCAAACAAATACAGAGCAGACAGTTGTAAATGCAGGAAGTGTCGGACGACCTTTTACTGAAACTTCTGATTCTTGTTATGTTGTTATGGATATTGATGAAGAAAAATTGACTTATACGCTTGAACACAGGTTTGTTAAATATAATGTTGAGCATGCCTGCGAAAAAATAACAGAAAGAGGATTTAAAGGAGCAGAGAAACTTGCCAAAATGCTAAAAAAAGCAACTTCCAGATATCCGGAATAAAAATTGTTACATTGTTACATTTTTACTAAAGAACTAACAAAAAAAACTTTTTGAGTTGTTAAGGCATGAGGATAAAGTTCTCGCCAAAGGAAAAATAATGAATACGATAAGCCCAAAACAAAATACTGTGATAAGACCTAAGAGAAGAATTATGCAATCAAATACTTCTCGCAAAACGAGTTTTAAAGCAGTAACTCCCTCTGTTAACATAATAACAAGAGAAGAACAAAAATTGTTTGACATATTTTCCAGAAATTATGGGAAAATAAGCGAAAGAGTAGGTACGAAGTTAGGAAAACTGGCTTCTGAAAAAGGTATATTAGAAAAGAACTCCCGTTTCATCATTGAAAGGGGAGTTTCTTCAATTAAGCCCAAATCAGTAGGAAGAAGCGTAGCAGAAAATGCAGCATTCCCGATAACAAGGCTTCCTTTGTACGCTGCAAACTGGGTGTTGCAAAAAGCAAAGAAAGTTCCGGGGTTAAAAGTTGGTGCCGAAAAATTATACAACAGCAGTTTCTTTAGAGTTCCGAGAAAATTAAATGAACTTGATGAAAAAACCGATATTATAAAAGGAATGTATGATAAGACAAAAGAAGTTGTCGGTAAATTTGCAAAAGAAAAAGGTATCAAACCTGAAAAATTAATAGATATGTTAAATAAGCCTGATAGTGCTCCTGAAGCAAAAGGACTTATTGAGGAAGCTAATAATTATATAAGAGAAAATCTTTATAAGGTAAGTAATAAATTTTTCGATAAAAATACCGGTAATTTCAATACTGCATTTGAAAGACCTTTAAACAGAATTGTTACAGGGCTTGTTCCTGTTGCTTTCTTGGCAAATGATGCGTACAATTTGTCTGTATTATGCGGAGATACAAAAGATGTTTCCAAAAAAGAAGCTCAAGAAAGAAAGAAACAAGAAATTTCAAGAGTATTTACAACCGCATATATTCAATTAATTACATTAGGTGCATTTACAAAACAAGTTAATACAATTCCATGGTTTGCACCATTAACTTCAGCCGCAACGGTATTGTTCTCTGAAATCACTTCAAGAAAACGTTTAGGCAAGCCTATTATGTTCTTGTCAAAAGACAAAGCAAAAGAATATAATAAGAAAATGGCAGAAAATCCGAAAAATAAGGCGGCTAAGGTTTCATCAAAAGGTTTGCCGAGTGAACAAAAACAAAATACAGTAACTGTTCAATCTCAAAAAATAAATACAATAAATGATAGAGCAAATAAACCAAAAATATTTGAATCTTTCACAACTTTTGCAGGAGATGATAAAGCCAATAAAACCGAAAAGAAAAAAGAAGAAAATAAGAAAGCATTAATAAACTTCAAAACGTTGAAAAAAGGTGTAGGAATTCTTCTTGCGGCAGGTTTTGCAATAAGTTTTATTAAAAACAGCTCATTAACTAAAGACAGTAAAGTTGTTAAAGGAATACAAAATTTCGGAAAATCTGTTAAAAAGAAATTTTATGATCCGCTGGCATTCAAAAATTTTGAAATGCCTCAAAGCGAGTTTGAAAGTATAACAAAGAGTTTGAAAGACGCAGGCTGTAGCGAAATTGCTCAAGGACATGAATATGTAAAAGAAAAATATACAAAAACAGTAGGTGACGGAATTATAAAAGTTATGAAGTCTTCGTTGCCGAGTAATAAAAAGTCTGAAGTAATAAATGTTGTAAAAGGCAGTTTAGGTAATATTCCACAAGCTGAAGAAGTTGCAAAATCACTTGCAACCGCAATAAAACTTGAAGGCATTTCAATTGCAGAAAATAAATTTGACAGAGTTTCGTTAAAAACACAGGAAATATTAAGGAATAAGGGAATAAATCTTGAAGAATCACAATTAACACAACTTTCTAAAACAATAGAAGATGCAATTTCTTCAAGAATAAAAGAAACTCCGATTACAGTAGATAAAAAATTGAAACCGTTTGTTGATATTGTAACAGAACCGTTCAAATTCTTATACTCTGCTGCAAGATTACCTTTCAAAATTGTAAGTACGGCAATAAGATTAGTTGAATCTCCAATTGAAAAGAAAATTGCCCAATCTGAAATAGGAAAACTTCCTGACGGCAAAACGGTTACATCATTTGAAAAAGCTATTCATAAGGTTGTAACGGAAGTTCTTGGAGAAAGAAAGCAAAAATCAGGTAAAACAATACAAAATGTATTTGTTAATACTATGGATCAAATGCAAAGAAAAACTCAACCATATAGAGCTGCTGCAGAAAAATATTCACAACTTATAGTGCAACACGCTCCAAAGGAAGAAATTGAAGCAGCAAGAGAAGCAATGCAAAAATCAAAAGGTAAACTTGGAAGATATGTAAATACTGCGGTAGAAAAATCCTTCAACGGAGTAACTCAATCAAACAATAAAAATACTGACTTGGCTATGATGACAAAACTTGCTTCATCAACGGTTACATCAGCCTTCTTGGTTGCAGATAACTACAATATGGTAATGTTGAAATCTGACGGTGAAGACAAAGAAGGTGCTAAAGAAAAGGCTAATGAACGTATTATTCAAAGATTAAGTGCATTATTCTATCAAACAATGTTCATTAACTGGTTTAACTCAACCTTCCGTTCAACATATAACAGCTCATTAAAGGGAATGGCTTCCGTTGCATTACCTAATACATTAACAACAGAAATCATAACAAGAAAATCAATAGGTATGCCAATAGGAAGAAAAACCTATGAACAATTGCTTGAAAATGAAGAAAAGAACGAAAACAGAAAAGGATTTTTAGGTAAATATTTCAAATTTATGAGATTGCTGACAGGTAAAAAACCTTTAAAAGACAGAATGCCTAAAGAAAAATCTGTAGAAACAAAACCTCAAACAGTTGTAAATACAAATAAAAATAATGAAACAACAACAAATTTATTAAAAAAATACGCAAAATAATATAAAGAATATCTTATGTTGAAAAAACCTTATTTTCAATGTAAGATATTTTTGTGCTGATGTAGCTCAGTCGGTAGAGCAATTGATTCGTAATCAATAGGTCAAGGGTTCGATTCCCTTCATCAGCTGATTATGTCTTTTTAAACAATTTAATAGATTTGAGAAAGCTGGATGCGGTGTTATTATTAGGTTTGAACCGTCGAATAAAAGTTCGATTGTTAATAATTTCATCAATTCCGCTTTTTCTTTTGGTGTTTGGCTCAAATACAATGAATAAGCGTCTTTTGAAAGTTCGATTATAAGATTTGCCCTACCAATCAAAGTTCTCAGAATAAAGAATTTTATTTCAAACTTAAAAAATAACCTGCATTCAAGAATCAATCGCAACACTATAAAGTTGAAAAACTTGTTTAG
>CAYYPD010000078.1:0-7291 GCA_964473445.1 uncultured Muribaculaceae bacterium
ATGTTACCTGATTGGATATCACCGTTTAAGTTAATCATCATTTTATCAGAAGATGTTTTTAAACCGTCGATACCTTTTACGGCACCATTTTGATAATAATTGAAGTTTACACCGTCAGCAGTAACAATTTTAACTTTACCGAATGAATCTGTTCCGTAGTTAGGTGCAATGTTTGTTGAAATTTTTGAACCGTTATATACAGCAACATTGTTTGCAGCAAAGTTAACTGCTTTATCACCATGAATTGTAGCACCTTTTTGAACTACAATACCAAAGTCTGATGTATTAGAATCTTTTGTTAAAGTTAATTTATTTGTAGCTTCATCAAAAATACCGTTCATATTTGATACAGTAAATGAATTTAAGTTTACGTTAGCTCCGTCGCCAAACAAAACACCGTTCGGGTTGATTAAGATAACTTTACCGGTTCCTTCGTAACCGCAATTTTGACAACCTGATGCTGTAATTTTACCGTAAATTTGAGAAATTCCGCCTGAAGCACTTACTTTATTTAATGCTGTTTGATTGTGTGCGGAAAATTCATAGTTTACACTTGCATCTTTACCGATATTATAATCTTTCCAATTGAACGTACCGACACCGCCTTGACCGGCTTCGATTTTAACGTTCATGTTGCTTCCTGCAGTTGTAACGGAACCGTTTTTTACGCTATCCAAAGTTGGCAATGCGTTTACTGCGACATCTGCAAATGCAATTGGAGTCATTGATGACATAACGCCTAATGCAACTGCTGTACTTAATAGTTTTTTCATTTTGTTCTCCATTCTCTTATATGAAACATTTAAAAAAATATTTACATAAATACTAACGATGATTAGTTGAAAAATCCTAAAAAAATAATTTGCTATAATATTTCAAAATGTAAATAAATTTTAAATCCCTGGTCTATCGTAGAAAAAACTCTACATGATTTATTATTTAACAAAAATCAGAAATGTAAAGTTATGTTATAAATATTAATATACATCGCAAAAAAAATTATGTTTAAATTTAATATGTTTGAATTATGTACTATAAGGGAAAAATATAATATATTATAAGTAATAGTATAATTTTTTTTATATGTAGTATTATATTTTTTAATATATAGTATTATAATTAATATAAAATATAAGGTAATTAGTAGAAAAATAAGAATAAAATTATATAGAGAGTGGAAAAATGAAGAAAAAAACAATTAAATCATCCTTGTTATGCGGTTTGCTCCTTTTGGGAAGTTCTGCGTTAGCAGCGAACTTAGATAACCCGAATGCAACCGGTCTTCAAGGTTATGACCCGGGTTTTATCGACAGCAGTAACTTTATTCAAGGTAGAGATTACCAAGCTAAAACTAAGCAAATTCTTAGAGAAACAAAAGATCCTGCCATTATTGAAGAAGAAGTTCGTCAAAAAATGGACTTACTTAACACAGAACAAGTTTCGTTTAAGTTAAAGAAAATTAACATTACAGGAAATACTGAATTTCCGACTTATGTATTAATGAGATTAGTTGACTTTAAAATCGGTCAAGATGTTACAATTAACGACTTAATTATGTCTGCTAACGATATTACCGATTATTACCAAGCAAAAGGTTATATTTCAACAATAGCTTACTTACCGCCGCAAAAAGTTAAAGACGGTACTGTTGAAATTAAGGTTTTGGAAGGTAAATACGGCAACGTTACAATCAACCCCGGTCGTTGGGAACGTTCATCTTACTTAAATAAGAAATATTTAAAAGATAATAATATTGAACCGGGAAAAGTTTTAAACGTTAAAGATGTTCGTAATGCATTAACAGATATGACAACAGAAGAATATATGAAAGGTGCCGTATCCTTTGCTGATAACGAAGAGTCAGAAGAATTTTCCGATGTAACACTTGATGTTAAAGACAGATTCCCGATTAACTTCGACTTGAGATATGATAACCAAGGTCGTGATGCTATCGGTACTCAAAGAGGAGTTCTATATGCAGGTTTACATGACGTAACAGGTCATGGTGATACTTTAATGGGTACTGTTGCCGCTTCGCATAATTCAATCGGGGTCGGCGGTATGTACTCTTTACCGATTGCAAGCAATGATACAAGATTGAACTTAGGTTATTCTTATTCACACGTTAAAATCGGTAACGCGCTTAAATATTTAGGTCTTAAAGGTGATTCTCACGATATATTTGTAGGCGTATCAAGAAGATTGGCTCACGGTGAAGACTACAGATTGTACGGTGATATCACTTTAGACCTGAGAAATACATACTTGTCTTCAAACAATAAAGAGATTGACCCATATTTGGATGATTACAGGTCAAGAGTGCTTCGTGCAACATTAACAGACGTTAAAGATGACTTTTACGGAAGATGGTTATTTACAGGCGGTGCTTCAACAGGTATTCCGATTGATGCATCCGATCAAAAGAAAGCTCGTAATGCATCAAGCAACAACTTCTTAAAAATTAATGCAGGTGCAGCTCGTTTACAAGTTCTGCCTCACAACCAATTGGCAATCTTACAAGTTAACGGACAATACGCAAACAGACACTTATGGGCTTCAGAAGCAATGCAAGTCGGCGGTATGACATCCGTAAGAGGCTATGATGAAGGTTTTCGTATCGGTGATTACGGTGTAACTGCCAGCATTGAATACAGATGTCCTATTCCGGGATTAAAAGCAATGTTACCCGAAAAATACGGATTTATCAGTGATAGTATTCAATTAGCAGGTTTCTATGATTTTGGTTGGTTTGGTGACAGATTTGCTCGTGATATAAACGGAAACAAAGCCCACGGTGATTACCTGATGAGTGCAGGTCCGGGTATTGTTATTAAATTAACAAAATACATTTCGGCAAATATGTACTGGGGTTTCCCAATCGGCAAACGTATGGCTGATTACGCAGGAAACTCTGACAGACGACTTGCCAGATTTCACTTTACACTTACATCAAACATTCTGTAATTGTAAAAATAATCAAAGCAGTAAAAAAGAGGAAATTTATATTTCCTCTTTTTGTATTTTATTTTCTGTCAATGTATAATTTTAGTATGAATAAATTGTATGAGAATAAAATCAAATCGGAAGAGATATATAAAGGCAGAGTTTTCTCCGTAACCCATGACAAGGTTGAACTTTCTGACGGTTATAAAACCTTTAGAGATGTTGTTCATCATAATGGCGGAGTCGTAATTGTTGCGGAAAAAGACGGCAATATTTTAATGGTAGAGCAGTATAGATATGCAACAAGCAGTGCATTATTAGAATTACCGGCAGGAAAACTTGATAAGGGGAATGAAGATATATTATCTGCTGCAAAGAGAGAACTTGAAGAAGAAACGGGTTTTAATGCAAAAAACTGGGAAAGTTTAGGCTATATTTGGACAAGTCCGGGATTTTGCAGTGAAAAGTTATATTTATTTAAGGCTTCCGATTTATCATTCAAAGGTCAGCATTTAGATGAAGGGGAAATTCTTAACTATATTCAAGTTCCAAAAGAAAAAGTCTTTGAAATGGTTAAGAATGGTGAAATATCTGATGCGAAAACGATATGTGCATTAATGAGGGCGTATAAACTATGATAAAACTTGTTGTTACCGATATTGACGGAACAATTTATACTCCTGAAAACGGTATTAGTGACGGAGTTAAAAATTGCGTTCAAGAATTAGTAAATAATGGCGTTAATGTCGTAATTGCAACAGGGCGTACATTTGGAAGTGCAAAACATGTCGCAGACAGATTAGGAATAAAATGCCCATTGATTGCATACCAAGGAGGGCTTGTTTGTTCTTATTCAGGGGAAGTATTGGACTCAAAATATTTAGACCCCGAGATTGCAAAAGAAATCATAGCCGACTGCCGTAAACGAAATATTCATTTAAACGTATATGTAAATGACACTTTGTACGTTGAGGATGATGATGAATACATCAAAGACTATATCGGAGATAAAGGCATAGATTATTTTCTTGTTGACAGATTTGAAGATTTAGATTTTTCTAAATTAAATAAATTGCTTGCAATTGTTTATGATTCTCAATTTATAGATAATTTAATTGAAGAATTAAGAAATAAATATCCTGACTTGTATGTTGTAAAATCATATAAATATTTTTGTGAAATTGCAAATAAAGAAGCTACTAAGGGAAATGCAATAAAATTTTTAGCAAAAAAATACGGAATTACAACAGATGAAATAATGGCAATCGGCGACCAAAACAACGATATCGAAATGGTTGTGACTGTAGGTTGTGGTGTTGCAATGGAGAACGGAACAGACGAAATAAAAAAAGTTGCAAAATATGTTACCGACAGTGTTGAAAATGACGGATTTGTAAAAGCCGTAAATAAATTTGTTTTGAATAAGGAGTAGATTATGTTCAGAATCGGACAAGGTTTTGATATACACAGACTTAAAGCAGGCAGAAAACTCATTTTAGGCGGAGTTGAAATCCCTTATGAAAAAGGATTGGTCGGTCATTCTGACGCTGATGCTTTAGTTCATTCAATAATTGATTCTCTTTTTGGGGCATTGGCTCTTGGCGACATAGGGACTCATTTTCCTGATAATGACCCCAAATATAAAGATACAGACAGTTTAATTTTATTAAAAAATACTTATTTGGAAGTAAAATCAAAAGGATATAAAATAAATAACCTTGATAATACAATTTTTGCTCAAGAACCAAAGATGAAACCTCATATTTCTTTAATGGTCAAAAAGTTAGCTCAAACACTTGCTATTGACGAAAGTTTAATTTCAATCAAAGCCAAAACAATGGAAGAACAAGATTCCGTAGGACAGAAAAATTCAATTGCGACACAGAGCATTGTATTATTGGTAAAAGAGTAAGTTATAAATCACTCAAATTTTACGGTAAAAAGGAAGATAACGTTCCTTATGATAAGACTGTAGCTAAGTTTCTGATTGATAACAGACCTTCATTCAGATAAAAAACATAAATCAAATATTAAATTTTGATACAAATTTTTGATTATTGACAATTTCAGAAAATATGATACCTTTATAATTGTAAGAATATGGGGAAACTCCAAAAAAGGAGACTATGCCGTAGCTGTATTAAGGATTTTCCTTGAGTCAGAAAACCTGTATTTGTTTGTATTACTTGCGAGCACGAGGTGGAAATTTATGAAAAAATATTTGAAAGTTGCATTGGCTTTGTTAGCCTGCTTATTTTTTGTGCCTGCTTTCGCAATTGAAGACAATAATTCTTCCGCTTCTCAAAATGAAAATTCACATTTCCTATATGGAGAAGTTAAAGAGAAAGAAATCTATGCCTTTAGTAATTATGCGGAGTCGATAGAGACAGCAGGAGCTAGCGTTGATGTCATTACGAGAAAAGACATTGACAGGCAGGGAAACCCTGTTATTTCCGAAATTTTATCGGAAACGAGCAGTGTATTTGTACAAAATTCAAACGGTTCATTAGGTTCTCCCTCAACATTAAGAATGCGTGGCACAGATCGTGTTAAGCTAACTGTTGACGGAATAAGAGCTGATAGAACTTCTATGACAACTCCAGGGGTAGAACCACAATTCTTATTATCGGACGACATAGAACGTATTGAAGTCATAAGAGGACCTCAAGGTAACGTGGGAGGAACGAACGCATCAGGCGGGTTAATAGCACTTCAAACAAGACGAGGCAAAGGGCCGTTATCAGTTGAAATGAGTTCTGAAATGGGCAACCTTGGGACATTTAAAGAACGTTTTGCCGTAATGGGCGGAGATCACTCTTTAGACTACTATATGGGTGTAACTTGGTTTAAAACAGACGGAGGAATGAAAACTTCCGACTTAGGAAGAATCAGAAACGATGATTATAACAACTTAAATATCGTTGCAAATGTCGGTAAAAGATTATTGGACGATAAAGCCGATTTAAGAAACATTTTCAGATTTTCAAGAGCAAGAAAAGATATCGGTGTCGGTTATATGCAAAAAAAACCGTACGGGCAATATCAATCACCTAATAACTACGGTTTAAACTTTGACATAATGGATGTTTTATCATTTTCTCATGTTGCAACCGAAAAATACAATTATGACGTAAAATTCGGCTTGTATCACAATGAGAGCAATAACTACATCCGTCCCGATGATATATCAGGAGATCCTGTTTATGAATCAATATCTAAGATTGCAAGCACCAGAATGAACTTAATGACCCAGCACAACTATAAAGTTGCTGATTGGAATACATTAAGCGTAGGTTACAACTTTGAAACAGAGTTTATTGACGGAAATACAAAAGATGTAGGAATGTGGACAGGTACCGTTCGTAACGGATACTCGGGAAATACAATCCAAAATGATGTTTATATCAATGATTCTATTAACATAAAAGATAAGTTATTTATTAGAGGCGGTGCAAGATTAAGCCATAACTCCGATTTCGGAACTTATGTTACGCCAAATGCTTCTGCGGCTTTAGTTCTTCCGACTTTCAAATTGGCAGGTGCAAAAACAAAATTCAGAGGGTCTTGGGGGCAGAGTGTAAACAACCCCACGTTGTACCAACGATTTGGAACAGTTAATTCAAGTTATATGAAATCACTTGCAAACCCTGACTTAAATGCAGAAAAAATGCAAAGCTGGGATGTAGGTATAACTCAATCTTTCTTTGAAGATAAATTGTCATTGGATTTTGGTTATTTTAACAGCAGATATAAGGACTACATCGGTTATGAGGGAGCTACCGATCCTGCAACTTTCATATATGTCGGTAAATACGTAAACGTTAACAGAGCAAAAATTCAAGGTTATGAAGGTAAAATCACATGGGAGCCAAGACCTTGGATTAAAGCAATTGCAAGTTATACTTTTACGGATTCCGAAGATACAACAACCCACCACGATTTACCGGGAGTACCGAGAAATTCAATCAAAGGTATTGTTTACTGGACTCCAAATGAAATAATCAACTTATTTGCAGGGGTTGAAGCAAATTCGGGAAGATATATGTCAACAGCCACAAACAGTGAAAAAACAAAAAATTATGTCGATGTAAAACTCGGCGGAAAAGTCAGACTTGTAAAAACAGAAAATGCTGAACTTTGCTTGAAAGGTACTGTTTATAATCTGTTTAATCAGGATATTTCAATGTACAAGACCGCAACTTCAACATACTATGCTCCGGGAATTCACTTTAGAACAGGGCTTTTCTGGAAATATACTCTTCCTGAAAAGAAAGAAAAACTGTGATACTATTATAAATATGATAATAAATAAAAAAATAACCATATTAACAATTTTGTTTACAGGAAC
>CAYYPD010000079.1:0-7196 GCA_964473445.1 uncultured Muribaculaceae bacterium
CCGGCAAAGTATTAACATATTCTTTTGCTTTTTCCATATCAGACTCTAATGCAAGCCACTTAAATGATTTTACAAGTGTTAACGGCTTTTCAACGTTACCTCTTATTATTACTTGGAATTTTGTAGAGGTTGAATCTGAAATATTTTTTGTTAAATCCGGTATTTTATTTAATTCTTGTTCCGTTACAACTTCTGTAAACAGAAAGAAAATTTTACCTAAAACATAACTCATCCCCGGAGTTGCCTTAACTAAATTAACAGGATTTAACATAGCTAAAGGTCCCATTGAATCCGAAACTTGAGAGCCTAATCTTCCTCTTAGTTTTATGTCAATTTTATTTGTTAACAAGTTAAAGTTTCCGAATAAATATGTTGCCATAATATCGCCCTCAGTTGTTATCGGATTAATTTCCGTAACACCGTCTTTAAATGTTAAATTACCTTTTAGTTCGTTATATTTTGCGGTATCAAATGACAACAAAGAATTTAATACTGAGCCGATTGCAGTTTGAAAGAACGCTGATTCTCTAATGTTTTCCGCAAGAATTAAATTTTCAAGTTTACCAAACGGTCCTAATTCTCCGTTTTTCATTGTGAAATCAACTTTACCTTTTAAAGATTTCATTTGTTCTTCGTATGTTAATCCTTTTAAAGATATATCTGCATTGAAATTCATAGTACCTGTCAACGTATCTTTCATTGCAGCGGCATCAAGTAAGGTTTTTTCAACATCCAATCCGTTACCTTTTAATTTTGCAATCATATCGTATGAAATAAGATTCATAGATACATCACCTTTTACTTTTCCTTTGAAAGCATTTGTCAAAAGGTCTTTGATGTAGAAAACATCATTGAACATTGAGCATTTACCCGTTAAATTTTCAAGAACTATAGTTCCTGATTTTATTTGTTTCATATCAAGAGTCCCTGATTTGATTACAACAGGAATGACTGCTTTCTTTGAACCTGCAGCAGATTGTGAAGCTGATGAAGAACCTTGAGGAATGTATTTCATTGCAGCGTCAGAAACTTTCATTAATTTATCTGCATCTGTTAGTTTAGAAATAACGTTTAAATTCTTTATTACAAAATTTTCTGACGGAGTTAAATCTGCATTTATTATTACGTTATAGTCAGAGCCGTTTGCAAGGAGATTTTTAACATCAACATCTAAATCTTTGCTTTCAAATTTTGCATTTGCATTTTCCATTGTTATCATCAATTCAGGAATTGATAAGTCTTTAATGTTGAATTCTCCTCTTACTCTCGGAGAAACTAAATCGCCGAAAGCAAAAGCATTACCGGAAAATTTAAAATTTGATTTTGGAAATGCATATATAACACCTTCTAATTCGCTTGGCATTTTTACTTTTAACAGGTTAATGTTCGGATTAAAGGTATTTAATTTTGTAATTGTTCCGTCAACGCTTACAACATCTTCATATACGGTTATTGTCTTTGTTTCATCTTTAGGGTCAGCTTGTTGTTTTTTTATAAAGAATCCTGTATCTTTAATTTTTAATCTGTCGCCTTTTAAGTCGATAACTGCTTTTAAAACAGTATTTTTACCTAATAGAGATTTAACATCAACAGGTGTAATGTAGTTGTCTTTATCAGCGTCTAATTCTGCTTTAATTACTTGAATTTTGCTATCCCCAATAACGCTTGCGGAAAACGGCAGAGCACCTTTTTCTTTTATAAACGGAGCAAAATCTTTTCCTAAAAGTTGCTTTAAGTCTTTTGTTATGAGTTTACCGTTTGCTTCAATGTTAAAATCAGGGTTTTTAGCATAGTTTTTAACATATCCTTTAAAATCAATATTTGTAGTGTTATTTATTTTTAATTGAGCAGGGTCAATTGTTATATCTTTTTCTCCGAGGGTTAAAAGTAATTTTGGGCAATTTACATTAGCACCGTTCATTAATAATCTGAAATCAGAATTTTTTATTGTACCTGTAATTGCTCTAAAATCACTCTTAAATTCAGCTGTTAAAGTATCATTTAAGTAATTTATTTTGTTAACTTTATCAGTTAATGAAAGGTTGTTTACAGATAGAATCAAATTGCCTAATGCGTTTTTAAGTTCCCCTTTGATATTTGCTTTAAAGTTTACATACCCTTGGTTTACTGTGTAAGCTCTATTTATTTCAGCAGGTAAAAACATCGTAAATATTTTTTCTACGGGCAATTTTTCGGTACTGATTGAAATATCTGCAACTGAGTTTTCATCAATTGTTCCGGCTACAGTAAACAATGTATCAGCTACTTCAACAGAAGTATCAACAAATTTTAAAATGCTATTATCCAGTGAGATAATTGAATTAACTTTTGCCAATTTTTGTTTTGTTGCGGTATTTATTACTTCACAATCATTAACTGTTATATTACCTTGTGATTTTAATTTTTTAAAATCCGTTTTTAAATATGTATCAAATATAAAAGAACCTGCTCCTTTTAAAGGTGCCAATTCATGTTTTACGTGAAGAGAGTCTAAAGTTGCTTTCACTAATGTTAAAACGTCATCCGACCAAATTTTTGTTGAAGTTATTTTTATATCCGTTGATGGGTTTTTAGCATAATTTAACATCCCTAAAACAGAGATTTTTTCGTCTTTTGTAATATATAAATCCGTATCTATGTCAGCTTTAGTTCCTCTTGTAGTAAGATGTAATTTACTTTCAGGAAGTTCTAACCCTGCAAGTTTTATAGAGAAGTTATCTACATTAAAATAACCGTTTGAAACAAGTCTTTTATCTTTTGTACGAATTTTAATTTTAGAATCAACATTTGCTTTTAAATCGTAAGCCATATACATAGAAACAGGATTTACGAACGGAATTTCAACTCTTTGAGCTTTATCGTCTTCTTCATCAAGTTTGCTTTGCTGCGGAATTATTGTATCTATATCAATGTTTGCATTGATGTTTTTCTTGTCATTAATAAATAAATCCGCATTAGTCTTTAATGCAATACTTTCACCGTTTCTGTATGCAAATAAAAGTTCATCACCTTTTAATTTTAAATAATTTCCTGTTTTTAAATCATTAACGAAAGCATTGTAATTTGTAATTTTTATTTTCGGTACCATAATTTTTATTTTAGATACGTCAAAAGTGGGATTTTGAGTTGTTTCAACCGCTTGTTCAATGTTTTCTTCTTTTTTATTTAAGATTTCTTCATAAGCGTCAACAGCAGCAAAGGATTTACCGTCAATTATATCTACATTTATTGATGGATTAACAATTTCTGCTGTTGAAACTTTTACTGTTAAAAATAACAATGACGGAAGTGAAATTCTGCCTTTAAATGAATCCGCACTTAATAATTCCGAGTCATTCGGTAATTTTACCGAAAGATTATCGAACATAATACCTGCTGATAATAGCGGAGTTACTGTTATTTTGGGGTTATCAAAGTTTAAATTTAAGTTTGTCTGTCTTTTTACAATGTCTTGAACCATAGGTTTATATTCGTTTAAATTAACGACATTTGGCAAAATGAAAAGAAAAGCCAAATATAAAACCAAAAGGACAGATACAATTACTATCCCCAATATTTTAAAAAATTTCTTCATAGTTAACATTCCCTTATCTGATTTCACTTGAGATTATAATTCAAACTAATTGCGTACTGCACAAATTTTTAATTTATGTAAAGTCTGAGTAGAAATAAGTATACATGATTTTTATTTTTTTGTGTTTGTATTACAATATTTATTGAGTTGTGATTCCGATAGGCAAATTTGTGAAACATCAATAACTGCTTAGTCTTGAGAAAGATGGGAAAGCAATTCAAGGTTACTAATTAATATAAGGAGAAAGACGATGCCGGTAGCATCAATGATTGAACTTTTAGACGCAGGTGTACACTTCGGTCACCAAACACAAAGATGGAACCCTAAAATGAAACCGTATATTTACGGTGCAAGAAACGGAATCTATGTATTAGATTTAAGAAAAACATCTGATAAATTAGATGAAGCGTATAACGTAGTTAGAGATTTAGCTGCAAAAGGTAAGAATGTAGTATTCGTAGGAACAAAAAAACAAGCTGTTGATGTTGTTGCAGAAGAAGCTACAAGAGCAGGTTCTTATTATGTTAACAGAAGATGGTTAGGCGGAATGCTTACAAACTTTGAAACAATCAGAGGAAGAGTTAACAAATTAAGAGAAATCGAAGAATTTTCTAACTCAGGTCAAATGGAAAAATTACCTAAGAAAGAAATTGCTCAAATGATGAGAAAACTTTCTAAATTAACAAAAACTTTAGGCGGTATCAAAGAAATGAGAGGAATGCCCGATGTTTTAGTTGTTATCGACCAAAAGAAAGAAGCTATTGCAATTGCAGAAGCAAACAAATTAAATATTCCGGTTATCTGTTTAGCTGATACAAATGCTGATCCGGATGGTATTGATTACATCATCCCGGGAAACGATGACGCTATCAGATCAATCAAATTAGTTTGCTCTAAACTTGCTGATGCAATTCTTGAAGGTAAACAATTAAGAGAAAACAAAGCTAACCAAATCTCAAAAATCCAATCTATTAAAGCTGAAGATGCAGGTGTTAGCGAAGAAGTAAAAGAAGAAGCTGAAGTTGCTTCAACTCAAGAATAATTATTGAAAGGATATTAATTATGGTAGTTACAGCTGCAATGGTTAAAGAACTGAGAGAAAAAACAGGTGCAGGCTTCATGGATTCTAAAAAGGCTTTGGATCAATGCGAAGGCAATATGGAAAAAGCTATGGAATTCTTAAGACAAAAAGGTATTGCTTCTGCTGAAAAGAAACAAGACCGTATTGCTGCAGAAGGTTTGATTGCTACATATATTGAAAATGGTGCAGGTGCAATTGTTGAAGTTAACTGTGAAACAGACTTCGTTGCAAAAACTGACCAATTCAAAGAATTTGTTAGCGGGTTAGCTAAACATATTGTTGCTACAAAACCTGCAAATATGGATGCATTAAATGCTTCTGTTTGCTCTTGCTGCAACATGAAAATTGAAGATGCCGTTAAAGATAAAATCGCTACAATCGGTGAAAAAATCAGCATAAGAAGATTTGAAATCTTAACAGGTGACTTAGCTACTTATGTTCACAACGGTAAAATCGGTGTTTTAATTAGTGCAAGTGCTCAAGATGAAGTTGTTTTAAAAGACGTTGCTCTTCACATTGCTTCATCAGCTCCTGAATTCATTTCAAGAAACGAAATTCCTCAAGAAGTTATTGACGAAGAAACAAGAATTGAAATGGGTAAAGAAGACTTAGCTAAAAAACCCGAACAAATCAGAGCTAAAATTGTTGAAGGTCGTGTAAACAAGTTAATGGCACAAAAATGCTTACTTGAACAACCGTTTGTAAAAAACCCTGACATGACAGTTGAACAAATGTTAAACGGCAAATTAACAATTAACAAATTTATCCGTTGGACATTAGGTGAAGGTCTTGAAAAAAGAAAAGACAACTTTGCTGAAGAAGTAATGAACCAAATGGTATAATTATTAACAGTGATAACGGAAGAGAGAGCTTTTCGGCTCTCTCTTTTTTATTTCTTTGATTTTGTAACTGATTAGTTAGTACAAACAATTATGGTAATCATAAATTATCATAATGTTGTATAATTATCTTATGGGGAAACTGATTGAAATTAAAAATTTAAAAATGCAATTTTCTGTTACTGATGGATTAATGGGAAAAGTAACAGGTTATGTTCATGCCCTAAACTATGTTAATTTAGATATTTATAAAAATGAAATTTTAGCTCTTGTAGGAGAATCCGGCAGCGGTAAATCTACATTAGGCAACTGTATTTTAAAACTTATTAACCCTACTTCCGGTGAAGTACTTTTTAACGGTGAAAATATTTTAGATAAATCAAGAAAAGAATTGAAACCTTTTAGAAAACAAGCTCAATTAATATTTCAAAACCCATATATGAGCTTGGATCCCAGAATGAAAATTTATGACATCTTAAAAGAACCGTTTATAATAAACGGAATTAAAAATAAAGAAGAAATTAAAACTCAAATTTTAAAAATTATTAATTTAACCGGGTTTTCACAAAGCGATTTAACAAAATATCCCCATGAATTTTCAGGCGGACAAAGGCAAAGAATTGCTATTGCAAGAAGTATTATTCTAAACCCCGAATTTGTTGTTGCCGATGAGCCTGTAAGTGCATTAGATGTCAGCATACAAGCTCAAATAGTAAATCTGCTTTTAGATTTAAAAAAGCATTTGAATTTGACTATGCTTTTTATATCCCACGATTTAAGCGTAGTTAAATATATTTCTGACAGAATTGCAGTTATGTATTTAGGGGAGATTGTAGAAATTGCACCTAAAAGTGAATTTTTTGAAAATCATAAACATCCGTATAGTGAGGCACTTTTAAATGCTGTTCCTTTAATAAAAGAGGGGAATAGAGAAAAGAAACTCCTTTCAGGGGATTTACCTTCACCTCAAAATTTACCGCAAGGTTGTAAATTCCATACAAGATGCCCTTATGCTACAGATATTTGTAAAAAAGAATTGCCTGACCTGACAAAATTTTCGGAAAATCATTTTGTCCGTTGCTTTTATGCTAAGTAATTTTTAATTATTTATATAATAAGTCCTTAGAATACATTCCACCTTTATCATTCAATTTTGCATAACTCTGACTATAAAATTCTACGGGAGAGAATCTGTCGATAATCCAAGGATATACACAATATACATCAGTTCCCCATTTATTAGGTCCTTTTTGACCGTTTACATCAATACCCAAATACCGTGCAGACTCTGTATTAGCCGAAAATATAATCATTCCGTCATTTAAAACAATTGCGGAACCTTTAAGAATACTGTTTTGCGTACGGAACGGTGCTCCTGCTGTATTTGAAAGAGAATCATAATCCGTAGCTTCAGTATTTTTTGATGAGTATATTTCAACAGCACCCTTATACTTTGGGATACAACCGTTAGCGTAAGCATTACTTTTGCAAATTTTTGATGTTAATAATGTTTCATAGAATGATTTCCAAAGGGTTCCGCAATCATCGAAAACCCCGTTATAATCACTCGGTAAATTGCTTCCGTCTTTTAATTTCCAACCTTTACAATTACCTTTATCATCATAGCCGACACAATAGTCGGAACCGTAAGGATTTTTCTTCCAATATCCGCATTTGGCATTTTCACCATATATATTATAAT
>CAYYPD010000080.1:0-7061 GCA_964473445.1 uncultured Muribaculaceae bacterium
TAATTTTACTATACTTGAGGTGTTAGTGTTGCGATTGCTTCTTGAACGCACTTATCCTTTAAAAAAGCAACTGTACTTATTTCAACTTTTTGTACGTACAGCCTGCACCATTCATATCGCTATCGGAAGAATCAGAGCAATATTTATCTGCAGCAGAATAAAATAGAGTTCCTTTTTCTCCCATAGGAAGTTTTACATTAATTGAAACATAAAATTAAATGTGTCTTCGCTTGCCGGCTTCTATGACTACGTCATTTTGCCGTCAATGCTCTGCACTTTGCTTACTAACGCTTGAACCTTTACCGAACTTTGTTCGGTTGGGTTCTCGTCCCTTTTCTAAAAAGCTAAATAAAACAAAAAATGTCCGAGATGGGACTTGAACCCACATGGTTTGCACCATACGAACCTGAATCGTACGCGTCTGCCAATTTCGCCACTCAGACATTTTACTCTATTTTATCACGAAATACTTTTATTTATATATTTTTCTATACATATGATATGTTCTAAAAACTTTCTTTATGTAGTTTCTTGTTTCTTCAAATTGAATGTTCTCTACAAACTCATCTTTATCATCATACCCATACGCTCTTAGCCATTTATTAACAGACCCTTCTCCTCCGTTATAAGCTGCCGTTACCAACAAATCATCATGAAATCCGGCTTCAAGATATTTTAAATAATTACATCCTATAAATAAGTTTGTTTTAGGGTTTGCAATATCCGCTAACGCAGGAATTTCCATATTTAATTTTGAAACCACATAATTAGCCGTAGCAGGCATGATTTGCATTAACCCTACCGCATTTGTTGAACTTTTTGCATTCTCATCAAAATGACTTTCTTCCTTAACTATAGAAATTAAGAAATATGGATCTATATCCAAAGTTTTTGCGATAACATTTAATTCGGACATATAATAAAGCGGATAAGCCAATTTATATGCTGCACTATAATATGGCGGTTTCACTGTCATCTCTTTAATAGCATCTCTTGCTAACACCGCCGAACGTGATTTTTTATCTTTCTTTAATTCAAACCAGCTTTCAACAATCTTATTCTTAAAATCAGCATCAAGCCATACTTCATAATCACCCATTTCAAACAAAGTATTTATCATCTTTAAATCTTTTATATTCAAATCTGATAATGTAATCGGAAATTCTATATTTTGGGGTTGTTCCGGCAACCTTTTATCTGAATCTGTCTGCCAGAAATCACCTTTTTTGTTGATTATATAATCAGCTCTTAACCCATAATAATCATCCGGATATTTTGTATCAAGTCTTGATAATATATTATGTGCTTCCTGTACTTTATTCTCTTTTATAAGTATTTTAGCAAGCCAAAAAGCCATTCTTGTTGTTGAATTAACTTCTTTATATGTTTTCAAATGTTTATATGCAATTTCTTTTGCTTTAACATAATTTTTCTTTGAATATTCACTCCAAAATACATTCCACATTGCTTCCGGAGTATAAGCAGAGTCAGGATACTTTGTCATTATTGCGGAATAATACCCTGTAGCTTTATCATTAGCAGAAATAGAAGCCAGTTTATATAAAACATAATCTTCTCCTTTTAAAGAATTATTTTGAACCAGCTTTAACATAAATTGCCAATTTTTTAGCTTCGCTCCCGTCATATATGAAGTATAAATATCATAAATTTTATGCAAATTTTCTTCATCAATACTTTGTGAGTATTTTGCTATTCCTTTTTCTATAAGTTTTTTAGCAACAACCTTATGACCTGCATAATGGTTTGATAAAACCAAATAATCCCAACATTTCTCTTGGGGAAGTTTAGAAAAATATTCAAGTGATTTTCCGTATTTCCTATTCTTATAAAATATTTTACCGATTAAGAGTCTTTCATTTTCTCCAAGGTCTTTTTCAATATTAGATAATTCTTCTGCAGCTGCAAACTCATAACTCTTATCTTCAATTGAATCATCTTGCAGATAATCCATAAAATATTTAACGGCAAGCTCTTTATCCGTATTTTTATTAATCATCCCGAGAAAATAATCATGAGCACCTGATGCACTTCCCTCTTTTACTCGGATTGACTCAAACAAAGATTTTGCTTCTTCATATTTTTTTAACTGATAATTACATTTCGCAAGGTTATATCTTGCGGATTTCGAAAAAATAGAATTATCATTTTTGTCTAAGAACAATTTATATTTTAAAACCGCAGTATTATAATCTCCGATTTTTTGTGCTGCTTTTGCCTGTTTAAATAACGACATTTGATATAACGGGCTTATCCATTTGATTTTACCAAAGACGTAATATGCATTTTGATAATCACCCGAATTATAAAGTTCAACCCCTTTTGAATAATATTTTGGCGAATCTTGAACAATTTTATCATTATAAACTAATATAGCCACAACACACGGGACTATTACCAATAAACTTATTAATGTGTATTTTATACTGTTTTTCATATATTTCTACTCTATACAGAGGCTACTATTACTCTGTTTCTTCCTGATGTTTTTGCTTCATAAAGTGCTTTATCGGCATTTTGTGCAAATGCAGAAGCACTTTCCGTTCCGTCATATTGGCATACACCAATACTTACTGTTATTTTAAGGAAAGGCACTTTTTCTACTTTCGCCTCTCTTATATCCATTTTGCTTTCTTCTATTACTTTCCTCAATCTTTGAGCAACTAAAACAGCTTCATTCAAATTAGTCTGAGGCAAGAAAATAAAAAACTCTTCTCCTCCATACCTGCAAGCAATATCATACTCTCTTATTTCTGTTTTTATTATTTCCGATACCGCTTTCAGCACACAATCACCTGCAGCGTGTCCGTATGTGTCATTTACCTTTTTAAAGTAATCGACATCTATCATCATACAACATAAAGGTAAATTGTTTCTTTTACTGTTTGAAACTTCTTGCTTTAATCTGACTTCAAATTGTCGTCTGTTATTTAACCCTGTAAGTGCGTCAAGCGTTGCATATTTCAAAACTTCCTCATAAACATTTGCTCTGTGAATTGTCATGCCTGATTGTCTTGTAAGTTGAACAAGATAATCAATATCTTTTTGAAGAAGTTTATCTATATTACTATATGCAACAATTGCACCTAAAATATTTTCTTCATTCACAATCGGAAAAACTCCGATTTTAGAATCTTCAGAAATTATGTACTCTTCTTTTTTATTAATTTTTTCAAGTAATCTGTAAACATGGGTATCTTTACACGCAATCGGCCATACAAGTTTATATTCGTTATCTTGTTTTATAAATATATATATAAGATGTGATGGCATAAACCTGTCTATCATTTCGCCAATCAGAGGAATGATATATGATAAATCATACTGACTTTCTATAATTTTAGCGATATCTTTCATCGCTTTATAAAAATTTAAACTTATTTCCATTTGCTCTGACAAAAGGTGATTATCAATTGCTCCTGATAATAAAATCGAAGCAATTTTAAGTACGGAAAAATACTCCTTTGTATAGTCATTCTTTTGAGTATTTAATTTTAAAATTCCGAAAACTTCTCCATTTGAAATAAGAGGGAAAAATATACTGTTTTCTTCATCAACATTTTCTTTTATTTTTATCAAATCATTATTCGGAATATCATGATTAATTTCTTCTTCGTTAAAGAAAAATGCTTTTCCGTTATTTGCGGATAAGGAATTATAAACATTATTAATGGCAATATTATCGGGACTGTTATCATAAACTTTCCATTCACGGATAAAATCACGCAACAACATATTATTATTATCCCAAACAATAATATCCAATGTTTTTATATCCATAAAAGCAGCAAACATTTTTTCTAATGCATCTCCTAAAATTCCAACGGAAACACTCTTAGACAACTGCTCTGCTAATTTATTTAAAAATATTATTTCATTATTTTTTGACATTTTTACCCGCTTTATAAGTACACTTGAGTAAATCTTTCATTTTATATTCTTTTTGCTTGGAAACTACAACTTTTCCTTTAGAATATACAATATCACTATCCGCTAAAGATGTTGAATCAACTCTTTGTTGTAAATAGTCATACCCGCCATCTTTCATTATTCGCCTTTTTGTTTCGGCAATAATCCCGTAAATATATTTATTTCTTTCTTCATTCCCGTAATAGTCAAGAAGCATTGTTGTTTTTTCAAATTCTTCCAATGCAAGTTTGTTTTCATCTATTGTTCTTAATAACAAAGCAAAATTATAATGTGCTTCAAAACTGTCGGGTTTTATGTTAATTGCATCACAATAACCGTCTGCGGCTTCCGAATAACTGCCCAATAAATGATTTGTTAATGCTAAGTTAAAGGTATTGTCATAGTCATCCTTTAAATATTTTTCTGCATTTTCATAAGATTCTTTTGCTTTTTTAAGATATTTTATTGAAATAGCAGTATCTTCACCCATATATACAGCTTTGCCTCTATAAGCAAGCCCCATGTTATAATAGGCAATACCTTTATTTGCTTTTGCCGTTTTTTTATTATTAAACACAAACGGGATATGAATAAGAAAAGGTCTTGAATGAATTACTCTTCCGTATTCTTGTATGGCTTTGTCATAATCAGCCATTTTTTCCGCAAGGATTATGCCTAAATCCATTCTGCAAACCATATAATTAGGATTATATTTTAACGCATTTTCATAAGCATTAACGGCTTCGTAATAGTTTTCAAAACTGACATAAATATTACCAAGGTTGCAGCTTGCAATAGCGTGTTCAGGATAATGTTTTAACCCTATTCTGTAATTTTCAACCGCTGATTGATATTTCTGCTTTTTAAATGCTCTGTCGCCTTTATTTATATAGTAAAACCCGATACATTTATGATATTGTCTTATATACCAGTCCTTATAAAAATACAAAGATGCTATGAATGCAATCATAAGAATGCACAAAAACACCTTTGTAATTTTTAATTTAAGAAGTTTTATTATAAAACCCACAATATATTAACCTCTCAACTGTGAGCTATGTATCAATATTTGTAGCATATACAGCATTGCTTTCAATGAATTCGCGTCTTGGTTCAACGTTATCACCCATTAAAACATCAAATAACCGGTCTGCAAGCATTGCATCTTCAATATTTACTTTCAATAATGTTCTGTTAGCAGGATCCATTGTTGTTTCCCATAGTTGTTGAGGCATCATTTCGCCCAGCCCTTTGAAACGTTGGATACCAACACCTTTTTTACCTCTTTCCTCAATTATTCTTTGAAGTTCGGTAAATGATGTTACGGTTAAATCTTCACTGCCTGTATTTAAACATAATGATTTTTTTTCTTCAAACAAGAAATTTCTTATTAGAGGATAAGTATTTCTTATTCTGTGATATTCTGATGATTTAATAAAGTTTTGCGTAATAGCAACAGGTTCAATACCCTCGCCAAGTTCAACTTTAATTGAATACTTACTTGTTTCGAGGTTTTGTTTTAATGATACGGTATAATCTTTTGCATCAACAATTCCGTAGTTTTCAGCATGGTCTTTTACGTAATGTTGAAGATATTCAACAATTTTACCCATTCTGTCAACATCATCAAAATCAGCTTCCGTAATTTCAGAACGAACAAGCCCTCTGATTACAATTGACGGAACTGCATTTATAATCGGACTGTTAAATGAATTATAATATCCTGACATATTTCCGATTAATGCAACAAGTTCATCATTTGCAATAACTTTATCTTTAGAATTATCACAAAGTGTCAAACCTTGAGTTCCTCTCTCTCTTAAAGTTTTATCCAATGCTCTGTCGTCATACAAATATTCTGAAGTTTTACCGATTGTCAATTTATATAACGGCGGTTGAGCTATATATACATACCCGTTATCAATTAACGGTTTTGCATATCTGAAGAAGAATGTCAATAATAATGTTCTAATGTGTGCCCCATCTACATCAGCATCGGTCATAAAGATAATTTTGTGATAACGTAACTTTTCAATATTAACATCCTCTTCATTTTTACTGATATTAATACCGATAGCTTGTATCAAAGATTGAATTTCGTTGTTGCCGTATATTTTATCCAATCTTGCACGTTCAACGTTCAAAATTTTACCTCTTAAAGGCAAAATTGCTTGGAACATCCTGTTTCTGCCTTGTTTAGCACTGCCACCTGCAGAATCACCCTCAACGATATATAATTCGCACTTTTCAGGCTCTCTGTTTGAACAATCGGCAAGTTTGCCCGGGAGTGTTGAATTTTCAAGGGCGGTTTTTCTTCTTGTTAAATCTCTTGCTTTTCTTGCAGCTTCTCTTGCTCTTTGTGCTTGTAATATTTTATCAATAATTAATTTTGCATATTTGGGATTAAATTCAAGCCATTCTTGGAATTTTTCTCTTACAACATCATTAACCGCACTTTGAGCTTCCGTATTTCCTAATTTTTCCTTTGTCTGACCTTCAAATTGAGGTTCGCCGAGTTTAACACTGACAATAGCCGTTAACCCCTCTCTTACGTCATCACCTGTTACATTCGGGTCAGAATCTTTTATAAGGTTATTTTTTCTTGCATAATCGTTTAATACACGGGTAATAGCGTTTCTGAAACCTGTTAAGTGAGTACCTCCTTGATGAGTATTAATATTGTTTGCAAAACTCAAAACAGATTCATTATACGCATCTGTATATTGCATAGCAATTTCTACCGCAATTCCGTCAACTGTTTTATCCATATAAACAGGTTTTTCAAACATTACGTTTTTGTTCTTGTTTAAGAATTCAACATAACTGCCGATACCGCCCTCATAATGGAATTCTTCACTTGTTTCTGTTTTTGCGTCTGTAAATGTAATTTTTAAACCTTTATTTAAGAAAGCCATTTCTCTTAATCTGTTTGAAATAACTTCTCTATCCATAATTGTAGTTTCTTTAAATATTTCAGGGTCAGGCCAAAAAGTTGATTTTGTACCCGTTTTATCTGTTTCACGAACTTGTTCAACAGGACCTGTAGGTTCCCCTCTCATATATTCTTGACGATATACATGACCGTTTCTTGAAACTTCAACAACCATTTTTTCTGATAATGCGTTTACAACCGA
>CAYYPD010000081.1:0-6915 GCA_964473445.1 uncultured Muribaculaceae bacterium
GGGTACTCATGCGACTCCATTTGAGTCAACATTTCATTAACCTGTGCAACTTCCCAACTGCGAACAGCATTATTTCTGTTTTGCAAAAAAGTATCAGCTTCATCAAAAATTAACATTGCCTTTTTTGCTTTGGCTTCTGCAAATGCATCTGCTATATTTTGTTCTGTTTCACCAACATAAGGAGATATAATTTCACTTGCACGTTTTAATAAAACGTCAAGCCCTAACACGGTTGCCAAATGTCTTGCATAAAGACTTTTCCCTGTTCCCGGTTCACCGTATAAACAAAGCGAAAAATTCAATTTCCCGTTATTTGCAATCTTTTCAGTTAAAATTTTTATATCAATATCTGTGTTTACAAGGTCTTCGTTGTAAGCAAGAACTACAGGAATACTATCCTTATTAGTATTATTCTTTCTTACATTTTTCTTTTTACAAACAACTTTTGCAACATTCTCAACAAACGTTTCAAAATTATCTTCATCTCCGTTTATCAATTTGGTTGCATTTATTGCGTTAGAAATTAGTGATGGCGGAATGTCATAATCTCTGTTTAATTTTTCTAATTTTGTCTTGCTGACTTTGAATTTATTCTTCTTTAGAATATTTTTCCAAACAGCTAAACGCTCTTCTTCCGATAACTTTCTAAATTCTAATGTATATGTCATTCTCCTCAAAAATGCAGGGTCAACATCATATATATTATTTGTTGTCCAAATAATAGGAACAGGCGTGTTTTCCAATAAATTATTAAAATATGCTTTGGATGAACCTGTAAATTGATTCATAACGTCTTCTGCCTCATCAAAAAGGATACAAGTATTATCACTCCTTGAGAGGATTTCTTTTTTTGAATTCAAATCATTAATTCGTAATGCTCTTGATGTTTCTTCTTTCTCTGTCGAATAATAATCAACTTCAAACATCTGAGTTTTTGTATTCTGTGCAACTAATTTTGCAAATTGAGTTTTTCCTGTTCCAACTCCTCCATATAAAAGAATATTTATTCCTTTGGATTTGTTTTTTACAGCAGCAGTTAAAATACTCTCTATAATATTTTGTTCTTTTCTGAAATATATAAAATCATTATTACTTAAATCCGTTCTTTGTTCTTTTCCCAAAAGAGCAGTATTCATTTGTTTTTTTGTTTTTGATTCTTTAAAAAATATCAATTTTAGAATTTTGGAATTTAACTCATCACTATCATCGTTTGATAAAATTCCTTTTCTTCGCAAATCTGACATTATTTCATCAATTAACCAATCTTTTACGCCAAGTATGCGTTTTAATTTATAATAAAGTCCGGCATTATTAAGACAATCTGTTAAATCTTCAATTACTCCGCCCATTTTTGTCAGTATTATAAATTCCATAATTTTAAATTCATACTCACTTAAATTATAAATTTCTGAAACCATTTTAATTCTTTTTAGTAATGGAGAAGAATAATTTTTATTATTTTCTAAATATTTTTCTAACTGAGAATTTATTTTTTTTATTTCAATTTTTGCACTTTGTTTTGACACCCAACTTTCTTTATGAAGCTCAAGAAAATTAAACGTTGTTTTTATTTTAAAGTTTTTACATATTAAATCGACAACTTCTCCAAAAGAATAATCATTATAATTTAAGCATTTTTCAAAAGCAATAAAATAGGTTGCAAGTTTATTTTTAATATATCTGTCCATGTCATATCCTTTCATTTTATGTTCATATTTTAATTCTTATGAATGACACATTAGGACGTATTTAAAATAAATTTTACATATCCGAATTTGACATAGAGAAGATTTATTATCAACACATAAAGTAAATAGGAAACCTAAATAATCTCATACTATTTAAAGAAAATTCTTCCTCCAAAAGAATAAAGGAGCATTATATATATATATATTATGTTCCTTTTTATTTTTTAAGTATTTATTTTAGTAGAAAAAAATATTATAATTAGTATGTCCGGAATTGGCATAGTTATATTTTATAAAGTAAAAAGGTAGTTTTATGGAAGATAAACCAAGATATTCAAGAACCAGCGACATATTAGAACTGTTGGTGTTAATGCAATCTCGAATACAAGGTGTCAGCCTTGCAGAAATTCAAGAATACTTTAATGTTTCAAGAAGAACAGCTGAACGTATGAGGGATAGTATTACCGTTATTGTTCCGCAGGTTGAAGAGCTGCCGACTTTTTCAAGGGAAAAACGTTGGGGGTTTAATAACGGATATATCAGAGAAATTATAAATTTTACTCCTGAAGAAATTGCAAACCTTGAACAATTAAAGAAATACCAAGAAGAACACGGTTTTGAAGATAAAAAAGATGAATTGAACTCAACAATTACAAAAATCAAAGCATTTAGCCGTAAAACATTGAATAAAATGGAAGATACTTTAGAAATTTTGATGCAATCTGAAGGATTTGCCGTTAAACAAATGCCGAAGTTTAAATATGACTTGAATATACTTTCTTTAATACGAGAAGCAATGAAAAAAGAAGTTAAGATTATTGCTGATTACAAAGGAAGAATGGCTAAATTATCACCTTACGGCTTAATATACGGGGAAAAAATCTATTTAATTGCAGTTGAAGAAGAAAAGGGAACTGCCCCATTTAATTATCTGTTGCATAAACTTAATGAAGTACAATTGACGCAAGAAAAATTTGATAAGGGAGATTTTGATTTGGATAAATTTGCCAAACAGTCATTTGGAGTTTATCAAGGAGAAATATATGATGTAAAATTGTTGTTCAATGCAGATGTAGCAGATGAAGTAAAAAACTTTAACTTTCATCCTACCCAAAAAATAAAAGAAAATGATGACGGAACCGTTAGTGTCAAATTTAAAGCATCAGGTGATTATGAAATTATGTGGCACTTATTCAGGTGGGGAAGTGCAGTAAAAATTCTTGCCCCAAAATCTTTAAAAAAAGAATATATCGAGTTACTTGAAAATACGTTAAAAAATCAAACAAAAGTATAAAACGGCAGACAATTTCAATAAAAAATTGTCAAAAAGCTAAATATTCATAAAAAATGCTTTTCAAATATGAAATTAAACATTTAACAATATAAATGTGGAAAAGCGTTTTTTATTTCGTATAAAGTTTAGTAATTGTGCCATTTTTGCCTCGTATATATATAAAGTATATAAAATAAAAAATATTGCTATTTTAAAAATTTATTATTAAGTTTCTTTAAAATTACTAAAGTATTGAATTTCTTTGTCGATAACAACTGTATAAATATTTTTAAGGAGTAGATATATGGGAAGAAAACAAACTAAAATCGACAAAGATATAGAAACAAGTTTAAAAGAAATTAATAATATAGAGTCATTTGTAGCAGGCTCAATTGATAGTACCGATTTTAACAAATTAAATAAACTTATTAAGAATGAACCGGCTCTTAAAACAATAAACGTATTTAAAGATACGGAAAAAAAAGAAGCTCAAATTATTTCTGTAAGTACAGAAAACTACAATCCTTATGCCGAAATGATTTCAGAAAAAGAGTTTTTTAAGATTGTCGGGTTTAAAAACAGAAAAATTTCCGCAAGAAGCGGTTATTATCAAAGAAGTTTATTAAGCAACTATTTAAAAGCAAAAGAAGAAAAAGATTTCGGTTATATAAAAGATGTGCTCGAAAAAGCAATGACACTTGATAATTATCTGAAATACGGAAGAGTTCTTTCGAGAAATCGAAAATTCATGAAAGAATGGAAACAAAATATTTCAGATTGTTCACCTCTGGGAAGCATAAAAAACAGTGGTAATATACGAAAAATTAATGTGATACGAAATAGAATAATTTAACAAAAAGGAAGCAACTGCTTCCTTTTTCATTTCATAGATAATATAATATTACAAAGGGAGAGAAATCTATGAAAAAAACACTTTTATTGGTATTAGGGATAGTTTTATCATCTGTTTTTTCAAGCGTAAATGCAGAAATATTGGCTCATAAACTTTATGCTGTTTCAAATCACAATGTTGCAAATGAAAATCTTACAAAAAATGCAACTATCGATTTTCAAACATTAGATACTTATAAAGTCAGCGAAGAAGATTATATTGAAGCATTTGCTACCGTAAAATTTCGCATTGATAAAAGGGTAAAAGCAAAAAGGGGAAAACGTGACGAATATTTAAAAGTTACATTATTATCCTATACAATTCCCTCTAAAGACGGGGAAAAGGTAAATGTTGAAAAGGAAGATATCGAAGGTACAATAAAAGTTTCGGAAGAAAAAGATTATAAAGAGATTATAAAAAGTGTAGGGCTTGGCGTCGCAGGGCATGCTCTTTCAGTTCCTCTTTTATCGCAAGCCGTAGCTGTTTCTAAAGGGTTAATTAATCCGAATGAGGATCAGTCAAGGTTGGAATCCGCAGGAAAAAATCTATATAACAGTACCCCTCTTACTTATGCTGAAAAAGGAAAAGATCTCTCTATAAAAGAAAATACTATTGTTTTGATAAAACTCAAATCTATGCTTTCGGACGACGATATATATGAAAAATAATAAACCTTTTAAAATATTTTTTATTGTAATGCTATTCATTTTTGTTTTAGGTTTTTGCTGCCTGAATTGCATACCTGATAATGATTTATGGGCTAGGTTAATAGCAGGAGAATACATAGTAAATAATTTGAATGTTTGCAAATTTGATTTTGTATCTTATACTCCGACCCATATTTGGTATGACCACGAGTGGGGTGCAAGTATATTTTTCTACTTGGCTTTGAAATATTTTGGGCATTCGGGCTTAATATTTTTAAAAGGGATTTTAGTTGCACTGACTTTATTTATTTGCTACAAAACAATAGAGTTAAGAAATCCAAAATCAACCGTCCCATATAATATTTTATATTTTGTTTGTATGTTCTTAGCCATGCAAAAGAGTATCGGAGCTACTGTAAGGTGTTTGCTTTTTACATGCCTGTTTTTCAGCTTGTTTTTATATATACTTGAACGGGCAAGAGCGGGGAAAACAAAAAGCCTTTATTTTCTCCCGTTAATTATGATTTTTTGGAGCAATATTCATGGGGGATGTCTTAGCGGTATAGGGTTAATAGGGCTGTATATTGTCGGTGAATATCTGAATAAAAAGTCTGTTCGCAATTACATAAAAGTGTTAATTGCGTGTTTAGGTGCATTATTCATAAACCCTTACGGCTGGGAGTATGTTAAATTCATATTTTTTGCAGGCACGATGGATAGAGGCTATATTACAGAATGGCAAAATTCTTTCTGCAAAGAGTATTTAACCGCATATATGAATTATAAAATTTACCTTGTTGTTATGCTTTTAACTTCTATCGGGTATGCTGTAAAAGAAAAATTGACATACGAAAAGATTGATAAAACTAAATTGTTAGTACTTTTGGCTATGACATACTTATCAGTTACTCATATAAGACATCAATCATTTTTTGTAATTGCAGTTGGTACATTATATTATGATGAATTTTATTCATTATTTAACTCTGTTATCAACCAAATTGGTAAATTTTTGCATTTAAACAATAATGAAGTTACGGAAAGAATTGTAAAATTAAAAGAAATTACAGTGTATTTTCTTCTTTTTATAATGTCATTTCCGCCAATCATTGCAAAAAATAAGCAAATTGAAATCTCTAGTACTGCATACCCTATGTATGCTATAGAATTTATTAAAATTAATAATCTGACGGGTAATTTATTTATTAATTTTGATTGGGGCAGTTATGCCGCATATAAGTTATATCCGTTAAATCGTATAGTAATGGACGGAAGATATGAGGAAGTTTACAATCCTGACTTGCTTTTACAATTAAAAGATTTTCACATGATGAAAAATGATTGGTATAAAATAATTCGTGACTACAAAACTGATGTAATGATTTTGGAAACGAAGTATCCTGTTTATAAAGCAATTTTAAATCATCCGGATTGGACATTGGTTTTTGATAATAACCTTTTTGGGGTTTTTGTTCCGACAAAAACAAGAAAGGACAGTTATTTATATCCTGTCCCTTCTTATGAATATTATAATGCCAACTTATTTAAGAAGTAAGTTTATGCACCAAGGTCAGATAGCAATTTGTTTTTATTTGACAAATTACTATTAAATACCATAGTTACCAATGATTTTATATTATTTGTTTTGTTTTTATAATAATCATCTAATTTTTGCATAAATTCTGGTTCTGCCATTATTTTTTCAAGTATTTCAGAGGAACCTGATTTTATTTCGCTACTGACAGAAGATATGAAGAAATCATAAATACTCGTCATTTGAGAATCTTCAAGTACTTTTTGAGATAACATTGCACAATAAGGCAAAATCATTATTTCAAAATTATCTGGTTTAGAATAAACCTTAAATAAATTTGGTAAGTAGTCGTGAGTATTAAAGAATGATAATACAAAATTCGCTTTCTGTTCATCTGTCAAATAGTTAGCTTCTAAAATCAATTGAACGTTTTCTGTATCTACAGAAATTTCACCGGTGTTTCTATCTGAAACATCAATTTTTAAAAAAGATATTTTTGTTAGTAAATCATACACCGGGTATTTTTCAGAGTAACGTTCGCTAACTTTGCCGAATAATTCCGAATTATCATCACAAATTTCAAGGAACTCGGTAAGAACACAGTCCTCTATTCCAAGATCAGAACTTCCACCGTCAAATAAAGTATCGATTAGTAAATCAGTTGCGTCGGAGTTTCCTTGCATTACTTCATAAGCAATATTAGTCATTAAAATTTTAATAATGGTATCAGAATTTTTAGGACATTGCATTTTTATTACACTAAAGATATTTGTTTTAGATACTTGAGGCCAATCGACAAGTGCGACATCATTAGCAGCTTTTAGAATATCAACAATTGCAGCCGGAGAATATTTCGTTAAGTTATTTGTAAACCATTCAGG
>CAYYPD010000082.1:0-6736 GCA_964473445.1 uncultured Muribaculaceae bacterium
TCTAATTTTAATGAAATGGTTCAAAAAAATGAAGATGCGGCAAGTATAGAAAATGTTAACGGTGCAGGAGCAAGGTTATCATCTGATGATAAGAAAATTTTGAAGCTGGTAACTTTGGCAATTATTCTAAAGAAGTTGCCTCAAGAAGACGGCGAATACATATTAAACTCACTTGATAAAAAAGATGTTACACATGTTCTTAACTATATGAAAATGCCTAATCTTGAAAACAAAATTGATCATCAGGTAATAATAAAAACGCTGGAAGAAATAAGAAGTATTATTCCGCAAAAAAACGGTGTTAATGTTCAAAAGCTGATGAGAAAATATTCCAAATTTATGGCAAACGTACCGCCTAAAAAATTGCAGAAAATAGCAAAGAATGAAAGAAAAGCTGTTCAATCTCTTATTTTAGACAAAAAGTTCCCGGCAGAGGATATTTTCCCTCCTTATGTGTTACAGTCATTGGTTAAAAGTATAGAAGAAAAAGTTAATGATAATTAAAAAGAAATTTGCGGATATAAAAAAGCTATCGGAAGAAACCCCTTCCGATGTTGAAGTGCAAAATAAACCGGAAGAGCAAGAAAAACCAATTCCTCAAGCTGTAAAGCAAACTCCTCTTGATATAAAAACAGAAGGGGCTGAAATTAAAGAGGAGCAAAAACAAAAAAAGAAAAAGGTTAACAATTTAGATTTAACTCTTGAAAATATAACTTTTGAACAACGTGCCGAAAGACGTGACGGTTCAAGAAGAAGAGGATATAGAAGAACTCAGGACAGGAATATAATTTCAAGAGCACAGGAAGAAGCAAAAACAATAAAAGATGCGGCAAAACAAGAGGGTTATGAGGACGGGATTGCAAAAGCAACGGCAGATTTAACCGAAATAAAAGGTAAACTTTCTGAATTTTTTAAATATAAAGATGAAATATTTAATGAAGTAGCAGGATGTATTTATGAAATAGCAGTTGAAACCGCAAAAAAAATTATTAAAAAAGAAATTGAAAATGATAAAGATGTTACAATTGAAATTATTAAAGGTGCGTTAGAGGAAGTAAACAAAACCGAAAACAGAATTACATTGAAAGTAATGCCTCAAGATGTTGAAATTGTAAGGGATAAAGTTCCTCCGATGTTTAAAAATGAATTTACGGAAGCAAAAATTTCGGTTATACCTGATCAAACAATAAAAGACGGAGGAGTTATTGTAGAAACCTCAAACGGAATTATCGATGCAACGGTTGAAACTCAAATTTCAATAATAGAAAAAGCATTGTCGAACAAGGAAGAAAGTTAGGAAATGGCACAACCGCAAGGTACAGGACACTCAATGGTAAGTGAAATAGGATTGGCAATATTTGTTATATTGCTGATTGTCCTGTTAATTTGCGAACTTCCGCCTATAATTATTAACTTTGCGATAAGTTTTAACATCACACTCGGTATCTTGTTGTTGATGATTTCATTATACATTCAACGACCTTTGGAATTAGCGTCATTTCCATCTATTATCTTGTTGGGAACAATGTTCAGATTGGTTCTTTCAATTGCCTCAACAAGACTTATTCTTGCAAAAGGTGAAGCGGGTGAAGTTATTGACGCATTCGGAAATTTCGTAACGGGCGGTAACTTGGTTGTAGGTTTCGTAATATTCATTATTATTACGATTGTACAGTTCATGGTTATCACAAAAGGTTCTGAACGTATCGCCGAAGTTGCTGCAAGATTTGCATTAGACGCTATGCCCGGTAAACAAATGGTTATTGACGCCGATTTCAATGCAGGCTTGATTTCACCGGAAGAAGCCGTAAAACGAAGAGAAGATTTACAACGTGAATCTAACTTATACGGTTCTATGGATGGTGCTATGAAGTTCGTAAAAGGTGATACAATGGCAGGTATCATCATCGTTGTAATCAATATTGTCGGCGGTTTGATTATCGGTGTTTTAATGAACGGTTTGCAGCCTGCAGAAGCGGTTGTTAAATATACGGTATTAACAGTCGGCGACGGTTTGGCTTCTCAGTTGCCGTCATTGTTAATGGCTATATCAGCCGGTGTTGTAATGACTCGTTCAACTGCGTCAGGCGGTGCTTTGGCTGATGATTTAACCGAACAGATTTTAAGTAAACCGTACAGCTTGATTTTTACAATGATTTTCCTTATTTTAATTGCGTTAACCAGCTTTATAACAGGCTTGCCGTGGTACACGTTTACTGTTTATGCAGGAATTTTGCTGGCAGCTTTCTTAATTGTTTCGGTAAACAAAGATGTTCAATCTCAATTAGGACAATTGGATGCGGTTAAAAAATCAATGGCTGACCTTACAAACCCGAACAGAATGTATGAGCGTTTAGGTGTTGACCCGATTACATTACAAGTCGGTACTGCGTTATTGGAAATTGCAGACCCTGCTCAAGACGGAGCCTTGTTGCCGAAGATTTCCGCTTTAAGACAAAGAGTTACGGATGAACTGGGTTATATTATTCCGAATATTAAAATTATGGACTCATCAGTATTGCCTGTTAATGACTATATGATTTCAGTCAGAGGAAATACGGTTGCAACCGGTACGGTTTATCCTAAAAAGAGTATGGTTATTGCAGAACAATGGGATTCTCTCGGGAAAGAAGTTCCAAAAGACGCAATTATCGGTGTTGATCCGACATTCCAAACTCAAGCATATTGGATGGATACGGAATTTCTTAAAACTCAAAAAGATGTTAATGCTACAGATTCTGTTGACGTAATTATCAACCACTTGAAATATTGTGCAAGAAAATACGTTGACGAAATTATGACAAAAATTGACGTTCTTAAACTTATGGAAATGGTTAAGAGCCAAGACCCGACACTTGTTAATGACTTAGTTCCTGCAATTATTTCAACAAGTGATTTAAGAAAAATCTTTGTAAACTTAATCAGAGAAAAAGTTTCAATAAAAGATATTACATTCATATTTGAAAGATTGTGTGATTACGCAAGATTTTCAAAAGAACCCGATATTTTGTCAGAGCGTTTAAGGGCAGCTTTAGGAAGACAAATTTGTTTGGCAAACTGTACGCCTGATAAAATATTATATGCACTTACACTTTCTCCCGAGTGGGAAAAAATACTTGATGACAGCTGCCAAAGAACTGAACTTGGTACTATGTTCCTGTTAAATCCGTTGCAGGTACAAGAGTTAATTGAATCATCAGCTTCAACATTAATCAGAGCTCATCAAAGTATTAATGTACAGCCTGTAATCTTATGTTCTCCGAGAATAAGATTGCCGTTATATCAACTGTTAGAACGTCATATCCCGACAATCGTAGTTATTTCATATTCTGAACTTATAACGGATATCAGAGTTGAAGCGGTTGATACAATCGGAGAATCGGTAAACTATAATTTTGAGTAGGTAAATGTTAAATCAAAGCACTGAAAAATCAATAGAATTTGTAAAGAAGCAAGCCTTCGAAATAATTAATTCAACAAAGTTATATTCCTATAAAGGCAGTGTATCAAAACTTTTAGGATTGACGGTTGAAGTAAAACTTCCCGGGCTTAAAATCGGAGATTTATGTTTTATCGAAACGGCAGAGGGTGAAAGAAAACCTGCCGAAGTTGTTGCATTCAAAGGTGAACACGCTCAATTACTATTGTTATATGACGGAGCAGGAATCGGGCAAGGAAGTTTGGTTTCCACAACAGGAAAAGCAATAAGTATTCCGATGGGAGATTTCTTGTTGGGACGATTGATTTCTCCTTTGGGTGAACCGTTAGACGGAAAACCGATGGATACAAGAGGGGCTCAATGGGTAAATATCAACGGAGCACCCCCGGGAGCCTTTGACAGACCGATTATTAAAACAATGTTCTCAACCGGAGTAAGAGCGATAGACTCTCTTCTTACATTGGGTGCAGGTCAGCGTATGGGCTTGTTCGCAGGTTCAGGTGTAGGTAAAAGTACAATGCTTGGTATGATTGCCAGAAATTCGGATGCTGATGTCAACGTTGTAGCACTAATCGGTGAACGTGGAAGAGAAGTAAAAGAATTTATTGAAAACTCTCTTGGCGAAGAGGGTATGAGAAAATCCGTACTTGTATGTTCAACAGGCGACCAACCGCCATTAATCAGACAAAAATGTTTAATGTCGGCTACGGCGGTGTGTGAATATTTCAGAGATCAGGGTAAAAAAGTTTTCTTAATGACAGATACCGTAACCCGTTGTGCAATGGCAGGAAGAGAAGTAGGGTTGTCTATCGGAGAGCCTCCTACAATTAAAGGTTATCCGCCATCTATATTTTCTTGGCTGCAAAGAGCATTAGAAAGAAGCGGAAACAGCCCGAGAGGCTCAATTACGGCATTATATACGGTATTAATGGAAGGGGATGACATAAATGACCCTGTTGTTGATACGGTAAGAGGGATTGTTGACGGACACATTTTTCTTTCAAGAAAAATAGCGGAAATGAATCACTACCCTGCAATTGATGTACTTG
The DNA here is from genome assembly GCA_964473445.1 of uncultured Muribaculaceae bacterium. Lineage (GTDB taxonomy): Bacteria > Cyanobacteriota > Vampirovibrionia > Gastranaerophilales > Gastranaerophilaceae > Avigastranaerophilus. Next base: position 4,489 of record CAYYPD010000082.1, read on the forward strand.
GCAGTGTAAGCCGTTTATTTACCGAAATTGTTACGGAAGAACACAAAAATGCGGCATATAAAATGCGTAAATTAATGGCTTTATATCGTGAAAATAAAGACTTAATTGATGTAGGTATGTATAATGCGGGATCTAACCCGAAGTTGGATATTGCTATTGAACTTATGCCCCAGATTAATGCATTTCTTCAACAAAGAACATCTGACAGTGTTTCAATGGATAACACAATTTCTACACTTATTTCAATGATGAAAGATGTTGATATTTAACAATTGTTAATTTTTATTATAAATTTTGAAACTTTCTTACTTAGTAAAAGTCTATACTCCTGTTAGTGTAAACAAATAAGAAAATTTATATTATAATTAGGAAGAATAAGGAGAGAGTTGTGAAAAAAGTTTTAAGAAATTCACTTGTAATATTTTTTGCGTTAATGCTTACATGTGTAACATGTTGCAGAAGCAATACCGCAATGGCCGAATCCGATATCGGAATGTATGATATGGTTTGGAAAATTGTTAATACAAAATTTTTAGACAGGACAAATAACGGTCAGGATTGGAGCAGATGGCGTCATAAATATGATGACAAAATAAAAACTCCTGAGGATGCTTATGTTGCAACCGCAACAATGGTTGCAAGTTTAAACGACAGATATACAAGATTTGTACCTCCAAAAGAATTTGAAGAAGAAAAGAATGCAATAAAAGGTTCTTTGTTCGGAATCGGTGTTCAAATCGGATATCGTGACGGTAAAATATTAATTATTTCCCCGATAGAAGATACTCCGGGGGAAAAAGCAGGGCTGCTTGCTGAAGATGAAATATTGGCAATTGACGGAATTTCGACAAAAGATATGTCAGTAGATAAGGCTGCAGATAAAATCAGAGGGGAAAAAGGAACGCCTGTTGAGCTTTTAATTAAAAGAAAAAATGTTCCGAATAAAACATATAAAATAGTCAGAGATGAAATTAATATTAAATCTATTTCAACAAAAAATCCTGAAAACTTTGATTTAAAAGACAATATCGGTTATATAAGATTAAGCTCATTTATGGGAAGAAACGTGGGCACTGAATTTAAGGATGTTATCATTAACTATAAAGACAAAGAAGGTATTATTCTTGATTTAAGGGCAAATACCGGCGGTCTTTTAAATAACGCAATCTATATCGCAGATTTGTTCTTAGATGATGAAATTATTGTAAGTACTGTTGACAGGGACGGGTACAAAGATACTTCCCGTTCTTCAAGAAAGTATTTTTCATCACAACCGTTAGTTGTACTTATTAACGGAGGAAGTGCTTCTGCCAGTGAAATTTTATCAGGTGCGTTAAAAGATAACCAACGAGCAATTTTAGTCGGAGAAAATACTTTTGGTAAGGGTTTGGTACAAGAAGTTAAAAACTTAGCTCCGTTTGGTGCAGGGTTAAATATAACAGTTCAAAAGTACTTAACTCCAAACGGCACAGATATCAATAAAAAAGGTATTGCACCTGATATTGAAGTTAAGTTGACAGCACAAAACGTAAAAGATAAAAATGATGTTCAACTGAAAAAAGCACAAGAAGTGCTTCTCCAGATGATAGCAAATGAAAAAACCGCTAAGAACTAAGTTTCTTATAAATTATCTGTGCAGCATTTAACACAGGGTCAATAGACGGAGAATAAGGCGGAGCGTAAGGTAAATCCATATTCATAAATTCATCAAGTTTTATTCGGTCAAAAACAGTAGGAATAACGGCGTTTATTCTCTTATTGACTTCTCCTCGACCAAATGCTTGCACACCTAAAATCATTCTGGTATTTTTATCAACAATAAGTTTTAAAGTTACATTTTCAGGGTTTGGCATATAGCCGGCCCTGTCTTTTTTTGTAATAATGGCAAACTCCAGTTGAAAACCTAACTTTATTGCATCCCGATAACTGATACCTATGATTGATACAGTTAAATCAAAAAACTTTGTGATTGTTGAGTTAAGAATTCCCTCGAAAATACAATTTCCGCCTGCCATATTAATAGCGGCACATCTGCCTTCTTTGTTTGCAGTAGAACCCAACGGAACCCATACGTATCGATTTGTTATAAGATTATATTTTTCACAACAATCTCCTGCAGCATAAACTCCTACTTTAGATGTCATTAAGGTATTCCCGACTTTTATTGCACCATTTGGAGCTAAGTTTATTTCGGTATCTTTAAGAAAATCCGTATTTGGCTTTATGCCTGTCGCTATAACCAACAAAT
>CAYYPD010000083.1:0-6008 GCA_964473445.1 uncultured Muribaculaceae bacterium
TTTTCGGATGTTCTTTCGGAACATATAGACACGGAAAAAGAGCAAATTGAGAAATTATCACCAAAAGTTATGGATACAGGGATTGTTATTGAAAATACCGTTCAGCAAGGGGATGTTGCAACAATTCAAGTAGGAACAGTGTTGCCTATTGTTGTTTTAGGCGGAATAAGTTCAAAAACATCAACTGCAGGGGAAATATTTAATGCAAAATTCCCTGACAATATATTAGATGATAAAAAACAGCTTTTGCTCTCTAAAGATATAATATTGACGGGGAGAATTTTGGAAGCGGAAAAGGGTGTTCCGTTGTTGAATAACGGGGAATTGTTTATTGAAATCTCGGGTGCAAATAACAAAAATGTAATGACAAGAATTCAAGGACTTGCTCAATTTGATGTACATAATATGAATGCAAATAAATTTACGTCTAAAGTTTTAAAAGGTCAAAATTTTGAGGCAAAAGACGGACAAATTGTTTATTTTAAACTTTATGCCCCGATGAGAGTAAATCTTGCAACAGGCGAAATATTGGATTAATTAATAATTTAAAAAATAAAAAGGACAATATTTTAATTGTCCTTTTTGCTGTTTGAAAAAGTTTAGTTTGTTACGGAGAAAGAATCGTAATTATGTTTCTGCCGTCCATAACAGGTTTTCTTTCAACGTTAATCTTTTCGCCTTCTAAGTCAGAAAGAAATCTGTTTGCTAAATCGTAAGCTAAATGATTGTGTTGCATTTCTCTTCCTCTAAGCATAACAACAAGTTTAACTTTGTTACCTGCAGCGATAAATTTTTTAATGGCATTTATTTTAACGTTGTAATCGTGGACATCTATTTTGTAACGTACTTTAATTTCTTTAATATCAACAGTATGTTGTTTTTTCTTTGCTTCTTTTGCACGTTTTTCAATTTCGTATTTATATTTGCCATAGTCTAAAATCTTTGCAACAGGAGGTTCTTGATTAGGAGATACCAATATCAAATCCAACCCTTTGTCTTCTGCCATCATTAGAGCTTTTGAAGTTGCAACTATGCCATGATTATTGCCCTCGTCATCTATTAATCTGACTTCTTTTGCTCTGATATTTCTGTTTAAAATGTTGTTGGGCTGGTTGTTATCTTTACTAATTGTTCTATCCTCCTATATTATACAATTCTATGATGTTGTCATTGTAGCAAAATCGCAAAAACTTTGCAATAGAGAGTGAAAAACGATAATTTATCAATAACTAAAACAATCGGGTTACTTGCTCTTCGCTTTTACTTTTTGACGGATGGGAGGTTAAAGAAGATTACCAATATAATTTATAAAAATCGGTTAATAAAAAATGAGCGAAGTTAATACCTCGCCCATTTTTTGTATTTGTTCTTTATCAAACTATTTTGATTTTTGTTCAATTACAGCTTGAGCTGCAGCTAATCTTGCTTGCGGAACTCTGAACGGAGAACATGAAACATAATTCAAGCCGATTTTGTGGCAGAATTTAACACTATCAGGATCACCGCCGTGTTCACCGCAAACACCGCCGACTAATGACGAATTTACTTTGTGTCCTTTTTCCATAGACATTTCTATTAATTGACCGACACCTTTAGTATCCAATGTTACGAACGGGTTGAACGGTAATATTTTTTGTTCAACATAGTTCTTTAAGAATTTACCTTCAGCATCATCTCTTGAATAACCGAATGTCATTTGAGTTAAGTCGTTTGTTCCGAATGAGAAGAATTCTGCGTATTCAGCAATTTCATCAGCTGTTAATGCAGCACGAGGAATTTCAATCATTGTACCAAACTTATAATCAACTTTAATTCCTTTTTCAGCCATTACTTGGTCTGCAACCTTAACTAAAGTTTCTTTTGCAACTTTAAGTTCGTTTACGTGACCGATTAACGGAATCATAACCCAAGGCTTAACGTTGTGACCTTCTTTTTTCAAATCACAGCATGCTTCAAAGATTGCTCTTACTTGCATTTCATTGATTTCAGGATATGTTAAACCTAAACGGCATCCTCTCAAGCCCATCATCGGGTTAGATTCAGATAAACCTTCAACGATTTCAAGCATTTTAGCGTCTTCGCTATAGTCTTGTTTTAACGCTTTCTTTGTTGCTACCGATTCGATTAATTCAACCTTAGACGGTAGAAATTCGTGTAACGGCGGGTCAAGCAATCTTACCGTAAGCGGTTTATCGCCTAATGCTTTAAACATTGCATAGAAATCAGAATATTGCATTGGTAATAAGTGTTCCAAAGCGTCTTTTCTTGCTTCCGGAGTGCCTGCAATAATCATTTTTTGTACCCAAGGAAGTCTATCGGGATCCATAAACATGTGTTCCGTTCTGCAAAGACCAACACCTTCAGCACCGAATTTTAAAGCATTTTCAATATCTTTTGGAGTATCAGCATTAGCTTCAACTTTTAATTGTTTAATTTCATTTACCCAGCCGAAGAATTTTTCAAAGTCGCTATCTATACCTGCTTCAACAAGTTCAACTGCACCTTCCATAACTTCACCTGTTCCTCCATCCAATGAAATAATGTCATCTTTGCGGAATACAGTTCCGTCAGCACAAGTAACAGTTTCTTTTTCAAGGTTGATAGATAAGTCTTCACAACCTGAAACACAAGGTTTACCCATACCTTTTGCAACAACCGCTGCGTGAGATGTAGCACCGCCTCTTAATGTTAAAACACCTTGAGAAACAGCCATACCGTGAATATCATCAGGGCAAGTTTCAATTCTTACCAAAATAACTTTTTCACCTTTAGCTCCTCTCTCAGCAGCTTCTTCCGTATCAAATACGATTTTACCTACTGCGGCACCGGGAGATGCATTTACACCTTTTGATACTTTGTGAGAATGTTTAACTGCTGCAGGGTTAAAGCACGGAAGCAATACTTGATATACAGAATAAGGATCAACTAATTTGATTGCTTGTTCTTTTGTTACGATACCCTCTTCATACATATCTACGGCAATTTTAATTGCAGCTTTTGCAGTTCTTTTACCGTTTCTTGTTTGAAGAATCCATAATTTACCTCTTTCGATAGTAAATTCCATATCTTGAACATCATGATATCCGTTTTCCAATTGTTTAGCAATAGCAACGTATTGTTTATACAATTCGGGCATATCTGTTTCGAGTTCTGCAATTTGTTTAGGAGTTCTGATACCTGCCACAACGTCTTCACCTTGTGCATTTACCAAATATTCACCATAGAATTTGTTTTCACCTGTTGCAGGGTTTCTTGTAAATGAAACACCGGTTGCACAGTCATTACCCATATTTCCGAATACCATTGTTTGAACGTTAACGGCAGTTCCGAAGTTATGGTCGATTTTATTCATATTTCTGTAAGCTACCGCACGAGGAATATTCCAAGAACGAAATACCGCTTCAATAGCTTCTTGAAGTTGGATAAACGGATCTTGCGGGAATTCTTTACCGGTAACTTCTTTGATTACATTTTTATATATAGGAATTAATGATTTCCAACCGTCTGCAGAAATTTCAGTATCAGATTTAACACCTTCTCTTGCTTTAACTTTTTCAACTTCAGATTCAAAATATTTTTGCCTGTCCATTTCCCATGCTACAGAACCAAACATTGTTAAGAAACGACGATAGCTGTCATAGCAGAAACGTGGGTTATTTGTTAATTTAACCATTGCTTCAACTGTTTCATCATTTAAACCTAAATTTAAGATTGTTTCCATCATACCCGGCATAGAAACTCTTGCACCTGAACGAACTGAAACTAACAACGGGTTAGTTTTATCTCCAAATTTCTTTCCTGCAATTTTTTCTACTTCAGCTAATTTGGTTTTTACTTCATCCATTAAGCCGTCAGGCATTTTATTCCCATGATTGATATAATCCATACATGTTTCTGTTGTAATTGTCAATCCCGGTGGTACAGGCAAGCCTAAATTAGTCATTTCTGCTAAGTTAGCCCCTTTCCCTCCAAGGAGATTTCTCATCGAAGCGTTACCTTCTTTGAATAACCACACTCTTTTTTCTGTCATTCTTTTCTCCTAACTAATCATTTATTTGATAATCTGTATCACTTTACCATTTTAATATTTTTTCCGAATTTAAAGATTGCAATCGGCTATAATAAATTATCATAAACACAAGCCAAACTCAACCTAAAACATACCTCCTTTAAGATAGTGTTCTGCACAATACAAGCCTGTTCCGAGGGGGGAACAGTTCAATTTCAATTGAGCATGCTTTTTACCGTACCCCAATGGTTTAATTTCATTTTTATAAACATTTATAATAAAAATGTCTTGTCCTACTATATTTGGCTTTTCAATCCCGTTAATGTCAACAAACATAAAGAACAAAGGCAAATTATCCTCTGCATTATCTTTAAGATTTTGTCTTAAAGAAAGCAGGACACCGTCTTTTGTTCTTATAAATTTATCAAAATAAAATTGGCTGTTTTTGTTTATTGCTTTTCCGTTCATTAATCTGTATGAATAATTTTTAATTCCCTCTTCCGTTTTACTGTTTTCGTCAAGATTAAAATACGGAGTCAATCTGTCCATAATATATTCATCTGAAATAACATGTCCTGTTTCCTCGGGAGTTGGGATAATATCCCCCTCATACTCATTAACCAATGAAAATGAGTATTCCGCTTTTTCATAGACGGTTATCCAGTTTGCAATTCTTTGTGCCTGTTCGAGGTTAACCAGCCTAAACGGAACTATTATAAGTACAATTGCAACTATAACAAAGAAAATTAATATTAAGTTAAACAAATTAGATGTAAGACTTTTCACCTTGCCAAATCCATTCTTCTTTTTTCTTTGATTAACTCATCATATATCCATTCTGGGATAAAGTTCTTACCGAGAATTATATTACCCGTATTCGGATTTGGAGCGTGAAAATCAGAACCGCCTGTTATTATTAACCCGTATTTTTCAGCCAAAGTTGAGAAATACTCAATAATAGCCGGTGAATGTTTTCTATGGTACGCTTCTATTCCTCTTAAACCGAAATTTATCATTTCTTTTATCAGTTGTTCAGCTATATCTACATCGTATGGATGTGCAAAAACAGGTATCCCGCCTGCTTCATATATAACTTCTACCGCTTCAAAAGGAGTAACTGTTTTTCTTTGTACATAAACATTAGAATCATCATTAATATATTTATTATATGCTTCTATTACGCTTGATGTACCACCTACATTCGTTATTGCTTTTGCAATATGAGGGCGACCGATACTTCCCCCCGGTGCAACCTGATTAATAATACTGTCAAAAGTAATTTTTATTCCGGCACGCTTATTCAAAAGAGTGATAATTTCTTTTGTTTGCTTTATTCTTGCTTGTTGTTGAGATTTTATTAATTTTTGAAAATCACTGTTATTTAAGTCCATAAAATACCCGAGGATATGGACTTCATAACCTTTATAAATGGTATTAATTTCAACTCCCGGCAATATTTCAGGAGATTTATCATTAGCATATTCTTTAGCAATTTTATACGATAGCACATTATCGTGATCGGTAATTGCAATCGCACCAAGCTCAGCTTCTCTTGCGGTGTCAACGATTTTTTCAGGTGAAAAAACGCCGTCCGAAAAAGACGTGTGGATATGTAAATCGACTTTCACTGCCTCATCCTTTCATAATCATATTTTCCTTTACTAAAATTTTTTCATTAATTCTTTTAATAGAGTCAGCTTGTCCTGCTAAACAATCAACGGTAATAATAACACCGTTAACCAGACTTTCGCCTGACTCTGCAACTTCAAGCCTATCAGGAATTGAAGTAATCAGTCGATTTACTGAACATTCATATTCCATGCCGATAACACCGTTTGCATCACCGCAAAAACCTGCATCGGAAATATATGCACAGTGATTTTCATAAATTTGTTCATCTGCGGTTTGAACGTGAGTATGAGTGCCAAATATACCGCTCATACCTTTTTTTTGCGTAATATTTTGCCATACATATTTTTTCGGCAGTAGCTTCGGCATG
>CAYYPD010000084.1:0-5764 GCA_964473445.1 uncultured Muribaculaceae bacterium
GGTCGATAATCTTGAAAATAAAGAAAAATGCAAAAAAGAAATCTTAAAAGATTATTGGCTTGATTATAAAAAGGACAGACCTTTAATCGCAATCATTTCAAGGCTCGTAGAACAAAAAGGTATAGACTTAATGAAAGCTGTTCAAGAGGAATTAATACAGCTTAATGCAGACATAATCGTACTTGGAACGGGCGAAAAACGCTATGAAGATTTTTTCACTTGGTTAAGTTATAACTCGAAAAATATCAGAGCAAGAATTGAATACAGAGCTGACCTTGGAAACAAAATATATGCAGGTGCTGATATGTTCTTAATGCCGTCAAGATTTGAACCTTGCGGACTTTCGCAGTTAATAGCGTTAAAATACGGGACAATCCCGATTGTTCGTGCAACCGGCGGGCTTGATGATACTGTAAAAGGCTATCCGTCAGATAATGCCGACGGATTTAAGTTCTTTAATTACAATGGACAAGATATGCTTGAAGAAATAAAATATGCAATTAAAACATATAACAATAAAGAAATATGGCAAAATTTAATACATAACTCTATGAAAGCAGATTTTTCTTGGGTAAACAGTGCAAAAGAATACAAAAAAGTATATTCTGAACTAACAGAAGAAAAATAATTTCTCAATTAAAATAACGATTGTTGAAAGTCAATATTATTTAACTTAAAACAATTGCAAGCATAAGGAGTCAACTTTCTTCCTCTCGGCGTGCGTTGAATAAAACCTTGTTGAACTAAATAAGGTTCATATACATCTTCTATGGTTTTAACGTCCTCACCTAACGCTGTAGCAAGAGTTTCAATCCCGACAGGTCCACCTGCGTAGTTATTGGCAATTATATCAATTAACGCCCTATCAGTATTATCTAAACCGAATTTATCAATTTGAAGAATATCAAGAGCGGAATTCGCCGTTTTTTCATCTATTATACCGTTTGTTTTGACGGTTGCATAATCACGAACTCTTTTTACCAATCTGTTTGCAATTCTTGGAGTTCCTCTTGAACGTCTTGCAATTGCATTAGCACCTTTTTCATCAATATCGGTTTCTAAAATTTTTGCGGTTCTTTTTACAACTTTCGTTAATTCTTCCTGTGAATAGAACTCCAGCCTGTGAATAATACCAAACCTGTCACGCAATGGACCTGATAACGCTCCTGCTTTTGTAGTTGCCCCGATTAGAGTAAATTTCGGAATCGGAATCCTCATTGACTTTAAGGTTTGAGATTTTCCTGTTGTCATATCTAAATAAAAATCTTCCATTGCAGGATATAAAATTTCCTCGGATATTTTGTTTAAACGGTGAATTTCATCAATGAACAGAACATCATTGGCTTTTAATGTCATTAAAATACCGATAATATCACGAGGACGCTCTAAAGATGGAGCCGATGTTATTTTAATATTAGCTCCCATTTCATTTGCAATTACACTTGCTAATGTTGTTTTCCCTAACCCCGGAGGTCCGTAAAAAAGTATATGATCAAGCGGTAATTCTCTTTTTTTTGCTGCTTCAATGGAAATTTGTAAAGTTGATTTTAAAGCACTTTGACCAATATAATCACAGAACTTCTTCGGACGAATATTTGTTTCGAAAGACATGTCATAATTTATTTCTTCCGCTTTTGTATCTTCATTTTTCGCAGGTTTTGGAGTCTTTTTTGTATTGTCATCATCTGAAATTATTGCCAAAATGCACCTCTCTATCTCTTTACATAATAACATTCACAAAGAAAAAGGTAAAAAATTAAAAAAATATTACATTTATTGAGGTATGTATGTGTTAATATTAATTTATAGGAGAGCGTATGAAATATAAAAGTTGTCATTTAATAGAACATGGAATTTCAATTGATGTTGACTCAATAAAAGCATGTTGTTTATCTCGAGAATTTGATAAAGGACAATTAATGATTATTCCGAAGTATGAGAATAATAAAATATTTTGGGATGATTTGTTTGAAATGAAAAAAGAACAACGAAAAATACAGCAAGAAAAAGATTTGCCGGCATGTGAGGGTTGTTATAATTTAAGAGAAGAAGATTGGGACGAAGAAAATTATATTTCATATATTAATTTTGACCATTGGAGTGAATGCAACTCAAAATGCCTTTATTGCGGAGTAAGAAACTATAAACCAAAAACGAAAAATAATGTTTTAAACGCAGTAAAAGAATTGATAAAATCAGGAAGATTTAAAAATAACGGAGAAATTACCTTTCAAGGCGGCGAGCCTACTGTATTAAAAGAATTTGAATCATTATTAAAATTATTTATAAAACAAGGTTCAAAAGTAAGAATACACTCTTCAGGCATTTTGTTTAGCCGAGCTATTCGTGACGGATTAAAAAAAGGAGCCGTTTGTGTTGTTATTTCTCCCGATTCTGCTTCGCCTGAAATATACAGAAGAATAAAAAGCGTTGATAAATCAAATAAAGTTTGGGATAACATCAAACATTACAGAAAAAACTTAAAAGAAGAATTTCAAAAAGAAGTAAAAGTTAAATATATCATTATCCCGGGGGTTAATGATTCTGTTAATGAAATAAATAAATTCTTAAACAAAATAAAAGAACTTGATATAAAAAGCGTAATTGTTGATGTTGAATATACTTATGCGAATAAAAATATGGGAAGTATTTCTCCTCATGTGTATTTATTAATGGATTATATCGAGAACTTTACAAAACAAAACGGAATTGATTATGACTTGTATGACTCCGCAAAATACGCAATCCAAAACAGAAATATAGATAAATTCACAAATTTTGATAATCTGTCAGCAGATATAGAAAGATATCAAAAAGAAAATAAAGATAAGAACATTTTATATTAATCATTATCAGTTGATTCTTTTACAAGACCTTTTTTCTCAAATTCTGCTGCTATGTCTGTTAAGTCCCATGCTTTTGATATAATTGGGAGGTTTAATGTTTGTAGTTTAAGAACATTATTTTCCTTGTCATAATAGGTGCTGTCTTTGTCTGCAAAACAATAATAATCATAATTTTCTGAATCTTTATTAGGGAAAATAATACTTTTTACTTTATAATTATCATTCAATATTAAAGATTGCTGTATTATTCCAAAGCAAGGATTTGCATTTAAAAGACGAGCTGATCTGTGTATCGTATAATTTGTTATTGGTAAAACATATACTTTCTCATTCGATTTATTAATTTTATCTTTTAGAAATTGTGAATATTTCCCAAATTCAATACAATTGTGGATTTGCCATGATAAATTTAGTATTCCGAAAATACAACTTACTAAAAATAAATTTTTATAAAAATTTTTATTAAAACTTTCCATTTTAAAATTGAAATATTCTTTGCACAAAATAAATGCAAATATTATAAAGAAACATAGAAAACTAATCATGTAATTTGATAGTTCCCTATTGAATTGTATTGTTGAAAATCCAACTCTATATTGGAATATTCCTGCACAAGCCAGTAAAAATATTGATATAAAAGGAATTGATTTGTATGTTAAATCTTTTTTCAGAAAAAATAAGATAACAACTGAAATAAATGCAAATATAAATGATAGTGCAATTGTAGTGGTTAAGTTATTGGAAAATGCATTAATAAAATTATCTCTCCACTCTGTTAATGCGGTTGTATGAGGTCCTGTACAAATATAATATGCTTTAATCGGAATATAAAGGAGAGGAAATATAGAAAATACAGATATTAATATTTTACAGATATTATTTTTCTCATTTTTATACTTTCTTATAAAAAACAATGTAAAAAGTATTAAAATTACTGAAATAACAAAGTTTAATTCACTCATTTCAAACATCAGCAGTGCCAAAATTGAAGATAAAACTAAATCTGTTTTTGATAATTTTGTATCCGAAAAATAATATGTAAGAAGTACGAAATTGAATAAAAATGCAATATAAAATTCTCTGATATTCCACATAAAATTTGGGATACAAAACATTGCATAAAAAGCAAAAGCCAGATAAAAAATGTCATATCTTTTTGTTCTTTTTGCAACTAACCAATTCAGATAAAGTGCAAACCATTGTACTACAAAAAATGATAGTGAAAATAACTCAATATCGTTTAATACAGAGTTTACATTACTTGAGAATAAATGAAGCAAATTATATACAACGGAAACTAAAACAGTAGGAATATTTCTTATTATTTCAGGGTAAACAAGCAAATAAAAATTAGGATGATTAAAATATGCTGACAAAAAGAAAGACGGAATATCAAAATATATACCGCAGTGGTTTATATAGTGAATAACTATATAAGCTAAAAATACCAATAAAAAAAGTCCTGCAAAAATCTTATGTTTTAGTTCTAATTTATACATAAAACTCCTATTATTTATTCCCATGCAAATTTTTATTAATTACAAAATTATAATAACAAAAATAAACATGTTTAGTAAATATAATTATGTTAAAATATTAATTAGTATGTGGAGGTAAAGGCATGATAGGAACAGATGATGTAAAGCACGTTGCAAAACTTGCAAGGCTTGAATTAACAGATGAAGAAACAGAAAAGTACTCTAAACAATTAGGCGAAATATTAAAATATGTTGAACAAATGAATGAAGTTGATACTTCCAATGTTGAACCTATGCCCCACCCGTTACCTGTTTACAATGTTATGAGAGATGACGTTGTTAAGTATGAGCAAACAAAGCAAGAGCTTATGGCTAATGCTCCGTATGAAGAAGACGGATTTTTCAGAGTACCTAAAATTAATTAAAATATAGAAATTGAGGAACAGATGAGTACAAAATATATTTTCGTAACAGGCGGTGTTGTATCTTCCTTAGGGAAGGGAATTGTAGCCGCTTCTTTGGGGCGTTTATTAAAAGCCAGAGGGTTTAGTGTTGTTATTCAAAAATTTGACCCTTATATAAACGTTGACCCCGGGACTATGAGTCCTTTTCAACACGGCGAAGTTTTTGTTACCGATGACGGGGCAGAAACTGATTTGGACTTAGGTCATTACGAAAGATTTACGGATACAAACCTCGGACAAATTAACAATGTTACCTCGGGAAGTATCTATCAAACAGTTATAAATAAAGAAAGACGAGGAGATTACCTCGGGGCTACAGTTCAAACTATTCCTCATATAACAAATGAAATTAAATCAAGAATAAAAAAAGCTACTCAACAATTTAAACCTGATTTTATTATTGCCGAAATCGGCGGTACAATCGGTGACATTGAAAGTTTACCTTTTATTGAGGCTATAAGACAATTTAGAAGTGAAACAGGGTTTGGAAACAGTATTTCTATTCACGTTACATTGTGTCCTTATCTTCCTACGTCAGGTGAATTAAAAACGAAACCGTCACAACATAGCGTTATAACATTAAGAAGCTATGGTATTCAACCCGAAATTTTAGTATGCAGAACTGCTAAACCTATTCCTAAAAAAGAAAAAGAAAAATTGGCATTGTTCTGTTCCGTTCCTAAAGATGCGGTTATTGAATGCCGTGATATGAAGAGTATCTACGAAGTTCCGCTTGCACTTGAAGAACAAAATATGGCAGGCGTTGTTTTACAAAGATTGTTTATGCAAGATGTAAAACCAAACTTGAATTCTTGGAAAGAGCTGGTTTACAAAATTAAAAATCCCCAAAAGACAATAAAAATTGCGATTGCCGGGAAATATACAAAGTTATCCGATGCATATATATCGGTAGTTGAATCTTTAAAGCACGCAGGTTATGCAAAAAATGCTCAAATTGAAATAAAATGGATTAACT
>CAYYPD010000085.1:0-5424 GCA_964473445.1 uncultured Muribaculaceae bacterium
GTTTTGACTATTTATCTTGTAGAGAAATATCTGGTAAAGAAATTTATAAAGATGAAAAGATTTTACCTAAAAAATTTGATGAAGAATTTTTCAATCAACAAATTTGTCTTGCAGGATATTCAACATTAACAATTTCCCCCCAACTGCAAATAAAATTATGTGCTGCGTTGAATATCGTTCTTGCCGATTTAAAAAAGGATAGTTTATATGATTTGTGGATGAATTCAGAGAAATATCCAAATTTTAAACTTTGGCGAAATTTAAGACGTAAAGATTTAAAAGAGTGTTATAAATATGATTATGCCACTATTGTACATATTGCCCCAGTAAAGCATATTACGAAAATGGCTACTTAAAAAAGTCTGAAGTTTGTTGTAGAGATACAAAAATTAAAATGCGAATAGCACAAGAGCAGACTAAGCATTAATTTTTTACACTAATAAAATCTGTTTACTCTACATTTTTTCAGGATGATTTGAGTTTGATAAAACGATTTCTCTATACTCGTTTTTATCAATATTTACACCCATATTTTTTATGTCTATAGTAAATTTCTTCTTCTTTTTTGCTTTTTTCTTTTCTTCCATAATTATTTCCTTACAAGTTCAGCATTGCGGTACTTATCTATGCTGTCATAAGTGAGTTTATTATCTTTCATATAATATTTAAGTGCTTCTAAATATGCTTTTGCCGTATCAATTACAGTGAAACAAGGAGTTGAATACATTTCGGCAATTGTTCTTATTAAAAAGCCTCTGTCCTCTGAGCCGTACCTTACCGAATTATTATTTGTCGTAGGCGTATTAATTATAAAGCAAAGCTCTTTATTTTTCATATTTCTTTGCATTTTTTTAATATCAAATTTCTCAATCTCTTTTGATTCAATATTATGAAGTTTCAAGAAATTATGAGTTCCCGTTGTAGCTATTAATTTATACCCCAAATCAACAAGATCTTGTGCGACACTCAAGGATTCTTCCTTATAATGGTCATTGATAGAAATCAACACATTTCCTCTTTCTGTTGAAAGTTTATACCCTGCAGCCAAAAAGCCCTTAACCAATGCTCTTTCATAAGATGTATCAATACCCAAAACTTCACCCGTGGATTTCATCTCCGGAGCCAATGCAGGATCAATTCGGTTTAACTTTTGGAATGAGAATATCGGGATTTTTGCACAAACAAGGTTTGTTGTATCAAGCACGCCGGTTTTATAGCCTTGTTCCACAATTGATTTACCTAAGATTGCGTCAATTGCAATTTTTACCATAGGAGTATTTGTAACTTTACTCAAAATAGGCACTGTTCTTGAAGCTCTTGGGTTAACCTCAATAATATATGCAACATCATCTTTCAATACAAATTGAATATTCATTAATCCTTTAATTTTTAATTCTCTTGCAATTTTTTCAGTATAATCAACCAAACTGTCAATTATATGCTTAGGGATTGTTCTTGTCGGATAAAGTGCAATCGAATCGCCGGAGTGAATACCTGCTCTTTCAATGTGTTCCGTGATAGCAGGTATAAGAACATTCTCGCCGTCAGATATTGCATCAAGCTCAAGTTCGGTTCCCTCTATATATTGGTCAATTAATATAGGATGTTCATCCGAGAATTTTAAAGCACCCTCTATATATGAAATAAGCTCATCTTTGTTATATACAACCTGCATTCCTCTGCCGCCTATTACATAAGACGGACGCACCAAAAGCGGATAGCCCAGTTTTTTAGCGACTTCTAATGCTTCTGATTGCTTTCTTACCGCACTGCCTTTAGGTTGAGGAATATTCAACTTTCTCAAAAGTTCTTCAAACAGTTTCCTGTCTTCTGCTATATTTATTGACTCTAATGATGTACCAAGTATTTTAACCCCTCTTTCATGTAATTTTGGAGCTAAATTGATTGCAGTCTGTCCTCCAAATTGAACCATTACTCCGACGGGATTTTCTTTTTCCACGATATTCATTACATTTTCAATATTCATTGGTTCAAAGAACAATTTATCAGCAACGTCAAAATCTGTACTTAACGTTTCGGGGTTTGAGTTAACTATTAGTGATTTATAGTGATTATTTCTTACTTCCCACGCTGCGTGAACGGAACAATAATCAAACTCTATACCTTGACCTATTCTAATCGGACCGGAGCCTAGTATTAGAATTTTTTTATCGGTTTTATCAGTTTCAGTTTCATCAAACTCATTATAAGTTGAATAATAATAAGGTGTTTGAGCCGTAAATTCAGCTGCACACGTATCAACAATTTTAAATGCTGCACTGATTGAATTATCTTTTTTGATTTTGACTACTTCATCTGTTGATTTTTTGCAAATTGTTGCTATTTCTTCATCCAAGAAACCTTTTTCTTTTGCTTCTAAGTACAAGTCAGCAGTTAAATCTTCGTTTTTAAGTCTGTTTTCAAAATCAACCAGCCCTTTAATTTTATATATAAACCATTTATCGATTTTTGTAATTTTGTTAATTTCATTAACGCTTATTCCTCGATTTATGGCTTCTGCCACTCTAAAAATTCTTCTGTCATCTTGAACATGTAAAAGTGCTTTTAACTCTTCTTCGCTGCATTCAATGTGACGACCTCTTAATAAGCCTGTATATTTTGATTCTATTGATGTTATCGCTTTTTTAAACGAGCTTTCAAAAGTTCTTCCGATAGCCATAACTTCACCGGTTGCTTTCATTTTTGTTCCTAAAATTCTGTCCCCGTGTTTAAATTTATCAAACGGCCATTTTGGAATTTTAGTTACAACATAATCAATAGCAGGCTCAAATGCGGCAACTGTCTTTTTTGTAATTGAATTAGGAATTTCGTGTAAATTATATCCTATTGCAATTTTTGTTGTGATTTTTGCAATAGGATAACCTGTTGCTTTTGAAGCTAATGCCGAAGAACGGCTTACTCGAGGGTTTACCTCGATTACATAATACTGATTGCTGACAGTATCCAGTGCAAATTGGACATTACAGCCACCCTCTATTTTTAATGCTCGTATAATCTTTAAAGCAGCACTTCTTAGCATTTGACACTCTTTATTTGTAAGGGTTTGAGTCGGAGCAACAACAAAACTGTCGCCTGTATGAATGCCAATCGGGTCAATATTTTCCATATTACAAATTGCAATACTTGTATTGTTTGAATCTCTGATTACTTCATACTCGATTTCTTTATAACCTGCAATACTTTTTTCTACCAATACTTGTGAAATCGGGCTTAAAGATAGTCCTGTATATACAATTTCTTCATATTCATTGTAATTATTAGCTATTCCGCCGCCTGTTCCGCCCAGCGTATAAGCAGGTCTTACAATTATCGGGAAACCTATCTTTTGTGCAAATTTCTTTGCCTCTTCAAAACTTGAAACAATATCACTCTCCGGAACAGGTTCACCTATTTCAAGCATAAGATTTTTAAAGAGTTCTCTATCTTCTGCCTTTTTTATAGAATCAATTCTTGTTCCTAAAAGTTTTACGCCGTATTTTTCTAAAATACACTTTTCATAAAGTTCAACCGCTAAATTTAATCCTGTTTGACCTCCGAGTGTTGCAATTATTCCGTTTGGTCTTTCTTTTTCAATAATATAAGAAACAGCTTCAATGGTTAACGGCTCAATATACACCTTATCAGCTATATTTTCATCAGTCATAATTGTTGCAGGATTTGAATTTACAAGAACTACCTCAATATTTTCTTCTTTTAAAGCTCTGCAGGCCTGCACTCCCGCATAATCAAATTCAGCCGCCTGACCGATAACAATAGGTCCCGAGCCGATTACTAGAACTTTTTTAATATTTTCATTTATAGGCATATATTTTTCCTTTACACATTAACTTTTTTCATTTCTTCAACCCATTTTGTTAAGATTTTATTTGAGTCATAAGGTCCTGCCGTCGGTTCAGGATGGAATTGTACTGTTTGAATATTGTATTTTGGGCAAACAAATCCCTCAACGGTATTGTCATTCAAATTTATATAGGATACTTTTGTATCTTCACTCAAGGTTGAAGAATCAACTGCGTATCCGTGATTTTGTGTAGTAATAAAGATTTCATTTGTTTGTGTATCTATGACGGGATGATTTCCTCCTCTATGTCCGTATTTCAGCTTATATGTCTTCGCTCCGAGTGCAATTGCTAAAATTTGATGTCCTAAACAAATGCCGTACAGTTTTGTTTTCCCTAAAAGATTTTTTACCGTTTCAATGGCTTGAGTTGCATCTTCAGGATTACCGGGTCCGTTTGAGATAAGAACACCGTCAAAGTTTTCACTTAGTATTTCATCAGCTTTAACATCTGCAGGAAATACGGTTACATCACAATTAAGCGATTTAAAATTATCAACTATACTTTTCTTTACTCCCATATCTATTATGGCAACTTTAGCCCCTGTAGCACTGTAGTGTTCGGTCTTATATGTGCTGACTTCAAGCGTTATGTCTTTTCCTATTTTATAATCTTTTATTTTTTGCTTTATTTCAGGTGTTACATCTCCGGTTGTAACTGCACAATTCATAGTACCGTTATCTCTTATTATTTGGGTTAAATGCCGTGTATCAATGCCCTTTAAGACAATGATATTATTTTGTTTTAAGTAATCGGATAATGAAGAAACACTTTTATAATGAGATTCGTGTTCACAAAGATTTTTAACAATCAATCCTTTAGCGTAGATTTTACCACTTTCAAAATCTTCTTTATTAATTCCGTAATTGCCGATTTCAGGATATGTCATAACTATTGTTTGTCCTGCATAGCTTGGATCTGTTAGGATTTCCTGATAGCCTTCCATTGA
Source organism: uncultured Muribaculaceae bacterium (assembly GCA_964473445.1). GTDB lineage: Bacteria > Cyanobacteriota > Vampirovibrionia > Gastranaerophilales > Gastranaerophilaceae > Avigastranaerophilus. The sequence goes on from CAYYPD010000085.1 coordinate 4,810, forward strand.
AGTATTAAAAACAATTTCGCCAAAAGAAGTTCCGTCAGCACCAACAGATTCACCCTCGAAAATCATACCGTTTTGTAAAATCAGTTTGCCTTTTGACACAGCATAAGATTTATTTTGGGTTAAAAGTGCATTTTCTATTTCTTCATATATCATTTGGATTGCTTTAACTCTGTCATCGGCAGCTGTAACTGCCCTTCCGACAACAATATAATCAGCCCCCTCTTTTATTGCTCTGCTCGGAGTTGCCAATCGTTTTTGGTCATTCTTGTTTGCCCAGTCAGGACGTATTCCGGGGCATAATACCTTAAAATTTTTTCCGCAAACCTGTTTTATTGTTTTTGCTTCCCAGACACTTGCAACAACACCGTCAAGTCCGCTTCTTTTAGCTAAAAGAGCCAAATTTATTGCATATTCCGCAGTTTTATACGGAACTTTCAGCTCATTTTTCAGACATTCTTCGCTAATGCTGGTTAAAAGTGTAACCCCAAGTATTGTCGGATTTTCAAAGCCCAATTCATTTGCGGTTTTTCTTGCCGCTTCTTGTGCGGTTCTCAACATTTCTTCTCCGCCCGTTGCATGAAGATTAAAGAACGATGCTCCGTGTCTTATTATATT
>CAYYPD010000086.1:0-5235 GCA_964473445.1 uncultured Muribaculaceae bacterium
TCAATTCCGTCCCAAGTTAAATCAGCATTCAAATCTCCCAATCCACGCCACAGGCACGCTTTATTAATGTTCAGAGATTTCAAGATATACGGAATACAATGACTATGCCCGAACGTATCCGAGAGATAAGCGATAAAATCAGTTTCACCAAATTCCTTTGATTTTTTAATGCCTATTTCCATATTTCTGTAAAGGCTTTCTCCTGATACAAGAAAACTGTCAGCAGAGCAATAAAAGGCACCAATTCTTAATTTTTTTTCTTTTATCAAATTTTTTATCAGATTAGTTTTTTCAGGATAAATTTCAAGATAATCTTCAAGTGCAGAAGTTTGTCCGTCAAAATAGAAACAAGGCAAATCCCCGTTTTGAATAGCACTGATTACTTCATTAAACACTTCTATAAGTCTTAAACGAAAATCTTCAAACTCTCTGTACCACTCTCTATCCCAATGAGTATGAACGTAAGCCGTAACTTTTTTCATATTTTGTTAATTATCCTCGTTATTGTGTGCAAAAATTTCAAAAAAGTCTTTTAACTCCCTGTAATAACCGTTTTGCAGTAATTCTTTAAACCGAATTGTCGCACTCGGTGCAATTTGTTCTGTTTGAGCCGGGTTAGAGAAATATCCCTCAACAAAACGTGCAAAAAGTTCTGTCGGTTTATCATAGTACTTGTTTAATTTGTTCAATCTTCTTGTTATTCGAGATTGTTTTCTTTGCATTGAACATAATCTTATGTACAACTGAAACGCTTTTGGCATATCGGGGAAATCATTTTCGATATTTTTAACTGTTAAAATTCGCTCTTTTTTAAAGAAAAATCCGCTTATTAATTTAATTGCATCATACTTTACAAGATATTTTGCGTCAGAATTTCTGATATATTTTTCAAACTCCGAAAACTTTTTTGAACGTTGGAAATCGGGAAAATCTCTCTGAATTGCTTTTTGCATACCTTTTATTGTATTTGAAGTTTCTTCTTTTGCTCTTAAAAAAATATTTATACGAGAGTTCTTATCCTGAGAATCAGTTACTTTTGAAAGTTCTTCTCTAATTGTATTTATATTATTTGTGTCAAATAAGCACTCAAGAGAACCGCCTGTTTTAACAAAATCTTTATCTATTTTATAGTGAATATGATGAGCAAACTCATGCACCATAACACTGATAGCTTTTTCCTCTTTTAATCCTCTTGCAATATCTATCCTGTTGCGTTGATACAACCCGTTATTACCCCTCGCCTTCGTATTAGTTTTAACCTCAATGTTTAAGGAACACAAAAATTTTGCGATATTTCTCTTTGTAACCGGTTTTGACCTGTCATATCGCATTTTTACTACAAATTCGGGTTCTTTTTTTGTAAAACCGAAAATGGCTCGCTCCTTAAACTTCGTTTTCTCTTACAAGATTGAAAAGTTTATTGCATATTGTGAAAATTTCTTTTGCTTGTTCAAAGTTAATCATATTTGCCCCATCGCATAACGCTTTATCAGGATCAGGATGTACTTCAAAGAATAACCCGTTAGTACCTGCTGCTGTTGCTGCTTTTGCTAAAACCGGAACAAACCTGCGTTCACCTGAAGAGGAATCTCCGCAGCCCCCAGGGAGTTGTACACTGTGAGTCGCATCAAAAATTAACGGATAGCCCATTTCCTGAATAATCGGGATAGCTCTCATATCAGTAACTAAGTTATTATAACCGAATGTAACACCTCTATCTGTTATCGTGATTTTGTCATTGCCTGAATCTTTAACTTTTTTAGCAATAGACTTCATTTGTTGAGGGGCCAGAAATTGCCCTTTTTTAATGTTAATAATTTTATTTGTTTTTGCGGCAGCAACAAGTAAATCTGTTTGCCTGCAAAGGAATGCAGGAATTTGAATAATATCAGCAACTTCTGCCGCAATCGGAGCTTCATTTGGGTTATGAATGTCCGTAACTATCGGAACATTAAATTCCTTTTTTACTCCTGCAAGTAATTCTAACCCTTTTTCCATTCCTAATCCTCTGTATGAGGTTAAAGAACTTCTGTTTGCTTTATCGTAAGAAGCCTTAAAAACATAATTTATACCCAGTTTTGTTGTAAGTTCTTTCAAGTATTCAGCAGTTCTAAAGAGGATATCTTTAGACTCTATTGCACAAGGACCTGCTAAAATTGTCAGTTTATCTCCGCCTATTTTAAAATTTCTTAAATCTACACAATGAACCATAAAACTTCCTCTTTTCTACAATTCAATTTTAACGGAAAAATCAGTATTAATCAAATGATTCCATAAGATTTCCTTGTCGGATTTTCAACCGCAAATGTGACTACATAAATTTTTGAAGCCCTTGCGACCCTGAAACAAATTCAGGGCGACACGTATTATGGAATAATGATGTGAACTCCTCAGCCTCATATCATTCTGAAAGATTAGAAAAACAAGCGTTAGCATAGTTTTTCAATCTGTTCGGAATCTCATTGGTTCTAAATTTTTATAAGGTATTAAATAAAAGTTACTGTCAGATTAGTAAATCCGATCTACAATTGATTATTGATAGATATACAACCATATATGAATTTCCCTAATTTCACTTATTGAAACAACTACAAAAGCCCGTCTGTTTGAACAAATAATGTCAGTTGGGATACTTAAACTACCCACTCAAAAAAATTGCATTAAAAAATCGGGATGACAAGATTCGAACTTGCGACCCCTGCGACCCGAACACAGTGCGCTACCAAACTGCGCTACATCCCGATTTTTGGTCGATAACCAATTATGATTACCTCGGATATTCTTAGATTATCACCTACATTTAATGAAATCAAGTCTTATCTTTTAAATTATAACTTTATGATATTATAAATGTAATAAATGAAGGTGGAAGATGCAAAAAATTTCTGTTATTTTGACAGTCTTTAATACGGCTCAATACTTAAAAGATTGTTTAGATAGTCTTATAAAACAATCTTACTCAAACATAGAAATTATTTGTATAAATGATGGTTCAACCGATAATTCTCTCGATATTTTATATGAATATGCCCAAAAAGATAACCGAATTAAAGTCTATTCACAAGAAAATCAAGGTATAGCTTCAGGCAGAAATACAGGACTAAATTTGGCAGAGGGGGACTATATCACTTTTATGGACTCGGACGACATAATTTCCGAAAATGCACTGGAAACAGCAATAAATACTGTAACCTTAAATAACAGCAATATGGTTATAAATTATAAATTTTTAAATAAGAGTATTCAGGATTTCTCTTGGGTTGCAACATGGCAAATGTTTATAAGAAAATCATTTTTAGATGAACACGAAGATTTAATATTTAATACTGATTTAAAAAAAGGCAGCGATGCAGTTTTCTCACATAAAATTCTTGCTCTTACAAATAAAATATCAAGAAATTTCGGAAAATCATACTATCTGTACAGACAACACAAAATGCAAATTACAAATACTTTTGATAAAAATACCGAAAATCTTCTTCTAAATTTAAAGTTAAGATTAGATGATATTATAAATTTCTACAAAAAATATGATTTATTTGAAAAGAATAACTACTTGCTAATGAACTTTATTATGGAACAAATTTTTGGACACTATGTAGTATCAAAATGGAACAATTCACAAAAGGAAGAACTCTTTAATTTGATACATAACACAATAAGCGATTATAATCTTAAATCAAATTTTAACTTTAAAGACAGAAAAGCTATTTTCTTCCTTATTTTTTTAAAGTGCAGAACCGCAAAAGAATTTGAATTTACTCTCTTTTTTGCAAAAATGTTCTATAAATTGCAATGTCCGGTTAAAAAAATTGTATCCAAAGACTTTATAAAATGCTAGCCATTGCGATTGCAAAGACTATATCTTTACGCTGAAAGTGGTAATTGGTTGACCTTCACGTGCAAATTGACCTAAAGAATAAATTTGTGCTTGGTACTTCCTTATTTCATCCGCAACTTCCCCCGAAAACACTTTATTATTTTGGTCAAGATAACCCATTATCTGATTTATTGAAATATCTCCAACTTCTTTTTGTACAACTTTTTGTACTTCGCTTAATGTTTTCTTCGGCAGTTGTATATTAAATTCAAACGGATTATTTGATATAAAATTATTATTTTCCATTATTTCCTCTTTTATCTACAAGTTATTAATCGGAAGATTTTAAATAAACTTTAATGATTTTGAATTTTTTGTAAAGAAAATTAGCATTATTATTACGAAAAATATATTATTTTGATAAAATTTAAGATTGTATTCCTTTATGTAAAATTTTTGCAATACGGGTAGCAAAAAAAATTATGCGTACTTGTTAAGGCATGCGGGAAAGAAGTAAAAGAATGATAGAACGAATAAATACACAAGGTCAAATAAACAGGCAGCCAAATAACAAAAAAAGTTTTAAGGGAGCCGAAACAGCGGTATTGTCAGGATTAAGAGGGTTAAGTAATTCACCTGCCCTGGGTGCTTGTGCCGTTGATTTATGTTCTATGGTAATACCAAGGACTGTTGTTGAAACAAAAAACAGAGGCAAAGAGTCAGGATTTGAAACATTTTTTAGAGAAATTTCAAGCTGCGTCATACATGCCTGTGTAGGTTTAATAGGTTTAGGTGCTTCAACCGCACTTTCTAAAAAGTTTAATGAGAACTACGGAGTTAAAGCTCAAAGTATATTTGCCAGCGGGGAAACAATGAACAACCTTGCCACAAGATGGAATAACATTGGAGATTCATTAAATGGCACTTATGACAAAGTAAGTAAAAATGAAATTCTGAAAAAACAAACTCAAAAGTATTTTGAAGATTTCCTCGGAAATATTAAAGGGTTAAACGGTACAGAGTGGAGAGGAATTTCTGCAGGAGCAAAAAATGAAATTGCCGATAATATGCTTAATTTAGTTGAAATGAACTCTCAAATTCCAAGTTTAACAGGAATAGAAAAAGATAGAGCTATCCAAAAAGTAAAAGATTTAAAACAAATAGTTACAACTAAAATTATAAAAGATACAGGTGCGCAGGCTTCATATAAACTTGCTGATGTCGTTGCAAATACACGACAAAGCGGAAACGAAGCTGCTGCAACTGTTGCAAAAGGTGTGTCTTCAAGTCTTTCGGAATTAATTGATAATGCTATAGGACTTGGCAACTCATTCAGAAAAGTTGGCGACATAAGTATAACTGATGTTAATAACAAAAAATCAGTCAAAGTTTTAAGTAATAAAATTAATAATTTT
>CAYYPD010000087.1:0-4452 GCA_964473445.1 uncultured Muribaculaceae bacterium
CGTGTTCAACAGATAATTTTGCATTCGGCATAAAGAATTTTTGTCCGTAGTTAGATAATTCTGCTTTCTTCATTGCAATAGCAGCTTTTAATTTTGTTGTTTCGGGTGCAAGATATACGGCTTCTTCAGAAAGTAATTGAGCTACTTTTTCAATTTTTTCAGGAGTTCTTATATAATCAATCAAGTTAATGCTGGACATAAAAAACGCATCATCTTTTGTTGTTAAAGGAGCCAGTCTGAATTCTTCGGTTTGATCTTTTCCTAACATTTGATTAATTTTAATTTTTACAACTTCCAAGTCAGCAGTTAACATCAATAAATTTTGTTCAGCCTTATTGATTTCACCGGTCCATCTCATAACTTCCGCCTGAGTACCTTTTCCGTATAGCAATCTTGTTTTTGAAACCGCTAAGTTTGATTGAAGTTCTTTAACATATTCCGTTTGAATATCAACTTCATTTTGGAGTTTTAATGTATCAATATACAATAAAGCGATATTTAACCCGTAAGTTTGTTGTGCAAGTGCTTGATCAGCTTTTGCAAATTTTAATTTTTTATGTTTTACAATGATATTTGTAACCAAATCAGGTGAATATAAAACTTGGTCTAATGCAGTAGTAAATACCCCTGCTTTTGTCGGAACATCCTGATAAGAATATGCATAATCGTGGTTATAAGTTTGGTATCCCATATCTAATCTTAAAGTCGGAAGATAATGCATCCAAGCACTGTATGTTGCACGTCTTGCTGCATTAACAAGTTGTTTCTTTCTTAAAACTTCCCAGTTTTGTTCATCAAAGGTTTTGAATACATAAGCTAAGTTGTATTCAGTCGGCTGCTTACTTGTAATAACGTGAGCACTCTTTAATAAACGAATGTGAGCCGGATATCCGATAGCTTCAGCCGTATCTTTATTAACGCAGATTACGTTTGTATCAAGCATTTGAACTTTTTCGCTTTTTGCAACCCCGCCTCTTAAAACATTCTTAATACTAAAAGAAGTTGCTTGTGCCAATTTTAAATCAGCGTCAGGAACAGAAGTCCCAAGCATTGCCCCTAATTGAACATCTTCACAACCCATTGATGAGAATGACGGTAATTTTCTTTCAATTAAATAATTGAATACATCTTTTTTCTGTTCGGTTGTCAGGTTATATAACTGTGTAATATAAACAGAATCGACATCGTCTGAAATTTTAGCCAAAGAACTGTCAAGATTTTTTGCAGTTACAGGAATTACAACATAAGAGTTTGTAATCCCCTTATCCTTTGCAGCTTTTTCAAAAATTGCACCCCAGTCGTTTCTCATTTTATATGTATTTTCATTCATTAAGATTGCAGTTTTATTAATATTTTTAACTAACCTTTGGAATACAACAAAATCGTTTACGGATTGTTGAATAGGGTTGAAACATTTATCTTTTACACTGTTGATAGTGTATTGGTCAATGTTCATAACATATTTACTTTTATTTGGTTTACTGTTTAAGTAATCACTTGTCATACTTCCGAATGATAAAATGATTTTTGCTTTTGAATTAAGAGCCTTATCTGCTGCCGCTTTAGCTCCCTCTTTAGTCCAATTACCCTTAAATACTAAGCTATCCGAAAAATTTGCTTTAAATTCGGGCAATAAGGATTTTTCTATAACAGGACGAAAAGTCTTAATAATTTCGGCAGTTTTATCCGAATCACTGTCAAAAACAAATGCAATACTTACATCTTGAGCTTTTATTGCTTGCTGTTTTGCTTGCATTGGTTTAACTTCTTGAATTGCCGAGCATACGTTTGCCGTACCAAAGATAATTAAACACAAAAGAAATGCTGCCAAAACCGATTTCAATCTCATACCTTACCTCAAATCTCATATAAACTAATCTACATTTCAAATATAGATTAATTCAAATATAATTTTATGTCAAATTTGTTTAAAAACTAAAGAAAATCAACAAAAAATAAAGTATGTATGACTAAAATTTTTGAAAAGAACCTAATACTCTAAAGAAATCTACAAAAGACATGATTTCTTCTAATGCGGTTATGATTTTGTAATCTGTTTCATAGCCGTCCATTTCCATAAAGAAAAGGTATTCGCCTAATCTTCTCCTTGAAGGACGTGAATCTATATAAGAAAGATTGATGTCATGCTTAGCAAAAATTTTAAGCACTTCGCATAAGGCACCGGAAACATTTTTAACAGAAAGTATAATTGCAGTTTTGCCGTTTTGTTCCTTAGGCAGTTCTGTACCGGAAAGAATATAAAATCTGGTTTTGTTGTCAGGCTCATCGTTTATATCATCTGATAAAATATTAAGATTAAAAATTTTGGCACAAGTTTCGTTTGCAAGTGCAGCTAATGTATCATCTTGGAGTGAAGCAATTTTTTGTGCCGCATAGCTTGTTGCTGATACCTCTTTGATTTCAACATCAGGAAAATTCTCGTGTAAAAATCTGCTGCATTGAGACAGTGCTTGAGGATGAGAAATGACTTTTTTTATTTTAGACTTTTCTTTTCCTGTTGACAAAAGCAAGTGTTTTATAGGAAGTGTAATTTCCCCTTGAATTTTTAATCGTTTAGAGTTTAAACGTACCAAGTTATCGATTGTTTCACGAACTATTCCCTCAATTGAATTCTCTATTGGTAATACACAGATTGAAGAATAATCTTTTTCAGCCGTTTCTAATGCAGTCCTTATACTTTTTTGCGGATAATGATTTTTAACTTCTATTGTGTTTGTTTTTAAAAATTGAAGCATGGCATTATGTGCATTTGACCCGTCAGGTCCTAAATAATAGATGTTCTCAAGAATATTTTCTGCCATTTGCTAAACCTTTATTTATTATATAAAATTATTGTACACAAAAATCAGAAAAAGGGTTTTGGCATGACTGAAATTAAATTTGGAACTGACGGTTGGAGAGCCGTTTTAGATAAAGATTTTACTTATGAAAACGTACTAAAAGTTGTTAACGGAATAGCATTTTATGTATATTCAAAATCTAAATATGAAAAAAAAATTGTTATAGGCTACGACCCGAGAAATAAAGCTGATGATTTCGCTTTTTATATTGCGGATAATTTATCAAAATTAGGATTTGATGTTGAAATCAGTGATAAAATTGTTGCTACTCCTGTTATTGCATACACTGCACTTAATAGAAACGCTTACGCTATAATGATTACAGCCTCTCATAACCCCGGTGAATATCTTGGAATAAAATTTATTCCACCGTACGGCGGACCTGCTGAAGACTATATGGTAAAAGAAATTATGGAAAATTTAGAAAATAAATTTGAAGCAAAAAGAGAAGAAAAAAGCTATAAGAAAGTTGCTTTTGAAGCTGATTATTTAAAGCATATTGAAACGTTAATCGACTTTAATGCTATAAAAAACTCTGATATTTTCGTAAATTATGACGGACACCACGGAGCTGCAGCAAAATTATTTAAGGAAATTTTAGATAAATTAAATGTAAAAAATATTTCTCAAAATTTAGATAGAGATATTATTTTCGGAGGTTTTTTACCTGACCCGAAAGAAAAATATCTTCCGTCATTAAAAAAATTGTGCCAAGAAAACGGAAATATAGGATTAAGCAATGACGGCGACGGCGACAGATTCGGGGTCTTTAATGAAAAAGGAGAGTTTGTCAGCGGAAATGAGATTATAGCATTATTAATGCAACACTTAAAAAAAGATAGAAATTTTACGGGAAAATTGGCAAAAACGGTAGGATCAAGCTCTATGTTGAACCTCTTTGCAAAGGCAAACGGAGTTGAAGTGATAGAAACCCCTGTTGGCTTTAAGTGGCTTGGAATTGCAATGAGAAATAATGATGTAATTATTGCGGGGGAGGAATCCGGTGGACTGAGTATAAAGGGACATGTTCCGGAAAAAGACGGAATTTTAGCTGATTTACTTGTAATCGAAATGCTTGCATGCTCAAAGAAAAAATTATATGAGCTTCAAAAAGAGTTAAATAATTCATTTACCCGTGAATTTATCAACGACAGAATAGATTTAAAACTTGCATCAAAAGATGAACAGCAAGAAATTATAGACAGATTTAAAACTTATTCATCAATCGGACGATTTGAAATAGCAGAAAAAAATACAATGGACGGCTTGAAACTGATATTAAAAAATGATAATTGGATTTTAATCAGAAAAAGCGGAACAGAGCCATTATTAAGAATTTATTTTGAAGCTGATACAAAAGAAAATTTGACAGAAATGGAGACTTCCGTACAAAAACTTTGTGAATAAACCTTATTGGTTGAACTTTTATTTCTGTCAGGTAATTGTAATATATGCAGAATATATTAAAAACTACGATATTTTCTATCTGTTCGGAGTCTCATTGCCTCTGAATTCACCTCTCCATTTTTATTAAGCTATGTAAAAAATTGGTCGCCAGACCTAAAGAAATAAAATTAAAATCCGAATAATA
>CAYYPD010000088.1:0-4350 GCA_964473445.1 uncultured Muribaculaceae bacterium
CTAATTTTACTATACTTGAGGTGTTAGTGTTGCGATTGCTTCTTGAACGCACTCATTTTAGATAAAAAAACGGAGCTTTTCTACTCCGTTTCTTTGAAAAATCTTATCTGTTTTTTATGTACGAAGAAATGTTTATAACATTATTAACTTCTTGAGGAATGAAATACTCGCACGTTGACCAAAGAAGTGTTTCAGGTACTTCATTGCAATTTTCGTCATCAACTGCAGGTTTATTACAATAACCTTTTACCATATTGTTTGTACCATCGATTTTAGGAGTAAAGTATGCACAAGATTGACATATTTTTAATCTAAAGCCATGTTGTTCAAGTATATCAGAAATATTTTTAACTGCATCACACATTCTAACGTAACTTTGAGCCGTTTCTTGACGTTTATTTTTGTATCTGAATACAGCCTTTTTAAATCCGCCTTCTGAAATCAAATCAAGGTAACATGGGAATACATTTCTTCCGTTTGTAACATTTACCGGAACAGAAATCGTATCAACATCAACCTTTTGTTTTTTTCTGTTAAACTTAAATATTTTTTTTAGTAATCGATTAGAGCATAATACTTCCGATAACGTATAAACAGGAGCACCTGCCAAGTAAATTAATGGTTTTACATATAAATTACTTCTGTAGATTGATAATCCAAACGCAACAGTTAAAACTACTGCCAAGAAAATTGACCACGGGAAATCAAATAAGAAATAATAATTAAATGAATATGTTGCAATAATAGTCAACATAGCAACCAAAATTATCGGGTTTGGTTTAAATAAAGAGAATAAAAATTCTGTAAATTTGAAATTGGTTAATGCCTTTAAATTCATACAGTGGAAGAATAAAGACATTTTATAAACAAACTCCGGACGTCTTACTTCGTAATCTATTGAAGAAACATAGGTTTTAATTTCCGGTACAAATTTAGGAACAAAATTTACTCTTGTCAGCAAGAATGAATATTTTAATTCCGAATTTGCGTCCTTAAAATCAATACATTGAACTTTTTCTAAAACCTCATGATTCATCGCCATAATATCTGAATCAATCGGAACAGCCAATCCAAGTTTAGAACGTCCGATTTTCATAATATTAGTATTATACTCATTAACATTTGCCCAAACTTTTTCATAATAATCTGCATCTTCAAGCACAATTTCAGTTGAACCGACAACAACGTTATTATATTGCAAAGAATCATTTATACGAGAAAGGAAATCGTTTCTTACCATTCTGTTAGCATTTAAGAAAACATACCCGTCAACTTTTTTGAAAGACATTAAATTTTCTAATAGCCAAGAAACCGACTTATCACGACCAAGAGGACTGTCATCATTTAATTTCCATAACTTTGCACCGCCGACAAATTCAAGTTTATTAGCAGAATTATCGCTACAGTTATCAAGAATAATATGTATCTGATAATTGCCTTTCGGGTAATCTTGTTTATTTAATTGCTCCAGAAGATTAACAATAGTCTTTTCATTATTGTGAGAATAAATTATTACTATTAAATTTTTATATTCTCTTCTTGTATCGTCATTATGTTTTTTATGTTTTTTGAAAAAACTTGCAGCAACTATTACCGCGAAATATATAGTAAAAATTGCTACATAAATAAATAAAATTGCAATTATAAAGAATATTATATTATTAAACATGCTCATACCTCTTAGTATCATTCTATAAGAAAAATACTTTTTTGCCAGTAAGTTAAAATTAATTTAAAATCAATAGATTGTAAATTTTTATTAAAATAGGAATAAAAAAGGTAACAATTTTAACATTTCTGAATTATTATAGTTGTAACAAATCCCCAAATCTCCTCCCAAGATTATTAAGTATTAGCTGCAAGGCAGCTTTTTTTTTACAAAAAAATCTTGATTATAAAAAATTACGTTGTAATATAGAAATATACAATTTAATTGTATGTGACTATAGTTTCCTTAGCCGTGGACGAACATAGTGAGTCATACGGATAATGACTTGGCGAGATTGAAAAATACAAGTATTTTTCAATCGAGAGAAGTAGCATAGCTGTATTCAAAATTAAAACTTAATATTTATGTGCCTGTAGCTCAGCCGGATAGAGTGTTTGGCTACGAACCAAAAGGTCGGGGGTTCGAATCCCTCCAGGCACGTATTTTTTATCGATTATTAATGATTTTCCCCCTCAATATAGCTGTAACATAACATTTGAAATGATTATTTGTAACACATTGTTTGATTATTTCGGGCAAGAGCAATAAAAAACATCAAATTTGAAAAAATAAATAAAGTGCAAAATTTATATATATACCAATTAGACATATAGCAAGCATTCCCACCTTTATTCTGTTTACACTGATAAAACTCATTGGTTATTTTATTTGTGAAATATTTGCTTCTTGAACTCACCAATACTCCGTGCTAGGCTTTTTGTTGAATGAATCTATTTAACATTCGGTACATAAGCGTATGCAACAGGAAAGAAAAAGGTTTCACATGAAGACAGAAACTAAATGTAATTCCGACCAAAAAGGAATTATTTATATTGCAAAAACAATAGTTAATGGGTTGATAAAAATTGGGAAAACTCAGACCGGTAATTTCGAGTCAAGAATGTACCAATTAGAGCATAATGGTTATTGTAATATAACAGGTTTAGAGCGAAGATTTGCTATTGAAGTTGACAACTATCATGACAAAGAAGCACTAATCCATGAAGTGTTTGAAAAAAGTAAAATTGGTGATACTGAATTATTTGCAATTGATATTGATACCGCAATACAATTATTATCATCATTTGAAGGTAAAATAATATATCCAAAAGAAGAAAAAAGTAAAATTTTTGAGGAAGCTACCGAAAAGGTAAAAAGTAAGTCCATCAAAAGTGGTACCTATTATTGCTCAATAGGTGATTATAATGCAGAAGTTGAAATATCTGATAATGGATGGACATTACTTAAAGATAGCAAAATAAATACCAAACCAAACTCTAAATTGCGTAAAAAATTATTACCGATATTAGATTTAATAAGATTTAACGAAAAAGGAATGGTTACAGAAGATTATCTTTTGGGTGATATTACTCCAAGTTTTGCCGGTAATTTAGTATGTGGTAAGAATTGCAATGGTTGGTTTACTTGGAAAGACGAGAATGGGAAACCCATAGATTGTCATAGAAAAAAAGAAAATGATGAGGAATAAAAGAGTATAAGTTAAAACAAAATTGATGATAATTATAACAACTTCATTTTGTAGTCTCAAATTTTCTCGTAACAATAAAAATAATGCATAAATTCAATGAATTTTGTACTGTTTGCAGCACTGTCACTTGTGCCAAAAACACTATAACATTCTTTCCGATTTTCTTTAATTAGAGTTTCAACAGGAAGCCAAGCAAAAATTTCTTTCCATTCTTTCAAAATCACAGTTTGCCATAAACGACCCATTCTGCCATTACCTTCTTGAAATGGGCGGATAAACTCAAATTCGTAGTGGAAAACACAACTTAAACTATTATTTTCAATAGCAAGCAAAGAATGAATAGGTTTATGCATATTTCTGATAAGGGAACAACAGGGAATTTTACTTTACTTTATCGCACCCAAAAGTTCAAAAAATTATCAAATTTACCGAACGGTAAAATTCACTTGACTTTCTTTCAAAAATTGGTATAATTTTACCGAAAGGTAAAATTTTTATGCAAATAAACAATATTTCAGAATTAGGTAAAATAATAAAAGATACGAGAAAATCACAAGGTTTAACTCAAGCTGATTTAGCTATTTCTGCAAATGTTGGTGTTCGTTTTATTGTTGATTTAGAAAAGGGCAAAGAAACGGCGCAAATTGGTAAAATTCTTCAAGTTTGTCAAATGTTAGGATTAGAAATAGAAATTAAGGGGGAAATGGGATAGAAGATTAAATGATGAATAGTTTATTAAATGTTTATCTAAATAATGATTTTGTTGGAATATTGTCAAAAGATGATAATGGCGACATTTGTTTTCAATATGATAAAAACGCAAAAAAGCAATTATCCTTAACTTTACCGATTAGAGAAGAATTATACTTAAATAAAGATTGTAAAGGCTTTTTCAATGGTCTTCTACCAGAAAGCGAACACGTAAGAATTGCTATTGGCAAAAAATATGGTATAAATTCTAAAAATGATTTTTCGCTGCTTAATGCAATTGGTTATGATTGTGCCGGTGCGGTTGCATTTTTTGAAAATAAACCTAAAACCTTGAAAGAATATTATGATATAATAGGGAAAATTTTATCTGAAGATGAACTTGAAAGATTGTCCCAGTTCAATACATATTAGACTAAGCACAATTCTCTTTTAATTTATAGTA
>CAYYPD010000089.1:0-4328 GCA_964473445.1 uncultured Muribaculaceae bacterium
TAAAACACAATGATGATGACAACAACGAAGAATAATAAAACACCCTTCTTTTTGCCATATCAAATGAGATGGCTTGAAGATTTTAGAGAAAAATATAATATTCAAATAAAAGAAAAAATAGAAAAATCAACGTATCAAATTTTAATTCCAGAAGATGAATTATCGTTTACAGATGAATATGAAGAACTTTCAGTTGAAAAGAATACTTATGAAAGGTTTTATATTAAAAAAGAATATAAAGGCAAAGATAATGAATTAAAATTTATAAATTATATTGACAAATTGGATATTGATTGGTGGCAAAAGCAAAATGATAGGGGTAGAAATGTTTTTGCAATAGAGTATTACAATTCTCAAGACAAAAAAATGTCATTATTTTATCCGGATTTTATTGTAAAAAAACAAGATACAATTTATATTCTTGATACTAAATCTGGAATAACTGCTAAATCTCAAGAAACAAAAGAAAAAGCTGAAGCTTTACAAAAATGGATTAAAGATAATAAGCACAAATATACTTATAACATTATAGGTGGAATATTAAATTACTATCACCCATCTTGGAAAATTAACAAAAAAGAGGTATATATTTATGAAAACATTAATGATTGGGAAGATATAGTATTTTAATAAAATATGAATCATCACATAAAAAATATTTGAGGACAAATTGATGTAAAATTTTCGATCAAAATTTCAAATTGGGCTTTTCCTTTTTGGCTCACTTTATCCGTACAATGTAAATATATCCTTAAAAATAGCTAGTGGCAAGGTATAGAACCCTAAAATCATTTTAACCGTACAACTTAGCAAAAGCACGGATTGGCTCAGTTTAATGTACGGGTAGTTTGTTTTTTCCGACCTCTAAAACACGCTCGTACAGCCTCATTCTCCAAATAAATCGTTCTACCCGTACAAATCAAATCATGCTTTCCAATACAACAAAAAAATAGTGTAATACCCCCTATTACACTAAGAAATAAAAAATGGTTGCGGGAGCCGGATTTGAACCAACGACCTTCGGGTTATGAGCCCGACGAGCTACCAGACTGCTCCATCCCGCGTAGCTTTTACATTTAAAATTATATAATGCAAAATCAGAAAAATCAAGTGTTTTAATCAAATGTAAAAAATATTTCTTTTACCCCCGTTTTTAAACAAAATTTTGATAATAATATTTTAATATTTCTTAATTCAAATTATAAGATAAGCAATTTTTTCTTTTTTCAGACTTTTAGCGAGTAGGAAAAGGAGAACAATATGAACATTTCTGCAATTAGCTTTAATAACTTTAATTTTTCAGGCAATAAAAATATTCAAACAGCACACAAACAAAATCCTGATGTAAAAGAAAAAGAAACAAGATACACTGATTTCTTTTCATACCCCTCAGGTTCATTCCGCCCATACACAAGGTTTGATTACAAAAAAGATTTAATAGAACAAGTTAAAGATAATGCTCAATTTGAAGACAGAAAATTTGATTTGCACTTTGCAAGACTTTTATGCTCGACAATAAAACGTTATCCGAGTGGAAATCCACCGGTAGCAGCAATTTCAAAAGAATTAAAAAAAGCTGTATCTAAAGATTCTGTCCATGATATTGATATAACAAACGGATTTAGCAGAACTCTGGCTTTGTGTCCGATTTCTGCCGACTCAAAAGAATTTGAAGAATTATTCCCAATCTCATTTAATGCTGTAACAGGTAAATACGATGAAGAAGCAAATAAAACTCTTTGTGAATTACTTGCAAAAACAGAAAAAACTGATGGAAGAAAAGAACTGATACAAACATATTTTGAAATATCAAAGGACAGTTCAACCGGGGAATTAAATCCAAACAGACCCTCTGTCAAAGATTTTTTAAGCAATATTTAAAATACGAAAATGAATAAATGAAAATAACTGATAACTTTAATATTCCTCGAAATAACAAAATAACAAACAAAGGTTCTGCTGATAAAACAAGTAATAAAGAACAAGCTCAACCGCAAAATACGGCAAAATGTTCTCCTTTACTATATCAAGCATACAATAATATTTCCTTTGGAAACGCTGCAGACAATTTAAGATATATTTCTTCTGCAGTAAAGGATAAAGACGGACCGGAAGTCATAAAAGTATGTTGCCCTACAAAAAACGGAGCAATAAAGTTTACCATTGACGATATGACAGTAGATGTATTTCTGAGAAATAAAAATAGAGAAATTAATGAAGATGCTCTACGAACATACATATTTTTTTATAAGTCAAAATATGAAGAAGAAGAAGCAAAAACGCAAGAAATATTAGACTATCTGAATGAAGAACTGAAAACAGTAGATAAAGACTCTAATATACGCAGTTTAAACCCTACAGAAGATATAAAAAGAGCTACAATAAGAAACCTAAATAAAGGAGAATTTGAATTTCTCAAAGGAACGTTAGCAGAAATTCCTGACGGGTACGACAAATATTGCAAAATTAAAGATATAATTCAAATATATCAAGATAAAAGCTTTGATTTCCATTCTAACGCAAAAAGTCATGCAACAGCAATGATGGGGCTGATACAAAAAAGCTCCGGACAGTTCGACTTAACAAATTTAGAAAAAATGAGCCAATTTGAAGAGCAACTTTCCGGAATCGCATGGAACTATAGCAATGAATTAGCTGAAAGTATAATAGAAGAAGCCAAAGATTTTGACGGAAATATTGATGCAGATTTCGGAATAAAATTATGTAATCTGATAAACTTCAACGAATGTTTTGATGATAATAACGTAGAGGCAGAAGTAGCATACGTAGCAGATGTATTAAATACAATTTTAAAATCAATTGACGGAAACGAAGATAAAGTCATGCTTGCGGTAAGAACACTTATTTGCAACGGTGAAATTATAGACAGACGAGACGGAATATTCAAAAGAGCCTTTAAATGCTGCTTAAACTCAATAACAGACAAATACAGTGAAGAACGATTTCAAGCCGTACTTTCATTATGTGTAAACTTTGACAAATGGCTGGGCATTCAAATGAATGATATTGATTTTCTTGAGGACTTCCCTAAATATAATGAGTTGAAACAAAGTTTTATTGCAAGGTACTTCGCCGAAAACCAAGATTATTCAACCGGAGAACTAAAACCCGATGCAATGGACATCGATGAATACTCTAAACAGTTATACGAAGAATCTAAATAAATGTTTTTAATTTTTCATTCATTTTATTCCTCTATTTTATATAAACCTCACTTGTAAATTGAGCTTAATGTAGTTTTTGTCATTTTCTTGATATATTGTACCGAAACCATGTCGTTTAGCATCAGGCGTTTCAAGTTTTGTATTTTTAAATAAATAATCTCTAAATTCATTCCTGTTATATATGTGATAACAAAGAACTTCCCCATCTTTTTTTACAATAATATGACCACCTGTTGCTTGAAATTTACCATTCCAAGGTTTAGCTGCCGTCATACCTAACGCACAATCCGTTAAAAAAGTTTTGATTTTATGTTCGTAATATTTGTGCTCGGAAAACAAATCAAAATTACACGGATTTATTTGCCTTACAAGTGGTGTGAGTTCCAATATTGTTCTGCCTTTCCCCGAAAAATACAGTAAAACATATTCAGCTAAAATTTCAGGCATTTTTGTATCTATCATTTGTAAATTAGCCCTGCAAGAGCGATGTTCTAATTTTGAAAATTTAATATTACAGCCTAATTCATATATTGCATTAATTCTATCCCTTAACTTTGCAAATTTAGAATCTATTGAATTAATTTTATCTACTTGTTTATTTGACATATTTCCGATAATTTCATATGTAAAATTAGTGGATACCCCTGAGTTAAATAATGTTGGGGGCATGCCCAAGTCAGATTTTATACTAAAACCGAAAAGTTCATTTTTAAATGTTTTGCAATCATGTAAGACAAGCGTAATGTCACTCTTTTCAAGAGCAGGAGCTTTTACTTTTGTGCATTTTATAACATCCATAAATTCTTCTATAACAGGTATTGCAAAAGCACTACTGCCTTTTTTGATTTCATCAATAAGAATTTCAGATTTTGCTACAAACTCGGGAGCAGGTAATTCCAATAAAACATTATTTGAATCATCTTTAACTTTAATTTTAACAGCCTCTTTTACATAATGTTTTACTTGTTCATCTTCTTTTCTTAAAATTTCAATTAAAGGGTAATATAGATCTTCAATTTTATTCAAATCAGCATCTGCAGCATAAAGAATACCCTCGCCCAATAATTTGAGAAAAACATATAATTCGCTCCATTCCCCTTTATTTTGTGTAATTATATTATTTCTCAATGATTTTTTCAACTA
>CAYYPD010000090.1:0-3957 GCA_964473445.1 uncultured Muribaculaceae bacterium
GTATTGGATCTTTCTATATCATTATATCACGAATATACTTAAAAATAAAGAAAAAAAATGTATAAGGAGTGATAAAAATGGCAGTATATAAAAGTAAAAAGGCTACTAAAGATGGTAGACAATATTTTTTTAGAATTAAGTACAAGGATATATTTGGGGAAATTCATGATTATACTTCTCCAAAATTTTTTCATTATATGCACCAACCTCATATTCAATGACATTGTCTGCTAATGTACCTCCAATTTTATAAGGTTTCATAAACCATAATATTGGTTCAAAAACAGGTCGCAAATTTCCAACCTTCCAACCTTCCCATTTCTCTGATGTTACGTAATCTTGTCTTCTGTCAAACACACAACTTATATGTTGTGCTCTATGAGCTGCTTTTTGTTTATCCCAGCCAATCATATCTTTATATATAAATCCGGCATCTTCAAAAGCACATATACAACGATGGGCAAGTCTTCGACCTGCAAATACAAAAACACTACCACCGGGTTTTATTACTCTTAACCACTCATTTACCCAAGAACATACCCAATTATAATATTCCATTGGGATTTTTTTATCAGCTTCGGACCATCCATTAAGAGGTTTCCCTCTTTTTTGAAAAATTTTACCTGCTTGAATTTGTGCAGGGCTTGTACCGAGTAGTGCAGAATTTGTATTATTATGTAATACATCCCAATTTTCAACAGATATACCATAGGGAATATCACTTAAAATCAAATCTATAGAATTATTATCAATTTCTTTAATTAATTGCGTGCAATCACCACAATATATATTGTCTATTTCCATATCATCCTCTTAACTGATTTATAAAACTATTTATTGCATTGATCTTTTCGTTTAGTTTTAATGATTTTATAAGTATTTCAATAGCTTGTTCTCTTGTATATTCTTTTATTATATTAATTTCATTTTTCCAGTATTTAATTTCATTTTTGCCTCTGTCAATAATGTTATTTTTGAATGAATTAAACAAATTGGCAAAATCTTCATCACTGCAATTAATGAATTGTTGTAAAAATTTGTTTTGCTTGTTTAAAAAACACAAATTCATATCCGCAACAGTTGTATCGTTTGCAATGGCAGAACTATAGTTCCATAAATTTTCTAAATTCAGGTATTCAGATTCAACTATATCGTTCTGCAATAATATACTTAAATATTCCCAAGAAAATAACGAAACATTACCATTTATTGCCTGTCCATATATTTGACTTCTTGTTTTGGGATATTGAAAATAAGGACAACATAATACACTGTAATCACAATCTCCTCGCCAATGAACCATTGATTCTACTTTAAAATCTTTTTGGTTTTTTGCAGTACGACTTAGTCTAAATGCTTTGGCATCTCCTATTAATGAATAATTATGGTAGTTACTTTTTGCAATAACATCAGCACAATTTGCTCTTTCACGAAGAACACTTGCCTTTAAACCAAGCTCAATAAAACATTTTGCCAAAATAATATCAGAAACTTTTGTATATAATTTTTCTTCTGTAGAATCATGGTTAATAAATTCCGGAATTGCACCAATTTCAGAAATTATCGGAATAATTTCAATTTTATCTAGTTTAAATATTATATTTTGAATATTATCACTAGCTTGTTGAAAATTATTATTTATAGATTCTCTTTTTATTGTTTGAATTAATTCCTGAAATTGCATACAATCCCCTAATCCTTAGTATAATTGTACCATAAAAATTACAAAACGTAAGTTCTAGTCTCCAAAACCTTTTTCTGATATTTACAGTTTGTGTTAATTTATAAAATTTTTCAAAGTGGCTAAACCCAAAATATAATAAGAGACAGAATAAGTAAATTATTCTGTCTCTTATTTTTTAATGGTGGGCGTGAAGAGACTCGAACTCCCACGCTTGCGCATTAGTTCCTAAGACTAACGTGTCTACCATTTCACCACACGCCCACGGGTATAAAAAATATTTAATTGTCAATTTTAATATGAACCTGGGGGGATTTGAACCCCCGACCAATTGATTAAGAGTCAACTGCTCTACCGGCTGAGCTACAAGTCCATGTGTAGCCATAATAACATAAACAATTTTTTATGCCAATAGAAAATTTCTCCGTATATTTTTAAAAGTTTGGCTAAGAAATAATTATGTATCAAATAATTGAGTCGGGTCTAATTTAAACTGCAGCATATTTGCTGTATCACGACCGTTATCTCCGCCTTTTCTTTGCACAGTAACATTCCCTAGAACCTTTTGGACTAATTTTTACATCGCCCGCAGAATAATGTTGCAGGGCTTGATTTATGTTAACCAATTTCCATTTCGAATTATTATCCGATTTTTGAGCAACCAAAATCCATTCTGCACTAAATTGACCACGCCCTTTAATTATATCGCTCAATATTAATGTTTTATTGTTTCTAAACCATTCAAGCAATGTTTTTTGTTCTTCATCAGTAAATTCATCAATAAACATTCTTCTGGAATCTCGTACACTTTGTTTATAAGGTTTTATTTCCCCTGTATAGTGTTGTAACAGTTTATATATATTGTCAGGGATGTTCCACATTTCTCGGTAGTGTGATAACCACCTTTTATCAACTTGGTTGAACCCTTTTTTATTTGACACTAATTTTACCTGAATATTTTCAGTGTCTATTGCTGATTTTAGCTTAATTTGTATTCTGCCACCACAGATTCTATTTGATTTAAGTCATACTGCATTATTGTTAACCATTGTCTTGCTTCTTCATCAGTCTGCCAATGGTTAAATTTATCACATATATCTTGTTCGTTTTTAAAGCCATCTTTAGCTGTTTGTGAGCCTTTTTGAACTAAATCCATGTCCTGTGTTCTCCTTTATATAGTCAAGTAAACACTTTCCTATTGATTGAATTACATTAACTGTCATAGCATTTCCTGCTTGAGATAATAATTTTGTATTTGAAATATCCTTTGCTTTTATAACATATTCGTTGGGAAATCTTTGTAGAAGCAATGCTTCTAACCCTGATAATTTATACAGTTGATTATTTCTGACATACAAAATACCGTGCCTGCCTGTTCGTAAAGTAGGACATTTATCAACAAAAATCCTTAAATCGGATTGTCTTGTATCAATAATCAAATAATTTTTCTTCAAAATTTCATTTATATCAACTCTACCCTTGTTATACTTGTTTGACAAATACTTTTGGAAGGTCGGATTGTTTAAATCTTGTTTGTCATTATTATTTGGTAATAAGAATTTCTCTATCCCTACTTGCTTTATTGGCAAAGGAAAATTAAAAGGCTTATTATACAAATCTCGCCTGATTCCTACAAAATAAACACGTTCTCTTAATTGTGGAACTCCGTAATCTATGCTGTTTAAAACCTTGTATGCTACTTCATAACCTGAATTATTTAAGAGTTCTATAATAGATTTTAAAGTTTTGCCTCTATCATGATTAACTAAGCCTTTTACATTCTCAAAGATAAAATATGGAATATTTTTAGCTTGCAATATATCTTTTAAATGATAAATAATTTGCCCTCTCTCATCTTCAAAACCGGCTCTTTTCCCGACAATTGAAAATGTTTGACAAAGAAACCCCGCAATTAAAATATCACATGTTGGAATTGTATCAAAGTTTAGAGTTGTTAAATCTCCTAAATTACGGTTATCATTAAAGAACGTCTTATAAGTATAGTCAGAATCAGAATTTATTTCACTATGGGCAACACATTCTAAACCCAATAACTCCAGCCCTAACCGGCCGGCACCAATTCCCGAACAAAAATCAATAAATTTTATTTTTGACATAAATTCAAGTTCCAACAATAATTTTATTCTATCATAAATAGACAGTAAAAATTAATACAGACAATGATTTTTTCATAATTGATATGTTTATAAGTATAAAAATAAAAAAAAGTGCGTTCAAGAAGCAATCGCAACACTAACACCTCAAGTATAGTAAAA
>CAYYPD010000091.1:0-3915 GCA_964473445.1 uncultured Muribaculaceae bacterium
AAGTTCATAAAGAGCCTCTGCGCAACGATACCCTCTTAAATCTAAGGTTTGTGACATAGAACGTTTTTCGATGCTGAAATTTTGTTTAAATATACCTTTTGCCTTAACGTCTTTTTTAATAAGCGATTTATTCAAAACTGCTAATTTATTTATCTTAATTTTAGTTTTTAACTGACCCATTTGAACAAGAACATTTTTATTTTTATCAGGCAATGAAAGAAGCGTAACTTCTTGGTTTAAATCCATAACCATAACATTCTCTCCGATTTTAGCTGTTTCCCAATTTATCGGAGTATATTTTTCGGCAACTTCGTCTTCATCCTTATTGAAACCTTTTCTCATTGCAATTTCAATATTTGCAAGACGTTGAAAACTTCTGCGGGCAATTTTTTCAGATTTTTCCTCTCGCATTTGTTTTAGAATATCTTTTATTTCTTCTTTTGCCTCATCCAGCTCTGTTTCATATTTTTTCTTGTATATATGAATATTTTTTCGCTTGTCCTTTTTAAGTTCATTCAACTTATCATTAAGACTTTGCTCCAAATGTTTAACATTTTCTTCTTTTTCAGCAATGATTTTCTTTGAATCCGTTAATTCTTGCTGTGTTTTTTGGAGTTCTTCAAGCACCTTTGCTGTTGTATCTTTTTGGTTGAAATAATTATCACGGGCATTATTAATAATTTCTTCTTTCAGTCCCAAATTTTTGCCGATTAAAATAGCGTTACTTGCCCCCGGGATACCGATTAAGAGCTTATATGTCGGTTGCAGCGTGTTAATATTAAACTCAACCGAAGCATTGACAAACCCCCCTTTCAAATATGCCAAAGATTTCAATTCTCCATAGTGGGTTGTTGCAATTACAAAGGTACCTCGTTTTTGCAAATACTCTAAAATTGATTGAGCCAATGAAGCTCCCTCTTTAGGGTCAGTTCCGGCCGCAACTTCATCAAGCAAAACAAGAGTATCATAATCGGAATGATTTATAATATTTACAATATTTGTCATGTGAGCGGAAAATGTTGAAAGATTTTGAACAATGCTTTGTTCGTCCCCAATATCTGCAAAAACCTTTTTGAACGGATAAATTTCCGCCTCATAACAAGGAACATGCAAGCCTGCTTTTGTCATCAGGGTACAAATACCTGCGGTTTTTAAAACAACCGTCTTACCACCCGTATTGGAGCCTGTAATAATCATACAGTTTTTATTACTGTCTATATAAAAGTCATTTTCAACAATCTCTTTTTTTGTTTTTATTAAAACGGGGTTTTTCATCATTTTAAGGTTAATAACTTTGTTATCGGAAATTTTAGCGGCAACTCCGTCAAAAGAAGCACTGTATTTTGCTTTTGCAAAAATAAAATCAAGTTCAACAAGTTGAAGATTAGATTTTTTTATTTCTTCAAAACGAATTCCGATTTCATTAGATAAAACTTTTAATATTCGCTCAATTTCAATATGAATTTGAACTTCAACTTCTCTTATCTTATTATTTAAACCGACTAAAATTTCAGGTTCAATAAAAAATGTTTGATTACTTTGTGATACATCATGAACGATACCTGACACTTTATTTTTACATTCGGCTTTAACCTGAAAAACAGTTCTCCCGTCACGCTGAGTATAAATTGTATCTTGAAGATTTGAAGTAAAATCAGAATTTTGAAGAAGTGAACTTACGCAAGTTCTGACATTCGCATTTGTATCACGCAAAGTTTGGTACAATCTTTTTAATTCAGGTGTTGCATCTTCTTTTACCGTAAAAGACGGAGTAAAAGTATCAAAGATTTTATCTTCCAAGTCTTTATCCGCATATAATTTTTCGGAAAATAAAGACAGCTCCGGAAAATCTTTCGAGATTGAAGATAAGAAATTTCGCATTAATCTTGATGTTCTTAGTGATTTTGCGATATTAATAATTTCTTCTTCTCCGAGTCTTAACCTTTTTTTTGCATCTTCTAAACTTTTTTCAATATCATAAACGTTATCAAGCGGAACATTCATTGCATTATTAAATATAGTTCTTGCTTGAGAGGTAAGTAACAATTCAGACTTAATTGTATTAACATCATCATAAACGGGTGTATTTAAACATCTTTGAACACCAAGTTCACTAAGTGCATACTCACTCAGATATCCAAGAACTTTATCAAATTCTAATATTTTCGCAGATTTGTTTTTCATACTTATAATTATAAACATAAAAAAAGAGGATAAGAAAACTTATCCTCTTTTTCGTATAAAAAGAAATTACTATTTCTTGTTAACAATTTCTTTAAACTTTTTACCTGCTGAGAATACAGGAGCTGTTTTAGCAGCAATTTTAATTTTTGCACCTGTTTGAGGGTTACGACCTGTTCTTGCAGCTCTTTTTCTTGATTCAAAAGTACCGAAGCCAACTAATGTAACTTTTTTACCTTTAGCAACTGTTTTTTCGATTGTGCTCATTAAAGCATTTAATACTTCAGCAGCATCTTTTTGTGTAACTTTTGCTTTTTTTGAAACTTCTTGTACTAAATCTTCTTTATTCATGGTATAAGCCCTTTCCTTATGTACTACAGTTCTCATTATAGCGATTTTTCTCAATGAGTCAATACCTTAACTTAAAGTCTGTTTTAGATTTGAGATTATATAACCTCTATTTTTTCTGAAAAACATTATGATTAGTACCTATACAGAAATTCAGATTTCAAGAACTTTTAATCAATATATTCTCGTTTATATTTGTAAACTCTCCTTTTTTTGGAGGATATTTGAAAAAAAGTATATACTTTTTTTGAATATTAAAATTGAAAATGCTATAATTAGCTAAAATTATGGTATACAGGGGAAATTATGCTCCAAGAAGCAACAAAAATTTTAAATTCAGCATTTCATAACAGTTTTATAAAAAACTTAAGTTTATATCTTCATGACTGTGTCAGAGAAGAAGTTCAAAGTTCAACTTTCAGAAATTTAAAACAAGATAAAGACAACAAGTGGATATTTCTTGAAACAGAGTCTAAAGGGGAGGAAAAACCGTCTTTACTTTCTAACGAGAAAGTATTTACGATGTTCCCTCAACCGTTAAAACTTGACGGTTCTGATTCCTATCTTACAGAACTTATGTTGTTAAGCGAAAATAGCCAAAAAGATAAATATTTAATATACGGTTATTTATTTTTGGTGGGGAAAAACACAAAATCAAAACGTAAAAATGAGTTTTTAACTCCGCTCTTATACTCTACCTGCAAACTTGAAAGAGTAGGAATGAATATAGAATGTTCGCTTCTTGAAGAGGGACTTTCTTTAAATACCGCTGCTCTGACAAGTTTAATGAATTTGTCAGGGGAAGAAGATGAAATTGATAATATGCTGGACGGACTTCTTGACGTTGTTCCAAAATTACCGTTAAAAGAAGAAGATTTAAACATATTTTTAACAACATTAAAATCACTAATTCCTGATATTGATTTAGAATTAGCAAAAGAAGAAAATTTTGAAAACAATTTGAAAGATGACGGAAGCGACTTTTATATTGATAAACAAGTTAACTACGAAAATCTCAATGAAATAATAGAAGAAGCGGTTGAAACAGAAAAACCTAAGGTTCAAATAAAACCTGAAAAGGTAGTTATTTCAAATAAGAGTGCAATAATTTTAACAAAAAGACCGCTTGTTACGGCAGGTGTTCTTTATGAATTAATGCAAATAGCAGAAAAACCGTCAGGTGTTATTCGTGAAACAGCGTTGAATGTTGTAAATGAAGAATACATGCAAGGCAAAAATAAATCAGCAAGCAAAATTATTAAAGAAAATAATTTAAAAGATTTTGTTGCCGTAACTCCTTTATCTTTAAGTGATTCTCAGGAAGATGTTATAAGAAATCTTGAAGATAATACTATTTTGTCTGTATATGGACCTCCGGGGACAGGT
>CAYYPD010000092.1:0-3881 GCA_964473445.1 uncultured Muribaculaceae bacterium
CCGACTACAACAACAAGAGATCTGTCGTACTCTGACTTTATTGCAAAAGTTAAAAATGCAGAAATAAAAAGTGTTGAGTTGGCATCTGACAGTTTAATTGCAACTCCGGTTGAAGATAAAATTAAAACTGTTGTTAACGGAAAAGAAATGGAAACTGCTTCATTAAGATATAAAGTAAATATTTTACCGAATGATACAACGCTTTCACCGGTTCTGCTTGAAAACAATGTTAATGTAGAAGTAAAAAAGAGCAATGAAAACGGCTCTTTTATGGGAATCGTCGGAACTGCTCTTCCTGTTTTATTAATTGTCGTATTCTTTATAATATTGGCTAAAGTTATTCAAACAGGCGGTTCTCAAGCATTGTCTTTCGGTAAAAGTCGAGCAAAAATGATGCTTGATAATAAAGTGAAAGTTACATTTAAAGATGTAGCAGGTATTGACGAAGAAAGACAAGAACTTGAAGAAATTGTTGATTTTCTCAAAAATGGTGAAAAATATTTAAAACTGGGGGCAAAAATTCCTAAAGGTGTTTTGTTGGTAGGTGCTCCCGGTACAGGTAAAACATTAATGGCGAAAGCAGTTGCAGGAGAAGCAGGAGTTCCGTTTTTCTCCATTAGCGGTTCGGATTTCGTTGAAATGTTCGTTGGTGTTGGTGCTTCAAGAGTAAGAGATTTATTTGAACAAGCAAAAAAACATCAACCTTGTATTGTCTTTATTGATGAAATTGATGCGGTAGGCCGCCAAAGAGGAGCAGGTCTTGGCGGAGGACACGACGAAAGAGAACAAACATTAAACCAATTATTGGTTGAAATGGACGGATTTGGCGGTAATACAAACATTATTATTCTTGCCGCAACAAACAGACCTGACATTTTAGATAATGCTCTTTTAAGACCGGGAAGATTTGACCGTCAAATTATGGTTAGTATGCCGGATGTTAAAGGCAGAGAAGAAATATTAAAAGTTCACGCAAAAGGTAAACCGTTGGATACAGATGTGGATTTAAAGATTTTGGCAAAACGTATCCCCGGATTTACGGGTGCTGACATACAAAGTTTATTAAACGAAGCTGCACTTTTAGCTGCCAGAAGAAATAAAACAAAAATCGGCATGGCAGAAGTTGATGACTCTATTGACAGAGTTATGGCAGGTATTGAAAAGAAAAACAAAGTAATGACCGATAAAGATAAAGAAATTACTTCTTATCACGAAGTAGGACATGCTCTTCTTGCAAAACTGTTAAAAAATTGCGATGAACTCCACAAGGTTACAATAATACCGAGAGGATATGCTCTCGGTATAACTTGGACAAGACCGGAAGATAATAAAGTACATGTAAGCAAAGCAAAATTACTTGATCAAATTTCTATGACATTAGGCGGAAGAGTAGCTGAAGAAATTGTTTACGGTATTGATAATATTTCAACCGGTGCTTCAAGTGATATAGAAAAAGCAACATCAGTAGCAAAGAAAATGGTTTCACAATGGGGCATGTCAGAGAAAATGGGAACTCTAAGCTACGGAAAATCTCAAGAACATGTATTTATGGGTAGAGATTTTGGTACTACAAGAGATTTCTCGGAAGAATTTGCCGCTGATATAGATAGAGAAGTAAAAGGCATAATTGATAAACAATACGCAGAGGCAAAACAAGTATTATCTGAAAACAGAGATTTACTTGATGCAATTGCAAGAGAATTATTAGAAAAAGAAACTCTTGAAAATGAAGAAGTTACCGAAATCATAAGAAAAATCAAAGGTGATGAATTTACCGATAATTTAGCATAGAAAGAGGTAAAAAGTATTATGGCAGTAAGTCCTATAAATGCAATAAGAAATTTAACAAGTGATAAACTTTGGTTTATAAAGTTATGCGTATATGCTGCTCCCGTATTCTTCTTTTTGAGTAACATGAACTCACAGGCAGTATCGCAGCAGGATATGCTATATATTGCATTAATATTCTCATCTGTTTATTTTGGATCAGCAGCTTTTATTATGAACAGGAACATAAACAACACATCCCCGATTATGCCAAGTTTATTTTCAATTGTTAAATTAATAAAAGACACTGTTTTTGCTTCTGTATTATCATTGCCTGTAGTTGCCGTAACTTGTTATATTGTATGGTTTATAATGGCAAATGTGCAAACAGAACCTTTTGCAATGTGGATTATATACATTTGTTTGGCATTGTTTGTATCGCCGTTTTTACTTATTCCGATAACTTTGTATTCTGCAAGAGGAAAATTCTCTGACGCATTTAAAATATCAATTTTTGTTGATTGTGCAGGGAACTTTATTGTTGCGTTCATGACGTTCGTACTTGCGGGAATCTTTATTTTTGGATGTTCTTGGGCTGTACTATATTACGGTTTGACTTATATGTTGACTGATAACACATTGGTAAACGTATTAAACAGTTTCTTTATTGTTTTGGTTTTCTTCTCTCTTTACTCATTTTGTTCAGACTGTTATGGAGAAGTAATTCCTAAAATAAAACCTAAGAAAAAGAAAAATCAAAGAATCGATATTTTGGATGATTAGGTTAAACTTTTTAATTTTTTAATTTGATTACGAATTTCAGCTGCCCTTTCAAAATCCAGAACAGAGGCAGCTTTTTTCATTGCCTTTTCCAGTGTATCTAAAAGTTTTGGTAAATCCTTCTTTGAAATGTTATTTTCTACCATTTCTTCCGCTACAATATCTTCAATATTTCTATAACTTGCTACCAGTTGCAGTAAATTATTTTCAATCGGCTTTTTAATAGTTTGAGGCGTTATGTTGTGTTCTTTATTATAAGCCATTTGAATTTCTCTTCTTCTTTTTGTTTCTTGAATGGCTTTATCCATACTGTCAGTATCTTTGTCCGCATACATAATTACTTTTGAACAAACATTTCTTGCTGCACGTCCTATAGTTTGTATTAAACTTGTTTCTGAACGCAAAAAGCCCTCTTTATCTGCATCCATAATTGCAACAAGTGAAACTTCGGGAATATCCAATCCCTCTCTTAATAGGTTTACGCCGATTAATACGTCGAAAACTCCAAGTCTTAAATCTCTTAAAATTTCAACTCTTTCTATTGATACTATCTCACTGTGAAGATATCTGACCTTTATACCCATTTGTTGAAGATAATCGCACAAATCCTCTGCCATTTTCTTTGTAAGTGTGGTAACAAGAATTCTTTCATTCTTTTTTGTAACCTTTTTTATCTCTTCAATCAGGTCATCAACTTGATTGAGAGTGGGTTTTACAAATATTTCAGGATCAACAAGTCCCGTTGGTCTGATAATTTGTTCAACAAGCTGAGTAGATACTTCTTTTTCAAAATCAGCCGGAGTGGCAGATACAAATATTTTTTGTCCGACTTTGCTCCAAAATTCTTCAAATTTTAAAGGTCTGTTATCTTTCGCACTCGGCAACCGAAAACCGTAATCAACAAGAACGGATTTTCTTGCCTGATCTCCGTTATACATTGCTTTTAATTGAGGAATTGTTACGTGAGATTCATCAATAACAAGTAAAAAGTCATCGTTAAAGTAATCTAAAAGCGTAGAGGGAGGAGTCCCTGCAGCTCTTCTTTCAATTATTCTCGAATAATTTTCAATACCGCTGCAATATCCCATTTCTTTTATCATTTCGATATCGTAATTTGTCCTCTGTTCTATTCTTTGAGCCTCTATTAATTTATTTTCAAACTCAAATTTACGCACCTGTTCTTTCATCTCTTGCCTTATTAAAGCAATTGTTTCTTCTTTATCATTTTCGTCCAATAACGCTTACATTTCGGCGTCTTCGTACATTTTCGGAGCCTCTGAGTGTTCTTTGTCCCTGACTTTAACAGTTGCCACTTCTTCACCAAAGGCTTCAAC
>CAYYPD010000093.1:0-3488 GCA_964473445.1 uncultured Muribaculaceae bacterium
TAATACTTTGCCGGCAGAAACCGTACCTGACTTAAAGAGCTTTGGATTTACTTCTGCGGATCCGGAGGTTATAAAGCAGGAAGTAAAAGAGAAAGCCAAAGAGCAAGTTAAAAATCAGGTAAAAAACAAAGTAGATAAAGCGTTAGATGACAATTTAACAACAGAACAAAAAGAAAATGTAAATAAAGCAGTAACAAAATTGCAGGAAAAATCAAACGAAATCAATGCTTTAACTGAGGGAAAATCTAAAGAAGAAGCAAAGGAAATCGTAAAGGAAGAAGTGAAAAAATCAATTAAAAGCAGACTTCAAAATACTCTTCAAAATTTAGCAACTCCGCCTGCTTCTACAACTAATACCATTGAGCAAACCACTGTTGAAGAAACGCAATCTGTGAAAACCGGTGAATAGTAATTTTACGTGTTAAATAATTAATAAAAAGCTATTGTTTATAAACAATAGCTTTTTTATCTGCTTTTCAAATGTTAAAAAAAATGTTAAACTTAATTGTCAAAGGAGATTAAAAATGAATTTTTTAGAATTTTGGATGATTTTTATACTCATTTCAGTAGTTGCAATATTAATTGAAATATTTGTACCTGCAATGTTTTGCATCAATTTCGCCATAGCAGCCATTATAACTGCGATTATATCATTCTTTATAGATTCATTTATAGAATTAGTATTTATTTTTATTGTTCTATCAGTGTTATCTGTTTTGTTTGTAAAACCGTTATTGACAAGATGGTTTAATAAAGAAGATTCTGTTGATTTCGTAGCTCAATATATCGGAAAAGTTGTAAAAACAATTGAACCTGTAACTATGATGAACGGTGCAGTTACAATTTATGATGAAAGATGGGAAGCCAGATTGCAAAATGAGGGGGAAGAAATTCCTGCGGATGCTGACGTTAAAATTGTCGGTCATGATAGTACAATTTTATTTGTTGAAAGGATATAACTTATGTGGGAAATGTTTCTTAGTATTTTATTTATTGCAGTTGCAATTATTTGCTTAAAAGGGTTTATTATTGTTAAGCAGGCAGAAGCCGTAATTGTTGAAAATTTAGGAAAATATGAAAAGACTTTATTAGCCGGATTACATTTCATTGTACCGTTTTTACAAACTCAAAGAAAAATGATTAGAGTTGAAAAAAGACAAGGTCTTGACGGAAGAACATATTCAACTACTATCTACTCAAACAGAATAGATTTAAGAGAAACCGTATATGATTTTCCTCGTCAAAATGTAATTACAAAGGATAACGTTACAATCAGCATTAATGCTTTGTTGTATTTCCAAATTATAAATGCTCAAAGAGCGGTTTATGCAATTGAAAACCTGCCGGAAGCTATTGAAAAACTTACGCAAACTAACTTAAGAAACTTAGTCGGTCAATTGGCATTGGATGAAACCTTGGTTTCAAGAGATACTATCAATGAAAAACTAAGAGAAGTTCTTGATAAAGCAACCGATAAATGGGGCGTTAAGGTTAACCGTGTAGAGCTTCAAGATATTGTTCCTCCTGCTTCAATTCAAAATGCTATGGAAAAAGAAAAGAAAGCAGAACAAGACAGACGTGCAACTATTCTTGAAGCTGAGGGTATTAAAAAAGCTGCAGTATTAAAAGCAGAAGGTGAAAAAGAGGCTGCAATTAATAAGGCAGAGGGAGAAAAAAGAGCAGAAATTTTGAGGGCAGAAGGTATCGCTCAAGCTCGTATTATTGAAGCTGATGCTGAAAAACAAGCAATCGAAAGAATTATTAATGCGTTAGCTGACAAAGGTAAACCTGACCAATACTTAATCGCAATGAAATACTTAGAAACGTTATCAAGCATTACTGCAGGCAAAGATAACAAGATTGTTTATATGCCTTATGAAGCAACGGGCATTTTAAGTTCTGTTGACGGTATTAAGCAAATGTTTGATAAACAATAAAAGTAAAACATAAGAATTATATAAAAACCCTAAATTCGGACAAAGTAGTTGAATTTAGAGTTTTATTTTTACCGTTAAATATGTAAAGACATTATTCTATATAATAATGTCTTTCTATTACTGAACATCTCCGTACAAGCACCAAGTTTGAGCTTTATTTATTTTTACATCGGCAAAATCCCCGATATCATAATCCATACTTTCAAAGTGGACTATTTTATTATTATCGGCACGAGAGTTTAATACAATTTTACCGTCTTTCTCAGTTTTGCTCTCAACAAGCACTCTTAAAGTTTTACCGACGAATTTTTCATTCGATTTCAGGCATGCCTCACGATTTTTTTCATTTAGTCTTTCAAGCCTTTTATATTTTATATCTTCAGGAATAAATTTATCCGTCATTTTGCCTGCTTTTGTAAATACTCTTGGTGAATAGGCTGCCGTATTTGAGTAATCAAGTGCTAATTCATCAATAGCTTTTAACGTATCTTCAAATTCTTCTTCGTTTTCTCCCGGGAAACCTGCAATAAAATCACTTGTTATTGCAACTGTCGGAAAACGATTTCTGATTTTTGAAACAATTTCATAATACTGTTCTTTTGTATAATGCCTGTTCATCTCTTCTAAAATATGAGAATTTCCCGATTGCATAGGAATATGAAAATATTTGCAAACCTTATCACATTCATCGACCGCATTAATTAAGTCATCCGTAATATCAGACGGGTAGGAGGTTACAAATCTTATTCTAAAGTTTCCCTCTAATTTATTTAATTCTCTTAAAAGATTAGCAAGTGTTATATTTTCACCTTTAAAATCTTTTCCGTAACTGTCAACGTTTTGCCCTAGGAGTGTAATTTCTTTAAAGCCCTCTTTTATAATATTTTGAGCCTCTTTTATAATTTCCTCGGGACGGCGACTTCTTTCACGACCTCTTGTAAAGGGAACTACACAGTATGTGCAAAAGTTATTGCAGCCCTCTATTATAGGTACCCAGGCGTTAACAGAGTCTTTTCTTTCAATTTTGAATTCATTCCGGTCTTTTATAACAGGTGTATTTGTTATTGCACAAACTTTTTCATTATTTTCAATGCGTTTAATTAAAGAGGGAAGCTCATATATATTGTGAGTCCCGAATATTAAATCAACATAAGGGGCTCGAGAGCGAATTTTCTCTTTATCCTGCTGTGCAACACAGCCGCATATAGCAATTTTTAGTTCGGGTTCGGTTTTTTTCCATTTGCCCCAGACTCCAAGTTTACTGTATGCTTTATCTTCCGAAAGTTGTCTTATTGAGCATGTGTTAATAATTAATAAATCGGCTTCTTTTTCGTTTTTCGTTTTAACATAATCAAAATGAGAAAGAATACCTGCTATTCTTTCGGAGTCTGATTTGTTCATTTGGCAGCCGAGTGTTTCTATATATAATTTCTTCATAATGTATTAATTATAAATGAAAAAAAATAAAATTAGTGTTTAAATTTTGAACTCGTGATATACTTCTAAAAAAGGAGAAATTATGACTACATTTGTAAGAGCAAGCCATATTCT
>CAYYPD010000094.1:0-3313 GCA_964473445.1 uncultured Muribaculaceae bacterium
AATTTCTTTCCCGTTTTGAGTTATAACTTTTGAAATTTCTCCGTTTTCATTTGCGATACACTCAATAATTGTATCATTTGTAATAATATCTACCTTAGATGGAGCGGATTGAAGAATTTGATTTTCAATTTCTTTTGCAAAATCTTCATCAAACATTTCCAGTATATGGTTATTCTTCTCAATCAAAGTTACTTCAAGATGATTAGCGGAAAACGCTTCTAACAGCTCAATAGAAATATATCCGCCACCAAGAAGAACTGCTTTTTTACATTTTAAAACTTTTTCTCTTATATTTATTCCGTCATAAAGAGTTCTTAAAGTAAAAACATTTTTTAAATTAATATTTTTAATTGGCGGAATAACAGGAACCGCACCCGTAGCAATTAATAGGATGTTATATTCCGCTTCAAATGTTTCATCGGTTTCTAAATTTTTAATTAAAACCTTTTGTTCCTGCGTATTTACTTTAATACATCTCATCTTTGTATGAATTCTGATATTTTGCTTTTCAAAATCAGCAGGGGTTCTGATAACGAGAATATCAGAACTTTTAATTATCCCCTCAACAAAATATGGTAATCCGCACGCCGAAACGGATATTAAATCTTCATCCGTATATAAATGAATTTCAATATCACTTCTTTCACGTCTTAATTTTGCGGCAGTTTTCGCTCCTGCTGCACCGCCGCCTATAATAATAACTTTTTCCGCCATTAAAACACCATTCTTTGTAATTCTATGCCACTAATATCAAGTAACTCTTTTTCGATTTTCATAGCATCATCATTACTATCTGTTTGAAGTAAAATTATGCCGATACTTGAACAAAAAATTGAAGCAGAATTTATTCCCAATCGCATTTTTATAATGCAGTTGAATTTTGTAAGCACTTTTTGTAATTCAACCGCATTATCTTCTTTGTTTGGAAGTTTTATACCGATAATTACAGTCATTATTCATTGATTTCCAATTTTTTAGTCTTTTTATCTTCTGCTTCAAGTTTTGGCAATTTTAATTCTAATATACCGTGCTTTAAATCGGCACTGCTTTTTTCAACATCGATTTCAGTCGGAAAATAAAGAGTTCTGTAGTAGTTTCCGTATCTGAATTCCGTTTTATGATACTTATGCTTTTTATTTTCTTCTTCTCTAAATTCTTTATTTGCACTTACTTTTACAAATGATTTATTTAAGTCAATATCAATGTCTTTTCTGTCAATCCCCGGTAATTCTATTTTTACATCAAAACTGTCTTCGTATTCCTTTATGTCAACAGGCATTGCCATTCCTTTCATTTCCTGCTGAAATATATATTCCGGAAAAATATTATCAAAACTTCTGTGTAAAATAGAATTTATATCATCATTTAAAGTGTTTAAAAAAGTTTCAGGTTTTCTAATTAAATATTTCATTTTTCCCTCCTAAAAATAATATCGAATGCAAGAGCATTCGATATTATTTTTTAAGAGAATATTACATATAACATTACCTTATCGGGCAGTTATATAATACAGTTAGTAAGACAGGGAAAATAATTAAATATTTCCAATTTCTTCACAATTTCCAAGCTGTTGTGCTTTTAATTTATTGACAACAGAATCTACAAGAAAATCATAATCTTTACGGTCGCTGATTGACGGTCCAAACTCTTTATAAAGAGTTTCCTCAACCATTGCACGGAGTTTTAAATCTTCACGCACAAACTTTTTATCGGATATAATAGATTTTAAAAGTTCACTTTTAGAATTTTTACTTGCAATAGAAAATTTAAGCCATTCAAATTGGGGCTTTATACTTGTTAACTTTCTGACAAGTTTGAA
Organism: uncultured Muribaculaceae bacterium; assembly: GCA_964473445.1. Taxonomy (GTDB): domain Bacteria; phylum Cyanobacteriota; class Vampirovibrionia; order Gastranaerophilales; family Gastranaerophilaceae; genus Avigastranaerophilus. Next base: position 1,820 of record CAYYPD010000094.1, read on the forward strand.
ATTTTTTAAGTTGAACATTTAATAAGAACTTCTCCATTTTTAAAGGAAACATCTTGTACCATTTTTACATTAGTTTCCTTTATATATGATAAAACATTTTTAACACTTTGTACAGTCTTTAATTTTTCTAAAATAGAATACAATACTAAGTCGAAGAGTAATGAGTTATCTTTTATCATGGGAAATTCTTCATGAATAACTTTTACTATCATGAACGATAATTTGTCTGTATCGGAAAATTCTCCGGTAATAGGGTTAGAGATACTTGTTTCTAAAAATTCTTGATTACCTTTTTCCATTACTGCTACTGTTACTTTTCTTCCGGGTTTTAACATTTTTACTTACCTTTTTTCCGATTTACTATCCGAGGAGTAAAAGAAATCTCAAGGTCTTAAATTTACCAAAAGCAAATGTTTTGTTACAAATATTAACAAAAGAGAATCCCCATATTCAAGAAGCAATCGCAACACTAAAATATTGAATTTATTGTTTCTTGTAAGCCAAATCAGGTTTTCTTGCCGCTAACACCTCATCAACTTTTTTAACAGGAGTGTGAAACGGATGTTTAAACACTTCATCAGGATTATCTTTAACCTCTTGTGCTATTTCTATCATTACGTTGATAAATTCATCAAGACGTTCTTTTGTTTCTGATTCCGTCGGCTCTATCATAATTGCTTCATGCACAATTAACGGGAAATACACTGTCGGAGGATGGAAGTTTGAATCCATTAACCGCTTTGCAATTCCTAAAGTATTTACGCCTTGTTCTTTTTGCCAATCACCTGACAGTACGAATTCGTGCATACATTTTCTGTCATGAGGCAAACAATAATATTTTTTTAGCTTGTTCATCATGTAATTTGCATTTAATACAGCGTTTGAAGATACATCTTTTAAATTTTTACCCTGCATTAAAATATAAGCGTATGCTTTTACCAATACTGAAAAATTGCCGTAAAATGCTTTCATTTTACCGATTGAATGCTTTAAATCATACTTTCTGTAATATTTGTTTCCGTCAAATTCAACAGTCGGAACAGGTAAAAATTCTTTTAATTTTTCAATAACTCCAACAGGACCGGCTCCGGGACCACCGCCGCCGTGCGGAGTAGAAAAGGTTTTGTGCAAGTTCAAGTGAACTATATCAAATCCCATTAACTTTGGATTAGTATGTCCCATGATTGCATTCATGTTTGCTCCGTCATAATAGAGCAATCCGCCTGCTTCATGAACAAGTTTTGAAATTTCAAGTATATTTTCTTCAAAAAGACCTAACGTATTAGGGTTTGTAAGCATAATTGCAGCCGTATTTTCGTCTAATGCTTCTTTTAAAGCATTAATATCAACAAGCCCTTTTTCGTCGGACTTTAATTCAACAATGTTAAATCCGCACATAGCTGCACTGGCAGGGTTAGTGCCGTGTGCAGAATCGGGAATAATTACGTTTTTTCTGTTTTGACCGATTGTTTCAAAATATTTTTTTACAATCAT
>CAYYPD010000095.1:0-3244 GCA_964473445.1 uncultured Muribaculaceae bacterium
AAGTATAATCAAAAAACGAATAATTTATTTTTTATTGAGTCCAAAGATTCAGATAAGGGATTACATCCGACTCAAAAACCATTAAAACTAATGGAATTACTAATTGAGTTGACTACAACAAAAAAACAAATTGTATTGGATCCTTTTGCCGGTAGTGCAACAACATTAGTTGCATCATATAATCTTGATAGACATTTTATTGGCTTTGAAAAATCTAAAGAATATTTTGATATTGCAAAACAAAGAATACATGATATACAAAATTCGCCGATGCAACAATCTTTATGTTTATAAATTTCAATATTTTATTCTTTAAGTTTTTATGAAAATTTTGGTCTAATTATTTATTAGTATATCAAAAATACTATCTGTAAATTTCTTATTTGGATTTAATTCTCTCCATAATAAAATTTTTGGTTCTAGTTGAAGTAAAAAAGTCCACTTTTTTAGAAAATAAGCCGTAAAGGCTCCTTTTTCCTTACCCTGACTGGATTTTAAAAGTTCGAATTCCTTAATATTATTTATTTAAGAAATTTTTTCTAATCAAATATTTAAAAGAAAAGATGAAATGTTCTTTGTAGTTCCAATAAAAATATTTGCAGATTACGCATAAAATAATATTCAGAAATTATACCCTATTGACTATACTTAAAAATATTTTTTAAGTTAATAATTTCTATGGTTATTTTAGTAGGGGAATAATATGAAAGATATAGTTATATACACTGTTGACTATTGTCCTTATTGCAAAAAGGCTGAAATGTTGTTGAACTCACTCGGTGTAAAGTACAAAAAAATTGATATAACTCAAAATGAAAAAGAACACAGAGAACAACTTGGCGAGTACTACGATATAAAAGAGCCTGTTACGGTTCCGCAAATAATTATAGGCGGAAGAAGAATCGGTGGGTTTGACGATTTGGAAAGATTATACAAAGACGGAAAATTAGACAGTATTTTAAAGGATTAATTCTATGGATAAATTTTTTTATTGCTATAACTCAAAGTGTCAAAAAGTAAATTCGACTTCCGTATTTTCTTTTGACCCATTTTTTCTCGCTATAAAAGATTTGATGTTATCCGAGTTAAGGCAAATTGTATTCTACATAAATAAAATCAAAGGCTTTAATGTTGATATGTCTTTATATAGAGATAAAGTTATAGAGTTTATAGCTGTTTTAATTGTAAACCTTGATTTTCATCGGGAAAGCTTTTTTGTTATCGCCGAGGACTTATATAAAAATAAACTCCAAATTCAAGAATTGTATTCAAAATTATGTGACGAAAATAATACAAAACCTGAGCATATTTATAAATCCAACTATGAATTGAACGGGAAACATTCTGTACTGCAAGCATTAAATGATATTGAGAAGAATATTAATAAAGATGAAATTTCATTCTCAAAACAGAGAAAGAATCTTTATGATATCATGTTAAATTTAGTTTTAAATTCTTGCAATTCACTTATAGAGCTAAAAAATTATGGTGTTGACCTGCCTGATGAAAAAGATGAGGTTTTAAATCTTTTAAATACTACCAATCTCATCGCTTTAACCGATGATGACCGGATTAAAAAAATAAATGATTTTGCAAAAAAAAATTATACAATTACTAAAATTCTAAATGATAAGATTGTTGAAAAATTTGGACCGATACAAAAGTCAACCGTTCCAAGAAATATAAAAAAAGGGAAATGTATTTTGGTTTCGGGTGGCAGTTTTTCGGATTTAGAAAAAATTCTTACCGAATCAAAAAATGATAACATAAGCGTTTATGTATCAGATGATATGATGAGTGCATTTTCTTTTGAAAAACTTTCCGCTAAAACAAATTTAACAGGATGTTATTCATCTGATAAAGAGGGAGAACTGTTTAATTCATTCCCCGGTCCAATTTTTATTTCAGGCTCGATAATAAATGAAGTTAACGCAATAAGAGGTCAAATCTACACAGACGCAAAGTATCCGCCCCTCGGGATAGGAAAAATATCTGATAATGATTTTTCACCGCTGATTGATTATGCAAAAAAAATGAGCGGGTTTAGTGATGAAAAAGAACGCCCATCACTTGATATCGGATATTCTCAATCCGAGATAGACGGACTTATTGATGAGCTATCACAAAAAGTAAATAAAAATGAAATAAAAAATATAATAATTTTTTCTCCCTGCAGAAATGAAGAACATATAAAAAATTATGTAAATGAGTTTATGAGTATTCCGCAAAAAGACAACTATATTATATCTTTTTCTTATAAATTCAGCAGGAAAAATTTTAAATATTTCAATACAAATTATGATTTTACGCTTGCGTACCAACTGGTTTCTAAATTAAAAGAACTAAATTTGAATTCTCATATTAGCGTATTTCTTTTTGACTTAAAAACATCCGTAATTTCTACAGTTTTCAATTTTAAATATCTCGGGGTAAAAAATATTTTTATTGCACACTGCTGCAAAAATTCGATTAACAGTGATTTAAGCAAAGGACTATCTGAAATGTTTGGTATAAAAGAAATTTCAAGTGCAAAGGATGATTTTCAATATTTATAAAAAAAAATGGAAACTTTGAACCAAAACTCTAAAACAGGACAAAGTAAAAAAAGTCGGTTTTAGGGTTTTAATATATAATGAAGTACAAATGAAAAAAAACCTTATACAATTCAAGAAAAAGAAGAATTACTCAAATCAGATACAATAGAAAAAGTTGCAAATTTGTCAACTACATACTCAAAAGAATTTAAAGTATATGCAGTAGGGGAATATATGACAGGAAAACATCCTCTACAAATATTTATTGAGGCAGGAATAAATGTAAACATTTTAGGCAGAGAACAACCTCAAAAATGCTTAAGTCGTTGGCAAAAAATTCATGACAAATATGGAATAAATGGTCCTTTAAAAGAAAAACAAGGAGTCGGCAATTCCGGTCGTCCAAGCACAAAAGAATTAACAATAGAAGAGAAAACGGCAAAATTAGAACAAGAAAATACAATATTAAAAGAACAGGTATCTTTCTTAAAAAAACTCCGTGACCGAGAGTAAATGATTTTATTCAAAACAATCACCAACTTCACCCTTATTTATTAATCCCAAATAATCATTTTTAAGATCTTCAAAGTAAACTTCGCTATCTGCGTGAGAAATTCTTCTCTGCTTAAATATAGAAAAAAAAGTAAGACGTAATATTCTTAACATAAGATACCCCATAAACCATGCAACACTTAATTTTACCCCCCCCC
>CAYYPD010000096.1:0-3052 GCA_964473445.1 uncultured Muribaculaceae bacterium
GTTTTCCTTCAAGTTTCGTATAGTTTTTTCTGTATCGATACCCCTTATTCCAAAGAGCAGACCGTAACATAAGTTCTATCTGACTGTCTTTATTTTTGACAGCTTGCATGTTCTTATGTCTTTGTTCTTTTGTAAGTCTGTCCATATGATAATTATATATCAAATATTCACTTTTTATAATTATTTTAAAGTTTTATTTTATTTATATTAAGTATTCTCATCATTTTTTGCTAAAAAGATGAAATTTTCGCAAAGTATGTTATAATTTCTGTGTACGGCAAAGATTTATCTTTGGTAGCGTACGTGTCGGACAGATTGTTATAATCTGTCCTTCTTCATTAATAGTCTGTCTATTTTATTTGTTTTATAAAAACATTAAAATCTGCTGATGATTTTTAAATATTCTTTTTGTGATTCTAAAACCTTCTCTGAAATAAAGTTGATAAAATCAGTGTTGTTGCCTTTATTAGTTTCTTGTAATGCATAAATGTAATCTGCTCTCACAACAGGAGGTATTACAACAATATTGTAGCCAGTTTGCAACAAAGCCAAATTCATTAATAGTCTCGCTACTCTGCCATTCCCGTCTGTAAACGGGTGAATGTTTACAAAGATTATATGCACTATCGCCGCATATTCAACCGGGTGTAATTCTGCTTTTAATTTTGGTAACTGCAAAATAAACTCATGCATTTTCTCATTAAGTTCTTCAGGTTTTGGTAACTCTACATCAGAACCTGTAATTATGACTTGAGAGGTTCTATATTTGCCTGCTTTATCACTGTCAATTTTTTCATAGAACAACTTATGTAATAACTTAATGTCATCTTCTGTAAAATTTACGTTTTTTGCTAATTTAAGTATTTCGTCGAAAGCTTTTGCGTGTCCGACTGTTTCATAGTGGTCTTTTAGAGGTTTTCCGCCGATTGTTATACCGTCTTCCAGGACAATTTTTGTTTCTATTAAACTAAGAGTATTTCCTTCCAGAGCATTTGAGGCATAAGTCAAACCGATTTTATAATACTCTTTTACTTGTACCAATGCTTCATTTGATAGTGGTCGTAAAGCATTAATCTTTGACTTATATTCATCATTTTGAGCAAAACAGTCTCTATACATTTTTACCTCTTTAGCTAATTGTAGCATAAAAAAGCAACCATATTAGATTTTTCAAATGTTATATTTTCAGATAAATAATTTCTAAAAATTACAATTTTTCCGTTAGTTAATATAACATACAAAAAGCCTTGTAAATACAACAAAAGAGCCAATTACTTGGCTCTTTTTACGAAAAAATACCCCGGAGGCGATTCGAACGCCTGACCCACTGCTTAGAAGGCAGTTGCTCTATCCGGCTGAGCTACCGAGGCTTACAAACTATATTAAAACATATAAATTTTTAATTTCAAGATAAATTTTAAATTTTTTTTTAATTATTTTAAAATTTAAAATATTACAATTGTAAATTTTTTTCAGATTTCTGCAAATTTACTAAATAAAAATACTTTATATGAGTATAGGAGGAATTTAGATGGCTATTACAGGAAATTTTGAAAAAAATTACCAGCAAAACATCTACGAACAGTACCTAAAAAATGCTCAAGGACTTAACCGTGACAACAAATTCGGTCAAGGTGTCGAAGTTGGCGAAAAGGGGGCTAACTCCGTTACATTTAATCCTTTTGCACCTGTAGGCGGTTCGCATGGCGTTTCCGGCACAGAAAACATAGGGGCAAAACAAGGTTTAGTTGCAAGATTAGATAAAATTGACCCGCCACCTGTTGACACAAGATCTGAAACAGAGGGTCAAAAGCTATACTTGTACGCTTAATATTTGCTAAAAAAATATCTTTTGCTATATAATTAAACTATGAAGAATCTGTATGATATCAATGACTGGTCAGATGTATCTTGCTGTAGATTAGGCGAGATATTAATCGAGGCAGGGAAAATTAATTTATACCACCTGTCTATGGTTCTTGATGTTCAAAGATTTAAGAAAATGCCTATGGGCGAAATCTTTCTTGCTATGAAAGTTATCAGCAAAAAAGATTTAAAACAGGCATTAATTATCCAAAAAGAGATACAAAAACGTAGTAACACAAATGTTTAATTATACGAAAAAGATACTTTTTTTATTGCTTGTATTCTTAGTAATGCATAATTTTTGTTGTGCAGAAGTTTTAGAATTTGCACAAGTAAGTGATGTTCACTATTCTCTTCAAAACAAAGAATTGGACAAATATTTATACTTTCTTTCTCTGTCTTTGAGAAAAAAAGCACCTGATTTCGTCATGTTTTTAGGCGATAACGTTGATAAATCTAACGAAGAAGACGTAATTGGTTTTATGAGAGCTATACATTCAATAAAATCACCGTATTACGTTGTATTAGGAAGCAATGATGCACACAAATTAAGCGGAATTGATAAGTCAATTTACTTAGATATCGTTTCAACATTTAACAGAAACCAAAATGAGAATGAAAAGTACTATTATTTCAAGCCAAACAGCGATATTGTTTGTGTAGTATTGGATAATACTCCTGATTTTGCACCGTCTAAGCATGGTGAAATATCTGATGAACAGCTTGAATGGTTAGAAAAATTATTAATTAAATATCCGAAAAGATTATTTTTAATTTTCCACCACTCACCTTTAATTCCGCCGAGAATTGAATATAAATTATCTATGATTAATACGGATAAATACAAAGAACTTGTAAAAAAATATCCTAATATTATAACAATTTCATCGGGACACTATCATCAAGCATTTGTTCAAACCGATGACAACGGAGTAAGGCATATCTCTGCACCTGCGTTTATTGATATACCTCACTCATACCAACTTATAAAAATTATTTATGATGAAAACTCTTATAAATCACCAAAAGATGTACAAGTAATTGTTACACCGGTTAAAGTTTAACAGATTCTGCAACGTAATTTCTTGCACAATTCAGCATTGAATCAAGCAGACCCATATTTGCTTCAAAATTAAATCCTGCTGTTTTAAGAACTTGTTTTAGTCGCATTTCCCAGTAAACATAC
>CAYYPD010000097.1:0-2304 GCA_964473445.1 uncultured Muribaculaceae bacterium
CCTGAACACGTTGCACAAGTTGTAAGCACAATGACAGGTATTCCGACAACAAAGATTTCAGAGGGTGAAAGCGAAAAACTTCTTAAATTGGAAGATACTCTTCACGCAAGAGTTATCGGTCAAGATCAGGCTGTTGTTGCATTATCAAAAGCTATCAGACGTGCAAGAGTCGGATTAAAAGCACCAAACAGACCAATCGGAAGCTTCATCTTTTCAGGTCCTACCGGTGTTGGTAAAACAGAACTTGCTAAAGCATTGGCAGAAGCTGTGTTTGGTAGCGAAGACAGCATGATTCGTATTGATATGTCAGAATTTATGGAGAGTCATTCAACCGCAAAATTAATCGGTTCACCTCCGGGGTATGTCGGTTATGATGACGGCGGTCATTTAACCGAAATCATCAGAAAAAAACCGTACAGCTTAATTCTTTTTGATGAAATTGAAAAGGCGCATCCGGATGTATTCAACATAATGTTGCAAATATTGGATGACGGTCGTTTGACAGATTCTAAGGGCAGACTTGTTAACTTCAAAAATACTATCATTATTATGACAAGTAATATTGGTGCAAGTATGATTACGACAACTAATAAACTTGGTTTTGCGGTTGCCGAAGATGAACAAAAAGATAAATACGAAAAATTAAAAGATACTGTTATGGATGCAATGAAAAAGGCATTCCGTCCCGAGTTCTTAAACAGAATTGATGACATTATCGTATTCTCTCACTTAACAAAACCTGAAATCAGACAAATCGTTGATTTAATGTTAAATGATTTATTCAAACGCCTTGCTTCTCAAAACCTCAATATTGAAGTTGCGGAAGAAGTTAAAGATTATCTTGGTGAAGCAGGATACTCTGAGGCTTACGGTGCAAGACCGTTAAGAAGATTAATCCAAAAGAAAATCGAAGACGGTTTGGCAGAAGAAATTCTTTCGGGTAAGTATAAGGCAGGCGACAAAATTGTCCTTAAACTTAAAGATCAAAAAATTGTTTTTGAAAGTGAAAAAGCTGAATAAGACAAATAAAGATATAAAAAATCTCCTCTATGAGGAGATTTTTTTTGAATAAATTTAATTCGGATTAACTATTGAGCAGGTTTTCTTGATTGTTTTTCTTTTATATCAAGAACAGCATTATGTGCTAATAAATAAACAGAACAAGTCTTGTAGTTTTTCATATACCAAGCACAAGTTTCTTGGGCACACACTACGCCGACATCATTTCCTGCACTCATAAGCGGGCAAATCGGAATTTTTTTATCGCTCAATTTGTTTCTCCTTATCTTAAAGTTTGTACCGGTTTAAGAAGATTACAGCTTTCACATCTTCTTCTTTCTTCATCTTTATAAATTTTAGATCTGTTGATTACTTCATCAAAATCAATTTTATGAGCATCAAAATCAGGTCCGTCAATGCAAGCGAATTTAACTTCTCCGCCTACAGTAACTCTGCAAGCACCGCACATTCCGGTTCCGTCAATCATAATCGGGTTCATGCTTGCTTCTGTTTTAATTTGTTTATCACGGGTTAAGTTTGCAACTGCTCTCATCATCGGCATAGGACCAACGGCTATAACATAATTAATTTCTTCTTTAGCCATTAAGTCAGAAAGAATGTCAGTAACAAATCCTTTATGCCCCATTGTTCCGTCATCAGTAGTTATGAAAAGTTCTTCGCAAGCTGTTGCCATTTTATCTTTCCAGAAGATTAAATCTTTATTTCTTGCACCCATAATTGTGTAAACTTTATTGCCTGCATCTTTAAATGCTTTAGAAATTAAGTAACATGGAGCCGCACCATAACCGCCTGCAACACAAACAACCGTGCCGTATTTTTCAATTTCAGTTGCTTTACCTAAAGGTCCTACCACGTCAACTATTTCATCACCAACTTCAAGCAGTGCGAGTTTTTTAGTAGAATAACCAACTGCCATAAACACAACGGTAAGAATACCTCTTTCCTTGTCAACATCAGCAATTGTAATCGGAACTCTTTCTCCGTTATCTTCAACTCTGAAAATAATAAATTGTCCGGCTTGAGCGTTTCTTGTAACGTATGGGGCTTCAATTTGAAGTTCATATTGGTTCGGGCATAGCTCAACTTTTTTTAATATTTTGTATCCCACGTCTTCTAATCCTTCTAAAAATTATCTTACTTTTACAATATTATAGCACAAAAAAAAAGACCGTAATACAGTAATCTACGGTCTTAGTGAAAATAACAAACAATAATTTGGATAGGATAGGGGAATTCTTTAGTAATGTTGATTGATATAAGCTAAAGCTATATCATCAGCTGCTT
>CAYYPD010000097.1:2314-2948 GCA_964473445.1 uncultured Muribaculaceae bacterium
TTTAAATTATTAGTATTCATTTCTAATTATAAAATAAATTAATAAAAAAAATAATATTATTAATATTATTTTTAATAATAATTTATTAATAATTGTTCAAATAATGGAATAAAATCTTTTATCATATCATCAGCTGCTTTTTGAGAAAGCTCGGGAAATTCTGACATTGCGGAATTTGATATTTCGTCAAAATCAGCTTCAAATCCTTTCATAAAGTCTTCAATTCTTGCAGCTTGTTCATCATTTACATATTTTTTTACTTCTACCGTTCTTGTAACTTTTTGCGGAATAATATCGCTGTTAACGGCAGCCATGTAGCCTAATAATTCATTAGAATTTGCTTGTTTAACATCTTGTTCTTTTTTAGGTTGACTAAGAGTTTCCTTTGCTAAATCATCCTGAGTATCTTTCTTTAAATAAGGGTTGCCTTGTACCCCAAAATTAAGCGGATTAATATTTGACATCTGATTTTCCTCCTTATTGTTTGTTCTTACATACACACTATCGGCATGTTTTTTAATGAACTTTAGAGAAAAGTCATAAATTTTACTTGTTTTGTAATATTTCTTAATATCCTTTAAAACCTGCATTCAAGAAGCAATCGCAACACTATAAAGTTGAAAAACTTGTTTAG
>CAYYPD010000098.1:0-2822 GCA_964473445.1 uncultured Muribaculaceae bacterium
AAAAGCGTTCCAATCTTTAATCGGAATCGCTAATTTAAAAATGGTGGGCGTTAAGAGACTCGAACTCCCACGCTTGCGCATTAGTTCCTAAGACTAACGTGTCTACCATTTCACCACACGCCCACGGGTATAAAAAATATTTAATTGTCAATTTTAATATGAACCTGGGGGGATTTGAACCCCCGACCAATTGATTAAGAGTCAACTGCTCTACCGGCTGAGCTACAAGTCCATGTGTAGCCATAATAACATAAACAATTTTTTATGCCAATAGAAAATTTAATTTTAATCTGATATATCTCCGGAAGAATAAATTTAAGTTTTTGATTATTTCCGGCATACGAAATACAGTGTCTGACTGTGCATAGAGTCGGTTATTTATCAACATTTATTTATAACTTCCTATTTTTCTTCCGTACTTATCGTAGTGAATTGTTTTTCCGCTTGAATCAGTTTTAAATGAACCTGTTTTTTTTCCATATTTATCATATTGAGTAGTTGTGCCGTTTGAATTTGTTTTAAAACTGCCTGTTTTGTTTCCATATTTGTCGTAGGAATTGTATCCTGATGAAGTTTTTCTGTAACTTCCTGTTTTTGCCCCGTATTTATCATAAGCGTTATATCCGCTTGAAGTTTGTTTATATGAGCCTGTTTTAGAGCCATATTTGTCATATTGCGTAATGGTATTCCCGTTTGTTCTAAATGAACCTGTTTTAGAATTATATTCATCGTAGGAGTTTGTTGTAACAGCAGTGCAACAATCCGAAAATAGAAATAATAAAATTAATACAGACAATAATTTTTTCATAATTGATACGCTTGAAAGTTATAAAAATAAAAAAACGGAGAAGGGGGGATTCGAACCCCCGGCGGAGTTGCCCCCGCACAAACGTTCCGGGTTTGCACCTTAAACCACTCGGACACCTCTCCATTGGTTTACATTTATATTATATTAACCGTAGCTCAATGTAAAGATGATAAATATAAATTTCAAATTTGACTATTAATTTTAGTTAATTTATTGAAATTTAATTATTGTTTTATGCTAAAATTTTAAAAGATTGGGGACATTATGAAACTAAGGTTAAGTGAGATTATAAAGGTGGCTGATGCCGTGCTGTTAAAAGGCGGATATGACGAAACAGAATATGGGATTTCGACTGATACCAGAACAATAAAAACACATGAAATATATTTACCTTTAAAAGGGGAAAATTTTGACGGCGAAAATTTTATTGAAAACGCTCTTTCATCAGGTATTAAAGGATATTTTACAACTGATAGGAATAAAGTTTTTGATAAGGCTGAATTTGTTCTTCTTGTTGAAGATACAAAAGAGGCATATTTAAAAATCGCACATTATTACAAAACAAAAATAAATCCATATACAATAGCCGTAACCGGAAGCAGCGGAAAAACCACCGTAAAAGAAATGATGTACAGTGTTTTCAAAAATGCAGGTAAAACCGTAAAATCTGTATTAAATCACAACAACGAAATTGGGTTATGCCAAACCATTTCCGAATTAAATGAGGATACAAAATATTTAATTGTCGAAATGGGAATGAGAGGTTTTGGTGAAATTGAGTTATTATCAAAGTACTCGGAACCTGATATTGCGGTAATTGTCAACGCAGGAAGTGCTCACATAGGCAGGCTCGGTTCACTTTTAAATATTGCAAAAGCAAAATTTGAGATTACAAAATATCTAAAACCTACAGGAATATTAATTGCTCACGATAACAGGCTGATAAAGCAGATTAACAATATTACCGAAAAAACAATTTATTTTTCTTTAGAAGATAAAAATCTTACGATAAATGAAATTAATCAGGATTATTGCCATTTTTCTTACAAAGGCAATGAATATAGGCTTCATGTCGGTGGAGAACACAATGTTCAAAACGCTTTAAGTGTAATTGAAGCAGGTTTACATGCCGGTTTATCTCCTGATGTAATTGCTAAAGGATTATCTGAATTTAAGCCGATAGAAAAAAGATGGGATATTCAAGAAATAAAAGGGTTTAAGGTTATTAACGACAGTTATAATTCAAACCCTGAATCCGTTAAGGCTGCACTTAAAACATTTTTAAGTTACACACCTTTTCCCAAATCGGTTGTTTTAGGTGATATGGGAGAACTCGGTTTAAATGAAGAAGAATATCACAGAGAAACAGGTGAGTTTTTAGATACATTAGAATGTGATTATGTTTTAACCATAGGTGATTTGGCAAAATTTATTCAGCCAAAAACAATAAAAACATTGCATTTTGAAACAAAAGAAGAACTTGTAAATTTTATATTAAATAATCTTCCGCCAAAGTCAAATATATTATTTAAAGCGTCAAGATTTATGAAATTTGAAGATATTATTGAGGAGTTAAAGAAATAATGGGATTTAACGTATTAATACTGGTTGCTCTGCTTGTTGCGTTTGTTTTAACGCTGCTTTTAGGAGTTGTATATATTGATTTCTTAAAGAAAAAAATGTACACGCAATATATTTTGGAAGATGCTCCGGAACGCCACGCTCAAAAAGCGGGGACTCCGACTACAGGCGGTGTATTTATTATTGTGTCAATAATTTTGGCTTCTTTGGCTTGTTTAACAATGAATCAAAGCCTTACGCCATCGGCATTAATTGTCCTTATGACTTTCATATTTTTTATGATTGCAGGGTTAACCGATGACTTAGGGAAAATAAAACATAAGGCAAATAAGGCAGGCTTAACGCCAAGAAATAAGTTGTTTTTACAAATTGCAATAGCACTTTTACCTGCCGTATATATTACAATTACGGGGCAAACTTATTTAAACACCGG
>CAYYPD010000099.1:0-2818 GCA_964473445.1 uncultured Muribaculaceae bacterium
TCTTTCATCTCTTGCCTTATTAAAGCAATTGTTTCTTCTTTATCATTTTCGTCCGATAAATAGTGAACTGCAGGGAATATAACAGTAGAGTCAAGATTTTCAATGATTTCACCTGAAACAGGATTTATTCTGACGATTTTTTCAACTTCATCTCCAAACAGCGAAATTCTTGTTACCATTTTTTCATAAGCAGGCATGATTTCAATAACATCACCTCTCGGGCGAAATGTTGAACGAGTCAACTCCAAATCATTTCTGTTATATTGAATTTTTACAAGTTCACGTAGAAATGCGTTACGGTCAATTTCATCTCCGACTTCAATTTTCAAGGCACTGCTTAAATACTGTTCGGGTAAGCCTAAGCCATATATACAGCTTACGGAAGCTACAACAATTACATCATTTCTTTCATACAAACTTCTTGTTGTATTATGGCGTAATCTGTCGATTTCATCATTTATTGTTGCGGATTTTTCAATATAGGTATCACTTCTTGGAATATACGCTTCCGGCTGATAAAAGTCATAATATGAAATAAAATATTCAACCGCATTATTAGGAAATAATTCTTTAAATTCATTATATAATTGTGCGGCAAGGGTCTTATTATGAGCAATTACAAGTGTTTGCCTTTGCATTTTTTCTATTACGTTAGCAATGGTAAAAGTTTTACCTGAACCCGTAATCCCAAGTAAAGTTTGATTTTCGTCCCCATTTTGCAATCCTTGCACAAGTTGTTGAATTGCTTTTGGTTGATCTCCCGAGGGCTTATATTTTGAACATATCTCTAATTTTTTTTCCATACAAACATTGTATATTAAATTTAAAAACTTTACTATTGTCATTATTGAAAATATAATAAAATATGAGTATGGAAAATATAACAGATTACATAAAAGAAGCATTTGCCTACAAAAATAGCGGAGAATATAAAAAAGCTATAGATTATTTTTATAAAGCACTCGCTATAGATAATGAAAGTTCTGAAATTTTATTGGAACTTGCCAATTTATATACCCTGCTTTTTCAATATGACAGGGCAATCGGGCTATATGAGCAAATTCTGGAAAAAGATTCATTAAATGATGATGCTAAATATTCTTATGCACTTTTGTTAAATAAAATTAAACAAACTGATAAAGCCGAAAAATTGTTTTTAGAGTTATGTAATGAAAAATATGAATTGTTGTCTTCTTCAAAATTCCTGTTTGAAATTTATTCAAATAAAGGCGAATGGAAAAAGATAATAGATTTATTCAATCAAAACCAAAACAGTTTGAAAAATTCAGAAATGTTTTATTTGGTTGGTAATGCTTATAAAAATGAGGGTAATAGCAGTCAGGCAAATGTATTTTTTAAAAAATCATTCGAGCTGGATAATAAAAATATTAACGCAGGGATTGAAGTTATAAACAAATATTTAGAGACCGGTGAAACAGAAGAAGCCGAAAATTTGGCAAAAGAACTTCTTAAAACAAGTGAAAATGATAAATTGTTCTGTGCCTTAGGTGATATAGCATATTCAAAATCAGATTTAAACACAGCAATAAACAACTATTCGTTTGCAATAAAGTTAAATGATAAAAATGCTTCTTATTACTTTAAATTGGGGCTTGTATATTCTGTTAAAGGTTTTTATCAGGAAGCGGAAGAATGCTACTGTTATGCTATTGATTTAGATTCTGAAAATGAAATATATAATTACGGACTGGCGTTTCTTTATTACTCTGCTAAAAAGTATGACTTGTCTTTAAGAGTGCTTGACCTGATTTTAAATAAAGATAAAGAGAATGCTCAAGCAATCACGTTGAAATCTATAATTTTAATGATTCAAAACGCTATAGCGGAAGCAGGTGAACTGATTGCTAAGCTGGACAATAATATAAAAGATGATTTTGCTCTTTATGCACAAGCTCTGTATTATTCAAAAATATTTATGTATGATAAAGCAATTAGCACAATTGAAAAAGCTATAAAGATTAATCCGTATTCTCTTGATTATAAAATAGAACTCGCTTCATATAATTATAAGTTATCTCAATTTGAAACCGCTTACGATATTTGTGAAGAGATTATAAAAGAGAATGATAAGTATTTAGCAGCTTATATTCTGCAAATAAAAATACTTTATAAACAACGGAAATTTGAAAAAATACAAGAAAAAGTCATCAAAATAAAATCATTAGACAGAAATAATCCTGATATGTACTACATTTTAGGAGGGATAAGCTATAACAATGAAGATTTTGATAAGGCCTTGGAAAACTTTAAAATTGCAGTTTCTATACAACCACAAAACGAAAAATATTATATAATGGTTGGAAATTGCTACTATAAACTTGGCTTGTACGAGGATTCTTATTATTACTTTAAGGAAGCATCGGAAATAAATCTTGCTAACGCAAATAATTATTATATGATGGCAAAATGTGCAGAGAGTATGGGTAATAACGAAACGGCATTATCTCATTTTTCCGTAATGAAAAGACTTGCCCCTCAAAATATAGAATATATAAAAGACTATGCACTATTTTTAAATTCATATAAAGGAAAAAAGGCTGCAGCAGTAGTAATTAAGTCTGCAATGAAAACTATAGACAAAACAGAAAAAGAAGAATTGAAAGATTTTTTGAAAAAAATTAAATAAATTTAGAAAAAACTTGTTGACAACGAAATATGATATGATAATATAATCTTGTAAGCCCGAGAGGGCTGAAAGATAGAAAAGACATAATCCGTGGGGGATTAGCTCAGTTGGTAGAGCGCCTGCTTTGCACGCAGGATGTCAGGAGTTCGAGTCTCCTATCCTCCACCATTT
>CAYYPD010000100.1:0-2571 GCA_964473445.1 uncultured Muribaculaceae bacterium
CAGTTTTGATATTCACTATTTATATCCTCTATTTGCAATATTTTTTATAACAGGAGTATCAAATGCGGTAAATCTGACGGATGGATTGGACGGTTTGGCTGCTTCTAATGTAGCGGTTGCGTTTATTGCTTGTTCAATTATATGTGTGTTAACAGGTCAAATTGATTTAGCTATAATTGCTGCTGCAACAGTCGGAGCTTCAATCGGATTTTTATATTTCAACAAATATCCGGCTAAAGTATTTATGGGAGATACAGGGTCTTTAGCTCTTGGTGGATTACTTGCCGTAATCGCGGTTATGGGTAAATTTGAATTATGGATTTTATTGATAGGCATTATTTTCTTTTGTGAAACAATGTCTGTTATTATACAAGTTACAAGTTTTAAACTTACCGGAAAAAGAGTTTTCAAAATGAGTCCGATTCATCACCATTTTGAACTTTCAGGCTGGAATGAAAATAAAATTGTTATGGTATTTTCTTTTATAAGTTTAATATTTTGTACAGTGGCAGTTATTTTATTTAAAATTTTATGGTAGGCAGTTATGAAAAGAAAATGGACAGATAAAAAGGTTCTTATATTAGGATTATCAAAAAGCGGTATTGCAGCAGCAAAATACCTTAGTGAACAAGGGGCAAACTGCTATATAACAGAGTTTAAACCGTTACAGGATAAAGATAAGGAAAAGGTTTTGGAGCTTGAAAATTTAGGAATTAAAGTTGAAACAGGCACTCATAGCGACGAATTTATAAATGAGTCATATATTGCTGTTACAAGCCCGGGAATACCGCCTAAAAGTGAGATATTCGCAAAGCTAAAAGAAAGAAATATTCCTGTTATTGGGGAAGTTGAACTTGCATACTTGGAAGCATCTGCTCCATTTATTGCAATAACGGGTACAAACGGAAAAACAACTACTACACTTTTAACTTCACACATATTATGCAGTGAATATAAAGCTCTGGTGTGCGGTAATATTGGTGTTCCGCCAACTTCTTTATTGGATGAACATCCTGATTATTTTGTATGTGAAACAAGCTCTTTTCAATTGACGACTGCACCGACATTTCGACCTCAAATTGCTTGCTTTTTAACATTTACTCCTGATCATACAGATTGGCACGGCGGACTTGATAAGTATTTTGAAGCAAAGATAAGTTTGTTTAGAGAAGATAAGAAGCCTATGTTTGCGGTTTTCAGCGGTGTTGATGAAAAAATTTATGAATTTGCAAAATCGTACACGGGTGAAAAATTTATTTATGCAAAAGAAGTCGGTGAAAATTGTTGTTTTATAAAAGATGGTGCTATTTATTTCAGAAGAAATAATAAAGAAGAAGAAATCATTAAACTCAACGATATTTCTTTGGTAGGTGAGCATAACTATCAAAATGCTATGTGTGCAATTGTAATTGCTAAACTAATAGGCATATCAAATGAACATATAAAAGAAAGAATTATGTCATTTAAACCTGTAGAACACAGAATTGAATACACAGCAACCGTTAACGGCAAAAAGTTTTATAACGATTCAAAGGCAACAAATCCCGAGGCTTCATTTGTTGCAATAAAGTCCTTTGAGGGTAAAAAATTGACGTTAATTGCAGGCGGAAGAGATAAAAATACGGATTTAACGGAATTTTGCAAGGACTATATTAACAAGTATGTTTCAACCGTTATTCTTATAGGAGAAGCTACTCAACGCTTTAAAGAAAATATGGAGAAAAACGGTTTCTCAAACATAATTACGGCAGGTTCTTTAGAAGAAGCTATTGATATATCTTTAACATTAGATAATGAAATTGTTCTACTCTCACCTGCTTGTGCAAGTTATGATATGTTTAACAGTTATGAACACAGAGGAGAAGTGTTTAAAGACTATGTCAAATCCAAGTTATAATACAACGCCTCAGGGCGATTATATAATTACATCTTTTGATAAAAAACTTGCAGCTATTGTCTTTTTCCTTATTATTATAGGGATTTTAGCAATATTTTCCGCAGGAGCACCAAAATGTATTGCTCAAGGGACAAGCTCAATATTTTTTGTTGCAAGACAGTTTTGCTGGTTTATTTTAGGATGTATAGCGACACTTGTTATAAGTAATATAAACTATAAAAAACTCGACAGGCTTTCAATTCCGTTTGCGTGGACAATTATTGTATTTCTTTTGGGAGTACATTTTGCAGGTACAACCGTAAACGGTGCAACAAGGTGGTTGGCAATCGGACCAATTCAATTCCAGCCGTCAGAAGCAGCAAAGCTCTCGGTTATTATGCTTTTATCTTCCGCTTTTTCAAGAAACATAAACATTTTTGATTTTAATAAACAATTAAAGTATTTCATCCCAATTATTATTATGTTAGGGCTTATATATAAACAACCTAACTTGAGTATGGTTTTAATACTATTATTTTCTTCAATGTTTATGTATTTTGCAGCAGGCGGCAGTATAAAATTAATATTTCCGGCTATCGGTTGCGGTGCATTCGCTTTGTTATTTGCAATTCGTTCATTCCAAAAACAAAGAATTTTAATATGGCTAAACCCTGAATCAGACCCTTATGGCGGTG
>CAYYPD010000101.1:0-2524 GCA_964473445.1 uncultured Muribaculaceae bacterium
AAAGAATTGAAGAGCTTGAAAACAAAATTGCAAGCGGAAACATTCAAGTTTCACAAGCTCAAAGACCTCAAATTCAAGCAGTACAAAAACCAAAACAAGAGGAACAATCTAAAGTTCAACCTCAAAAACCGACATTTGTACATGAACAAAAGCCTGAAATAAAAGTTGAAGAACATCATCAACCTGTTCACGAGGAAGTTCACAGGCAAGCTGAACCCCCTCAAACACAAAATGTTCAAAGCGGTAAATCGTCAGATTTCCACAACTTATGGGTATCTATATTGCAAAGTATAGAAAGTCCGCCTAATAGAGCATTCTATACAAACTTAGCTAAACCGATAGAAATATCGGAGAATAAAATTGTTGTTGCATTTAGTAAGGAAATGTTTGTAAAACAAGCAAGGGAAGGTGCTAAAAGGCAAGCACTTGTTGATGCGGTTTCAAAATATTTGAATATTCCAAATCCTGTTATTGAAGTTGTACTTGGAAACAATATCCCGCAAAAAACAACGACAACTGTAACTCCGCCTGTTCAAAAACCAAAAGAAGAAGTTATAGATATAAAGCAGCAGGAAGAAGAAGAATATCAAAATTTTGTGATGAGTAAAGATGAGCAGAAATCCGCACATCAGAAACCTGTTGATTCATCAAGCCAAGCAGCTATGGTAAAAGACCTTTTCGGAGGGAAATTTATTGATTAATTTTTCTTAATAATTGAAAATTATAGAGTAATAAAATTTTTTACGGGTGTTGATACCACCATAAGGAGTACTCAAACAAATGCATATAGCTTTTAATAATATATACAGAACAAACTTTACCGGTAGCAACTCTGAAGTAAAAGTTCCCAATAACCCAATACAAAACGAGGGAAATACAGCTCTCGAAGTTAACAATAACAATGTAATAAAAGGTGTATCAGCAGAAAATATTATGGCATATCATACACCGATTGCGATTGAAAGTACCGTTCAAGAAGTAATTGCAACAAACAAAACCCCGATAACAAGAGATAGATTTACTAAATTAAGAGATAAAACCTGTTTGTTAGGAAGGCTGGAAGAAAAGAAAGCGGAGGCTGAAGCAAGCGGAAAAAAACTTCAAGTTGCAATGATGGATATGGATAATTTCAAATCCGTAAATGAAATATTAGGCTATGAAACAGGTGATATCTTTATAAAAAGAGTTGCTGAAATTATAAAAAAACACGCAGAAGCAGCTCGTTTAGGTTCTTACCGTTTTGGAGGGGAAGAATTCGTAATTGTAAATATTTCTAATTCCCCTGATAAATTAAAAGATGTTTGTCAAAAAATCAGAGATGAAATTTCAGAAGACCCTGCGTTGACTTCATACAACGATACTTACAAGAATACCTTACAATGCAAACTAACTGCTTACGATGAAGTAAATTCCATTATTCAATCAATAAATGAAATGGCTATAGAATTAGATTTATTGGATAGTATCCAAACTAAAAATCATGATTTAAAAAGAAATAAAATTTTTCAAGAAGATTACCACTCTATTTCAAGAACGATGACTATATATATGGGAGCAATGCTTTCTTATGCTGTTGAACATGCCGGCAGTAAGACCGAGGAAGATGGATTGACACCTGTTTTATATAAAATAAAACACGGAACGAAAGAAGAACAAAAAGAAGTTATAAACAATAAAAAATTAAGAGAATATCTTAACGATAAATTTAATAAACAGTTAGAAGTAAGCCAAATTAAAAAATGGCTAAAGGACTTTGAGAGTAACGGATTTGGAATAACATGCGGTATTGCGAATATGGGTTCAGAGTATTTTGATGGAGTACCTGCATTAGATTTGGTAAATACAGCCGGAGAAGTTCTAAAAGACGGCAAAGCAACCAAAAAAGGCGGAGTTTACATCCAAGATTTTCCTACCAGAACAAAAGAAGATTAATCAATCATTTCTTCTAGAGCTGCTATTTTCATCCTTAAAACATCGGGCTTTTTACCCGTCCAAATTTCAAATGCCTTAGCACCTTGATAAATTAGCATATCCAGCCCTTGTATTGTTTGAATACCATTTCTTTTTGCTATATTTATAAGTTCTGTCTTTAACGGATTATAAACAATATCATAGATTATTGAAGATTTATTCATTGTTTTTACAACATATTCATCAATGGGAGAAATCCCCATTGCTTTACTTCTCATCCCGATAGGAGTTGTATTTATAAGCATTTTATATGAACTTAAATCCTTTAAACTTTCAATCAGCCTGCAATTTATTTCAACTTCAGGGAAATGTGTTCTGAGTGCATCTATTGTATCTTTTGCGTTTATTATATTTCTAACATAAAAATCTATTTTTTTAGCCTTTAATATTGAAATTCCGACCCCGACGGCTCTTGCGGCACCTCCATTACCTAAAATGGCAATATCCGCACCGTTTATTTCTTTTCTGAAATCCTCGGGAATTGCTTCAACAAATCCGTAAACATCGGTATTATAACCGTATAAACTGCCGTCATCCAGAACTTTAATTGTAT
>CAYYPD010000102.1:0-2390 GCA_964473445.1 uncultured Muribaculaceae bacterium
GGTTTTGTGAAACTTTTTAAAAAGTTTCCCCGTCCGGAGGACATAAAAAATAATTAAATAATTAATAAAATGTAGGTCAGGCACTGCCTGACAATAACAGAAAAATTATATTGTTGGGCAAGTATGCCCAACCGACATTATTTGTTAAAACATACCACCCAAATTTAGGTACAATGAGATTCTGAACAGATTGAAAAACTACGCTAACGCTTGTTTTTCTAACCTTTCAGAATGACATGAGTCTTGATAATCTAAGAATACATGTCACCCTGAACTTGTTTCAGGGTCGCAAGTACTATATTTATAAGGTATAAATCGATATTTTCAAATAGGAATGTAATATTAAATAATAAAAATTAAACATTTTACAAAATCTCTTAATAATGCTACAATGACTAAAAGGTAATAAGGAGACGAAAAATGAGAAAGAAATTTACCCCCCCCCCTACAGACTAAAGGCTTTTACTCTTAGCGAGGTATTAATTACCCTCGTTATTATTGGGGTTATTGCCGCAATTACCGTTCCAACTTTAATTGCAAACAGCAGAAAAGAAGAAACAACTGCACGTTTAAAAAAATTCTACTCTACATTAGAGCAAGTTACATACAAAGCTAAAGCAGACGGTAATGACTGGGAATATTGGGCAGAAGAAGCCGCTGAACCTATTGATTCAACACCTGATACGGCAAAAGAGTTTTCAGAAAAATATTTACTACCGTATTTGGTTTATCACAATTACAAGATTACAGGTAACTACGTAACTATATATTTGAATGACGGCTCATATTTTCGTGTAAAAAAGGGGACATGTATAGATTTTAATTTCGATGTTAATGGAGCAAAAAAGCCTAATACTGCAGGTCGAGATGTATTTACATTTGTATATTGTCCAAAATCAACAAATAATTTCACAACAGCTAAAATAATTCCGTATCACGTTAAAAGGGTAGATACCAGAGAAAAAGCACTTGACTCTTGTAAAAACGACAGTCCATACACTTGTGCTACACTCTTATTATTTGACGGATGGGAATTTAAAGACGATTACCCTTATTCAATATAGAATTAATAATAAACGCAAAATATATTTTTATGCGTTTTTAAGGTGATATAGAAAGAAATTCTTATGAAAATATCACCAAATTATTTTGTGTATAATAAATTACAAAAAACAAATTCAATCCCGGCTACATCTAATAGTCATACGCTTTCCTCTAACTATATGGGATTATCTTTAAATAAAGCTCTTGCACTAAAAGTGCAGGCTTTATATTCTCAAAGTTTCGGTAAAAAAGAGAATTATCCTGTTTATGCCATTGATATAGACGGAAATGCAATAAAATTTGACAGCCGAAAAGATATCTCAAACGAACTCGGAATTAAAGGAAATTCTATATCTAATTGCCCTAACGAACATTTAAAAAAAACTGATAATTATGTATTTGTAAAAGCTACAGATATAGAAGTTCAAAATGATGACGGAACTGTCAGCTTAAAACCGGATGTTTTAAATGAATTTAGAGAAATTCTCAGAACTCAAATTTATGCAATTGATGCAGATGGGAATATTCTAAAATTTAATTCAAGAAAAGAGGCAGAAGATAAATTAAACCTTGACGGACCATCAATTACTCACTGCTTAAACGGGGCAGCAAATAAAGTAGGTAATTACACATTTGTAAGAGCTAAAGACCTCGAAAAAGAAGATGAAAACGGAAAATATGTAGTTGATGAGAAAAAGAAATCGGAATTACTTAAGCGTTTTAAAACTGCGGTTTATGTTTTTTCTCAAGACGGTAAATTTAAAAAATTTAATTCCCCCAAACAGGTAGAAGAATTTTATTCCTTAACTCCGGATACTGTCAGGAAATGTTTATCAAATCCAAAGAAAAAGACCGGACTCGGATTTGCTTACGCCAGAGCAACAGACGTTGAAAAATATGATGAAAACGGCAACCTCGTTTTAAATAAAGGATTAATTAACGCAAAAATTTCTGATTTAAAAAAGCCTAAAATATATGCAATTGATTCACATGGAAATTACAGAGTTTTCAAGTCAAGAAAAGAAGCAGCTGAAATTTTAGGTGTTGATGCCCCATCAATAACGCATTGTATAAAAGGCAAAATTTCTCAAACGGGGGGTTATGCTTTTGCAAGTGCAAAAGATATTGAAGATATTGACGCCACACCTGATACAATAAATGCAAAGATTAAAGAAATATTTGAGTCAGCCGGTAATAAAAGTAGCGTATATGCTATAAATCCTAAAACAGGAGAAACCGTTATTTACACCAGCTGCACCAATTAAAAAATCAGTTGCAATCGTGGGTAGTGGTCCTGCAGGATTGTCAGCTGCACGTGAGTTAGCTTTACTCGGATATTCTGTAAC
>CAYYPD010000103.1:0-2238 GCA_964473445.1 uncultured Muribaculaceae bacterium
CTCTAATTTTACTATACTTGAGGTGTTAGTGTTGCGATTGCTTCTTGAACGCACTACTTAAAAAATATCAAATTTTATTACAATTTTTAATTATAAATTTAATTTTGTTGTAAACTTCTGAAAAAGATAATAAAATATAGCTGAGGAGTTTATTTCAATGGCAGTAGCATATTTAAGTTTAGGTTCAAATATAGGTGACAGAGTAGGTTATCTTCAACAAGCGGTAAAATTGTTGACTGAAAGTAATTTGGTTACGGTAGTACGTTCTTCTGCTTTCTATGAGACAGAACCGTGGGGAAATAAAGATTTGGACTGGTTTGTTAATGCGGTAATCGAAGTAAAAACAAAATTGCCTCCGAGAGAGTTATTAAATTTATGCAAAACAACAGAAGCCAAAATGGACAGAACAAAATCCTTAACAGGAAAATATGAAGCAAGAAATATTGATATAGATATACTTTTTTATGGGGATTTAATTGTTAATGAGCCGGATTTAAAAATTCCTCACGAACATTTACACGAAAGAGCGTTTGCACTTGTTCCTCTTTTGGAATTAATCCCGGATTATGTCCACCCAAAATATAAAAAATCTTTGCTTCAATTGCATGAAGATTTAGAAACATTAGATGACGTTTTTCTTTATGGAACAAGAGTCGATTATTAAAAAAATAGGCGTAATAGGCTGCGGAGCAGCAGGTGGGATGTTTTCTGTTTTAGTTAGCAAAAATCCGTTTTGCCACGTTACCGCATTTGATGAAAAGGAGCCGTTTTTAACTCTTTTACCTACCGGGGGCGGAAGATGTAACATAACTTATAATGAACCGGATGTAAGAGAAATTGTTAAAAATTACCCTAGAGGTGAAAAGTTTTTGATTTCGGTCTTTTCAAAATTTGGAATTGATAAAACAAGAGATTTGTTTTCTGATTTATGTATAAAAACTTATGTTCAAGAAGATAAAAGAGTTTTTCCCGTATCAAACAGTTCGGCTAAAACTATAAAAATATTGCAAAGTCATTTGAATAACCAAAATTTTGAACATAAAAAAGAAAAGGTAATTGATATTTTAAAAAACGATGAAAAATTTGTTGTAAAAACGTTAAACGGAGAATACGTTTTTGACAGTATTGTTATTACCACAGGGGGCGGAGGAAACGGGTTTGACCTTGCTAAAAAATTAGGGCATAAAATAATCGAACCTAAACCGTCATTGTGCAGTTTTGATATTAAAGAAAAAGACTTTTACTCTGTTTCGGGGGTGAGTTTTAAAAATGTTGAAGTATCTTTTAAAAAAAATAAAAAATATACTGTATATGGTGATTTATTATTTGCTCATAAATTTATAACAGGTCCTGTTATATTTAAAACTTCTGCAATTACTGCTTATGATAATATTTCAGAAGTAAAACCTCTTAAAATATTTTTAAAATTAATAAATTATACAAAAGAGGAAATAGACGAGTACATTAAAATTAATTCTAAAAAGACAATAAAGAATGTATTTTCTCACTTTGTACCGGAAAGCTATGTTAATGTAGTTCTTTTACGGCATGGAATTGACGGGAATAAACAGTCTGCACAATTAACGGGAAATGAACGTATTTTATCGGTTAATTCTTTGATTAATTTAGAATTAAACGTAACAGGCAGGGTTAAAAATTCTGAGATTGTTACGGCAGGCGGGGTTGATTTAAATGAAATAAACTCAAAAACTATGGAGTCAAAACTTGTAAAAGGCTTGTTTTTTGCAGGTGAAGTTATGAATATTGACGCTTTTACAGGCGGTTTTAACCTGCAAAACTGCTGGTCAACCGCCTATATAGCATCTTTAAATTATTGATTTTGAACCGGGTTTAAATCCCTTAAATTTTCGTCAGACATTTTCTTCCCTATTTTTAAAACCGTTCTGGCAAATTGTGCATTGATTTCTGTCATTATTACAATTATTGGTACTGATATTACAGAAAAAAGTGAAGATGTTACTTGATAAGATATATTCTCAGGTATTTTCAAGATACTAAGTAAATAAATAGCTAAAAACGCAAATATACCAAATGTTATACCCATTAAAATTCCAATAAAAGCATATTTTGGTAATGTAGGAAGAGATTTCTTAACGAAATCCCATGCTTTACCAAAATTTAGCAAATCATTAAAATTTAAAGAAACGATAAAATTAAAATAGCCTGCATTCAAGAATCAATCGCAACACTATAAAGTTGAAAAACTTGTTTAGGTGT
>CAYYPD010000104.1:0-2205 GCA_964473445.1 uncultured Muribaculaceae bacterium
TTTTACTATACTTGAGGTGTTAGTGTTGCGATTGCTTCTTGAACGCACTTTTTTTGAATTATTAACTTTTGTAAACAAATCATTCTTAATAGGCAATATATAACTTCGTATATACTTTATATATACAAGAGGATACGAGAATGAACTTCAAAACTATTGATACAAAAATGAAAGAAATTTACATCAACACTGCAAGAATTGAAACAGATGAGAATGAAAAAAGAGTTTCAAACTTTTGGAATTCAATGAACATGGTTGCAATTACCAATATGTCAATGCAACAAATTAAATATGCTTAGATTATTCAAGTTGCCACTTAGTTTTCAACTCACGCAACATTCCGTTTTTAGTCATTCTGGCAATAACACCGTCAACGCTTTGTTTTAAGGAATCGTCATTTTTCTGCTGCTTCATACCGACAGCGTATAATTCTTTTGAAATACGATTTTTAAGAATACGATATTCATCGGGATAATCTTGTAAAAATCCCAGTAATATCGTATCATCAGTGCTTATTGCATCTCCCTCTTTATTTAAAAAGGCATTAAATGCATCCTCATAAGTTTTATATCCGACAATTCTTGCGGTCGGGATGATTCTTCTGATATTTTGTTCTGCGGTTGTTCCCAAGACAACAATTGTAGTCTTTTTTCTTAAATCAGCAAAAGTATAAATATCGCTGTCATCACGGACCAGGGCAGTTTGTCCTGCTACATAATAAGGTTTTGAAAATTGAATTAAGTATTCACGTTGTGGAATAACCGTCATTGTAGCTACAACTATATCTGCTTTTCCTGATGTTATATCTTCAATTCTTGAATTTGGGGAAACGCTTACATATTTTATTCGGCGTTCATTACCAAGAATATCTTGAGAAATTGCTTTTGCTATATCAATATCAAAACCGACATGGTTGCCGTTCTCATCAAGAAATCCAAAAGGTTTAGAATCCGTTTTTACCCCTACTGTTAAAATTCCTTTTTCTTGAATTTTTTCAACTACAGTTTTTTCTACTTTTTTTTGACATCCGGTAGAGATAAAAACTATTGATATTAAGAGTAAAGCAAGTAATTTTTTCATTATTTAACCTTTTAATTATTAAAGCACATATTTAAAACAATAGAAATACAATTAAAAGTGTAAATATACAATGCTTTTATGTTCTGTAGTTGAATACCTGTCAATAATCAATTGCAGGTCTGATTTACTAATCATACAGTAACTGTATGAGGTTCCGAACAGATTGGAAAACTGTGCTAACGCTTGTTTCTCTAATTTTTCAGTATGACATGAACATAGGAAGTCTGTCATTTTTCAATAATAAGGTTTCTTATCATTACAAAAAGAAGCGAGGTTTTAAAGACCTCGCTTCTTTATATCTTTTTGAATTATGTTTACATAAAGTGTTTTATCCAAATATAGCCTGTTGATAATGTTAAGGAGATAAATACAACTACAACACCATATTTCATAAAGCTCATAAATGCAATCGGATGACCGTGTTTCGCTGCATTTTCCGATACGATTACGTTTGCTGCCGCACCGATAATTGTTAAGTTGCCGCCAAGGCAAGCACCCAGTGACAAACACCACCACAACGGCAATACATAATCAGTTCCTTTTAGTAACTCGATTTCATGAATCATCGGAGCCATTGTTGCTGTATAAGGAATGTTATCTATAACCCCTGATAAAATACCGGAACCCCACAAAATAACAATTGAAGTTAATTTTTGAGAACCTGCTGTTACATTTAATAGCCAATCAGCCATTAATTTAATACCGCCTGATGCTTCAAATGCTCCGATAATGATAAATAAACCGATAAAGAAGAAAATTGTATTCCATTCAATTTCTTTAAATGTATCTTCCGGTTTTTCAAATAATAACAATATGCCTGCACCGATAAATGCAATTATGCAGGTTGCAATATGAGTTATATCGTGTGTAACAAAGCCTAAAATAACCAATCCCAAAATTAACATACTTCTTTTTAATAAAGCAAAATCAGTAATTGTCTTTGAGTTATCAATTTCTTGAATACTATCCATTTTTTCTTTTGTAGTAGTAAGTTGTTTTCTGAAACATAAGAACAAAAATGCTAAAACTGCAATCATTATAATGAAACAAATTCCTGTTAATTCAGCAATGAAGTCCATAAATGAGAAGTTTGCAGCACTACCGATAATAATGTTTGGCGGGTCA
>CAYYPD010000105.1:0-1731 GCA_964473445.1 uncultured Muribaculaceae bacterium
AACTTTATGCTATTATATTCAAATCTTAATCCGTTTTGTATATTTGAACAACTTAAATACTTCATCATAAATTCCAATTTACTATTATAATGGCATTATTATATCATTAAAACATAAATTTATGATATAATCTATGTAAATGAAAGTTACTTCATTATGAATAAAAAAATTTGTAAACATCCATTTTATACGATTCAAATACAAAACACCGGTGAAGTGTATTGTTGTTGTTGTTATTGGACGGATTTTTATTCTTTTGGAAATATTTTTGAACAGTCTTTTGATGAAATTTGGAATGGAGAAAAGGCTCAACAATTTAGAAGGCAATTTATAGATAATAATTATAAATACTGTAAATTAGAGTATTGTGTCCGTATTTGTGTGAATTTACTCCGTCTTTGATATCTGAATATCCGAAACAGATTGAATTCAGTTATGACAGAAGATGTAATATAAGATGTATATTTTGTAGAGATAATGCGGATGAAGAAGAAAAACGCTTTAACATAGAAAAAGCACAAAGGGTAGAACAAAACTTTGATAAAATATTTTCAACTGTGCTTCAACATGCAGAAATTGTTGAATTAAATTCTGCGGGAGAATTGTTTGCAAGTAAGCAATCAATTGAAATCTTAAAAAGAATTATTGAAGAATACCCACATATAAGATTTAAAATTATTTCTAATGGGATACTTTTTTCCAAAGAAATGATTGAAAAACTTAATATAAAAGATAAGATGTATTCTGTTACGATTTCGATGCATGCAGCTACTAAAAAAACTTATAATAAATTGATTGAACATGGAAATTTTGATGCTGTACTTGAAAATGTAAAATATCTTTCTGAACTAAAAAAGCAAGGATTGTTGAGTGCGTTGCAATTAAACTTTGTCGTGACCGGTTATAATTATAAAGAAATGAAAAAATTTGTAAAATTGGCAAAAGAGCTTGATGCCAGAGCATTTTTTATAAATTATCATCGACAAATTTCGTCTGATAAACTTCAAAATGAGCTTGATATTTCTTTGCCTAAACACCCAAAGTACAATCAATTAATAAAATTATTACATGATTCTATATTTAAAGATGAACATTGTTGTATAAACAGTTATCTCTTAAATTTAAAACCGGTGAAAAAAAATATAAAAATAAAAATTAAAGAATGGTTAAAAATTCACTAATATTATGTTTTTTCTTATTTATGTAATATAATAAAAAATATCTTGTTGGAATATTTAGAGGGATAATATGAGCAAAATGTACAGATGTAGGTATTTGGCACATGGTCTATACATAAATTATGATTGTTTCAGACATTGTCATTTGTCTATTCATTCACCTGAAGAAAGAAATAATAATTATATTGCACAATATAGAGGTCCGAGAAAGGATAAAATTGATTGGAATAAAGTTTTTGAACTAAAAAACAATCTCGTCAATGGTATGCGTAACGGTGAAATTCCTCCGTTTTGTAAGGGGTGTCATTGGATTGAAGAATTTGATGAAAACTCTGAAGAACAATTTCTCTCTGATTTAGATAATTATATTGATATGATTTGGATTGGGCATTCTAATCAGTGTAATGCAAATTGTATATATTGTTTCTCGTATAAGCAAATTTCTGAACATAAAACGGTTAAAGGGTATGATATTTTTCCTCTTTTTAAAGAACTTCTTGAAAAGAAAATTTATAATTTAGAGAAAGAGCCAAATGCACATATTTCATTTGCA
>CAYYPD010000106.1:0-1502 GCA_964473445.1 uncultured Muribaculaceae bacterium
TGTTTACAGGAACTCTTCTATCGTTATATCTTGCGTTATACGCAGGATATAACGATTTTGGTTATAATTTGTTATGGAAAGCATTCCACCTTGATAACGATTCGGACAGTATGATTTTGACGCTGCTTCGCTATCCTCGAGCTTTAAAAGCATTTATAGCAGGTGTTTGTTTAGCACTTGCAGGAATGTTTATGCAATCCGTTTCAAAAAATCCGCTGGCAGAACCTTATATTACAGGAATTTCTTCCGGTGCAGGACTTGGTATAGTCCTTTCAATATTGCTGTTTAATTCTCAAAATTATTCAATTTTCGGGTTTGCAGGGGCCTTATTATCGTCCGCAATTGTTATTCTTTTTTCGGGATTAAGCAGATTTTCAATTACAAAACTTATTTTAATAGGGTTATCAATAAATATTTTTGTCAGTGCATTGATTTCCTTAATTATTTTGGTAAATCCAAACAAGTCATATACTATGATGTTAATTTTATCAGGAGGAGTTACCAATAACGAAATAATTTCAAATAATGTATTATTTATTGCATTTCTCGTCGTACTTGCTTTGAGTGCATTAATTGTACCAAAACTTAATTATTTAAGATTAGACTCCGAACTTATTGACTCCGATAAAAAAAGTAAATATTTTTATACGCTAGCAGTAATTGTTTTATCTTCTCTTTTAACTTCTATCAGTGTTTTTTCCGCAGGCATTTTGGGTTTTATCGGAATTATTGCTCCTCAAATTTCAAGAATATTATTCGGACAAGATTACAGATGGCTATTTATTTCAAATGCCTTTTTAGGTTCTATTTTAATTTTACTTGCCGATTTTATCGCAAGAACAATTATTTATCCGTTACAAATTCCGCTCGGCCTTGTTGTTGCCTTTATCGGAGCTCCGATTTTTGTTTATTTCCTGACAAAAAAAGGAGATATGTTCCGTGATTAGAATTGAAAATTTGTCTTTAACCGTTGATAACTTAAAATTATATAAAAATGCAAACATTTATATTCCAAAAGATAAAATTACGGTGCTGGTTGGTCCAAACGGGGTAGGGAAAACAACTTTGCTTAAAATTATAGCGGGTATAATAAAACCTCAGGCGGGAACAGTAAAAACGGACTCAAAAAACTTATTTTATCTTCCTCAGAGAATAAAATATCCGCAAGGAATAAATCTTCAAGAATACATTGAATCTTCCTTTTTCAAGAATACTTGGAAATGGACTCTCTCACAAGAAGAGAAAAACAAAATAAATGAAATTCTTAAATTATTGGATTTAGAAGATAAGAAAGAGACTTTAATAGACAATTTGAGTTCAGGAGAACTTCAAAAAGCAAATATAGCACTCGGATTGGTTTCGGGAGCGGATATTTTACTGTTAGACGAACCAACATCTAATATGGATTTAGTAAATCAAATCAAAGTTCTGGATATAATAAAAAAATTAACTCAGAATGGCATAACTTGCTTACTCGTATTGCACGACATAAACCTATCATC